>CAZCWV010000079.1:0-3771 GCA_964502425.1 uncultured Candidatus Peribacteria bacterium | reverse complement strand
CCTGCCGCAGACACGGTGAAGCGCAAGGCCTCGTTCGTTCCTGGCGACGCATCGCCGGACGGGCTGGAGGCATGCAAGGCCACCGTTGGGTAGGTCTCCACGATCTCATGGAGTCGCGAAGCGAAGTTCAAGGTCACTCCGTCCTCGTCCACGGTGCTACCGGAACCGATACCCACGGACTTGAAGGAAGCCCCTGCACTGCCCGTCTCATAGGCGGACAACTCAAGGCGCTCACCGGACGTGGCAGAGCCACCGGAAGACCGGTCAATCGTCGGCACGTCCACGTACAAGTCAATCACGGACGGTTGATCCACATCCACAAAGGCCTCAAGGCCGGAGAACGTGGCAACGTTTGCACTCATGAAGGCCGTGCTCGTCTGCGTCACACCATCTGCATCCTCGTAAGAGATGGTTACAGAGCCAACGTTGTTGGCATAGGCGGAAGCAGAGGTCTGGGTGTCGTCCGTCGCTTGCCGCTCATAGACGGCAAAGGTCTGGATCTCGAAGTCCTCATCCGTCGCCGTAGCACGGAAGGAAGCCACCCAGTTGTCCGACGTGCCACTCATGAGGAGCATGGCAGACGGCGAGCTGCTGTCCAGAGCCACCGCGAGAGTACCGGCGGCAGAAACCGTCCAAGCAACACTCGGCGCGGCATCAACCGTGTCGTTGTTGTCGGAGTCAATGCCGTTGACGTCATCTCCTGTTTCAACGATGTCATCCCCGTCCTCATCCTCCGTGGTGAGGTCTGCCGAAGCATCCTCAATATCGAAGGCAAAGAAGCTGGTCGAGGTCTCGCTGGGGTTGGCAAGATTACAAACAATCTTTGCCGTATCCACCGTACCCGCTTCAACCGTCCAAGAGATGTTATCGAAGGTGAAGGTCGTTCCCGTAGAAGATGACCCCTTCGGTCCACCAACCAGGTTATTGGAACCATCATAGAGCGAGCAGGAAGAGATGTTGTCCTCTACCTGCGCACCGCTGGCCTCACCACCCTTGACGTAATCCGTAGCTCCGACCGCGGTGTTATCACCGTAGGCACTCACCATGAAGTCCGTGATCAGCGCGTCTTCTGCGGTGCCCGCAGTGAGCGCAAAGCCGACCATGGTTACGTTGGAGCTGCCTTGTACGGTCGTGTTACCCGTTCCGGACGGAGCGCTCGCGAGCGAGATCGCCATGGATGGGGCACGGGCCGTAAAGCCGTTCCCATTGATATCTCCGGATGGGACAATTTCGGTGCCCACCGTGAGGTTGTCACCATTATTGTCTTCAACCGTGAGCGTACCGCTGGAGCTGTCCATGTCGATCAACACGGAGAAGATATCCGCCGCGGCGGCGTTGTCGTTGATATCTGATGTGATCTCAAGATCCAAGGACGTCCCACCCGCAAAGAAGACATCTTCTGTGAAGGTGATCGTCTGAATGGAGTCCAGAGCGGTCGTGCTGTCTGCGGCGATTTCGTTGGGCCCCCACAAGCGCTGCTGCGTATCCGCACGGCGGATCGAGATGTCTTGCAGGTTTCCTTCCGTATTGCCGTCGTGGTAGAGACCGCCGTTATCTGTTGCGGCCGTACCGGTTGCATCGAAGAGCACTCCGTCATCGTTGTCATCTTCTGCGACGCGGATGGGGAAGTTCTTGATGGTGATGTCTTGGGTCACAGAAAGGGCGAAGGCCATCAAGACCACGTCCTTCTCACCCACACCAATATCATTGGCCGATGGGCCGTTGAACGTGAATGTTACGTCGCCACCCTCCAAGGTGCTGTACGAACATTCGTCCGTGGAAGCGTTACACGAGGCGCCGCCGGGACCACCGAAGGTACCCGCGTCACCCGTGGCCTCTCCACGATCTACACGCATGCCGTAGCCGTAGTCGGCGCCGAGCATGACCAAGTCCGAGTCATTGTCCAGGTAGACCTGCACATCCTCGCCGTTCTGGCCGCCCATGTCGGCGGTCACTTTGAAGATATTGCTGTCGCCCTCGTCAATGAAGAATGGAGTGTCCAAGGCGAACTTAACATAGTCGCCATTGGTGTTTACACCCTCTGCCACGAGGAGCGTGCCGTCCCACAACTTGTAGTCGTCGTGGTCCACCGCGTTCTCAATGAGCACGGTGATGCGCTCCATGTTGCCTCCCTCCGTGGTCGTAGCCAAGCGGAAGTAGCTGATGACCGCATCTTGCGCACCAATCGCCGGGTTGTTGATGGAACCCGACTTGGTCACCGTCACAAGGCCGGCATTGTTTGCCGCCATAGTGAACGTGTTGCCATTCGCCGGGAAGGAGCCACCAATGTCGGCAGTCGAGGTAACGTTGGCAGCCGAGGCAATGCCCATGGATACCGTCTCACCACCGGCAGCACCGACAGCGAATTCAACCACCGCCGTCAAGTACGCCGTACCATCCACATCCCAGCTCAAATTGCTGAACGTGGCCTGGCGCGTGGCGCTGTTGACGGAACGCCCATCGGTCAACCGTGTGTCTCCCTCATAGAGGTAGATATTGTTGATGATGGTGGTGGCGTTTACGCCGCCGAGGTTCAAGACCAAGGAGCTCACAGTGCCTTCGCCCATGAACTTCCAGGTTACAACCTCCACACCGGTCGCTCCATCCGGGAGCGTAGCACCCGCGGGGGTGCTGGAAGCAACGGAGACCGTAAGGTCGCCCGCTACCACCGGCTCATCGCCCGAGGCCTCCTGCGAGACATCGGAGATTTCAGCGCTCTCGCTCGTCAACGCGGCGCCAGCGGCAATCGCGGAGACGTCTACGGTCGTGTTCAACACGTGCTTGCTCTGCAAGCCGTTTGCCGACATACCGGCCGAGCTGACTTCACGGCGCACACCATCCCAAACAAGGAACGTGTCACCGGCGTACTCGACGAGGGCACCATTGTACAGGTCATCGGCGCTCATAAGAGAGGCGCCGGTGGAGTAGTCCGCGAAGAACACATCTGGCATGTCCTGGATGAACGTGTTCCATCCGGAGCCGCCGTAAAGCGCACTCGCGACACTCTCCGACTCAATCCAGTGCAACGCACCATCTGGGGAGACGGCGTACACCTTTGGATCGGAAGTAATCTTGATCCACTCTGTACCGGCACGCTGCATCACGTTGCCCGACAAGGCAATGCCAGCCAATTGGCTGTCAGAAACCGTGCGGACGCCGCTGAAGTTGCTGTACCAGGAGAAGTAGACCTTCTCGTTTGGGAAGGTCCATCGGCCCTCACCGTCGTAGTAGTAGACCGTGGAAAAGGAAGAACCCTTAATGAGGTCGTCGGAGGCGAGACTCACCTGAGCGTTGGTCACCAGAGGAACGAGACCAGCCGCTCCAGTCCACAAGATCGTCATGGCTACGACTGCGAGCGTAAATAGACGCTTCGCAAGATTCACATTTGCCATACTATCTAATGAATCGAAGTCATTGTGTTGAGCTTAAGTGCCCAACATTGCTTGTTCCCGACGCGCGACCCAAAGGGTCTCGACCTTTCAACGCGGCAGGGTAGATGAGAAGTGATACACCACCGAGAGACGGATGAACCATCTCTCACGTCGACTTCGCCAAGCGGAGCCGACGCGAGGGATTGTTACTCGATCGGCTTTTCAATGAGCGTTTCAACCGATTCCTCGATCTCCTGTTCGGGCGTTGCATGCAACGCCCCTACGTCCTCGCTCTCCGGCGCAGACAGGTCGCGACCTGTCCCTACGTCCTCGCTCACGGGCTTCGTGAGCGCCACCTCTACCGCCAACAACTCGTCGTTGAGCGCGCGCAAAACGGCTT
>CAZCWV010000078.1:0-5293 GCA_964502425.1 uncultured Candidatus Peribacteria bacterium | reverse complement strand
GTCGCCGCAGCCGTCGCACCACGTGCAGAGGACGGGAGACGCGTAGTCCTTCATGGCGACGCCGGTGCTATCGAGAGGAAGGGACATGATAGGCTTAGAGGAGGGGCGATAGGCGTTCCAGCAGTTCCTCGTAGAAGAACGGCCGGCCGTCGTATTTGAGGATCTTCTCGGTGATGTTCAGTCCGCACTCCATCCTGATCAACTGGCCGAACTGGCCTTGGACGTTACACTCAACCAGCGCCACGCGCTTCGCTTTCTTGGCCAGCGCCGCGAGCCGTTCCGTCCTCAGCGGCCAGAGATACGTATAGTGGAGGAAGCCGATCTTCTTCCCAGCTAGGGAGGGATCGCGCAGCACGTCCTCGATGACGGTCTTGTTGCTCCCCCAACTGACAAGGAGGATATCGGGGGTCTGGGACCCCAGGAGCTCCGGTTCGGGGAGAGCTCGCCGGAGCGCCTCCACTTTCCTCATCCTCTTCTCCATCTGCGCCCGCGCGTTCTCCGCGCTCTCCACGGAAGACCCGTCGCCGCTGTGCTCGTCACCCTGCGCACAGAACGTCGCCGCTTTGCTGCCCGGGAGCCACCGCTTGGACACGCCATCGGGAACCGCAGGGTCGTACCGATCGGAAGCCTGGAGCACGGCGAGTCCCGCAGGATCCGTCACGAGCTTGCCTCGCTGTAGAGCTGTTTTGGATTGGTCGTAGGGAACCTGCGTGTAGAGCGCTTCCGCGATGTGCTTGTCGTAGAGAACAATCACCGAAATCTGGAATTCCTCCGCGACATTGAATGCCTCCGCCACCAGATGGAACGCATCCTCACCATCACCCACGGCCATCACGCATCGCGGGAATTCTCCGTGCGCCATGTGCACCGCCATGAGCAGGTCCCCCTGCGCCGTCCACGTGGGCAATCCCGTCGCGGGGCCCGGCCGCTGCGCAAGAGCGAAGACCGTGGGGTTTTCGAGTAGGCCGTTCATCGAGAGCGTCTCGCCCATGAGGTCGAACCCGCCTCCGGACGTGGCCGTGAGGGCGCGCGTCCCCATCAGCATCGCCCCGCTGACCATCTGCGCCGCCGTGATCTCGTCCTCCGCCTGCTTGATGACCATCCCCGTCTTGTTCTGCAGTTCCGCGATATAGCTGAGGAGGGGGCTTGAGGGCGTCATGGGGTACCCCGCGTAGAAGCGGACGCCCGCATGCACGGCCCCCAGCCCCATCGCCTGGCTGCCCGTGAGGAGCATCTGGCTCTTCCACTCGTCCTTGGAGGGCGGCAGCGTGACGGAGACCGACGGAGCCGCGGCGTCCGTGAAGCCGTATCCCTCATCGATGCAGCGCATGTTGAGGTCGAGGAGATCCTTTTTCTTGGCGTACCGCTCGCCCACGAACGTCTTGAGCGCATCCTTGGGCAAACCCAGCACCTTCCACACGAACGCCGCAATGAGGACGTTGCCCAGTATCGGCTTGGCATCCAATTTCGCGAGGATGGATTCCACGGGCAAAAGCACCGCGTGAATCTTCCGTTCCTTGAGGAGCGCCTCTTCCTCCTTCCCGAACTTCCACCCAGTAGTGGCATGAATGAGGATGCCGCCTTCCTTGAGATCCGGAAGATTGATCTTCAATCCATGATGGTTGAGCGATAGGAGAATCTCCGCCTGCCCTCCACTGCTCCCGATCCGCTCATCGCTCAGGTCAATCTGGTAACTCGCGTGCCCCCCTTTGATGAGGGACGGATACTCGCGGTAGCCGAAGATGCAGTACCCGCTCCTCTTGAGCCCCTTCGCCAGGACTTCGCCGATGGAGTTGATCCCCTGGCCGGAAGCGCCGACGATTTTCACCGAAACGCGGTTCATGCGGAACGACAGTATAATAGCAGGTTGAAACGAAGGATGCCGGGAATGCCGGTGAAATTGAGGATGCCGAGGATTCCGAAGATACCGACGATGCCGAGGATCGGCTGCATTTCGTTGAACGGCGTTGTTGGAGGTGAGTTCCTCGGAATCTTCGGAATCCTCGGCATCCTCCTCTTGTAGCCTCCTCATCTCCCTCTAAGCTATTCCTATGTCCACGGTTAGCATCCTCCTGCCGACGTACGAGCCGGACCCTCGGTTCCTGCGGGAAGCCGTGGCCTCGGTGCTCGCACAGACCTATCCTCACTGGACCCTCCTCATCCACGATGATGCATCGGCAACGGACATCGGTGACATCATCGCGCCCTCCCTCCGGGATCCGCGGATCCGCTACGAGAGGAACGCCTTCCGCCTCGGCATCGGCGGGAACTGGAACGCCTGCCTCGCACAAGCATCCGGTAACTTCATCGCGTACCTCTTCCAGGATGACGTGTGGGATCCGGAGTACCTCGCACGGGCGGTGACGGTACTGGAGCGGGAGCCGGACGTCGGCATTGTCACGTGTTTCCATGCCTACCGTACCGACGGGAGCGCGGAGGCGGAGGCGTTCCGGCAGGCAGCGGGGTTCGATGCCATACAGGAGGCGCGCCGCTCAGTGATGGGAACGGGGACGCAGGAAGGGACGTCCTTTCTCAAGATGTGGATCGGGCGCGGCCTCCGCCCCAACCTCGTCGGCGAGCCGAGCTTCGTCGTGCTCCGGAAATCCGTCGTGGACCGCATCGGCCGTTTTCGGGAAGACCTGCCGCAGGGACTCGACATGGAGTACTGGCTCCGCATTCTTCTCGTGGCCAACCTCCACGTCCTCACGCGGGAAGCGGGCTTCTTCCGCGTCCACCCCTCTGGCGCGAGCATGCGCAACGACGAGGCGGGGGCGGGATTGGCGGACCGCCTCCGGTGCATCGACCTGCTGACGCGCCATCCCGACGCGCCTACGGACGTGAAGCGCGCCGCTCGCCAAGCCTTCTCCTCCCAACTGGCGATCATGTTCCGCAAAGCCTGGAAACGACGGGGAGAGGGGAAGGCGCTCGGGAAGGGGAATATGCACGCAATGCTCCCCATACTCTTGCGACACCCTATCCTTACTCTCCGAGCACTATCTCCTCGTAACGGGGAATAACCGTATGGAATACTCTTTTGAGCAATGGCAAAAAGTGGTCGACGCAGCGCGTACGGAATTGGAAGGGTATTCAGGCTTCGATGGTGAAGAATTGGAAACAGCGTTTCAGCGGCTTACACCTGAAGAAAAGCTTTTGGTCATTGCATCCATGGAACAGGGAAAACTGATGCAAACCGCAAAGAAAATCAGCAAAGAGACATCACAGCGTCGGTGCCGGTGTGCCGTCAGATTCGCAGCGCACTGGCTTCCTTGAAAAGAGAACTTGAGAAGGTCCTTCATGCACGATATTCATAACCATCTCCAACGGTCTCTGACGTACATAAATCAATCCCGTATTTGATCATTCACCATCAACGTGCTTTACTGCAAACGAACCGCGCCACTTTCCCTTCCACATATGAAACTCAGGAAGATCATCGAATTCGCCGTCAGCAACGCCATGGAGGTGGACCCGCGCGGCAAGAAAGCTATTGAGAAGCTCCTCAAGAAGCAGAAGGAGAAATACGAGAAGATGGAAGCGAAGGAGAAGGAGTTCTTCGATCTCGAACGTCTCTGGAACCCCTACTTCGATTCACGCATCATCGCGGGGACGGGGGAGGAAGAAGTGAAGTCACTCATGGTAGGCATTGATATCGAGACGGCGGAAGTGCTCCTGGCCGACCGGCTGCGCGAGCGGGGAGAGAGGATCGATGCGCTCCTCATCCACCATCCGGAGGGGCGGCCGCTTGCGGACCTGGACAAGGTGATGTCCCTCCAAGTGGAAGTGATGATGCAGGTGGGAGTTCCCGTGAACCACGCGGAAGCGCAGTTGCGCCCGCGCATGGACCGCATCTGGCGCGCCATCCACGCCGACAACCTCTTTCGCACGGAGCGCGCGGCGGAGCTCCTGGGCTTCCCCGCCGTTGTCTGCCACACGGTGGCGGATAACCTGGTTTGGCAGTTCATGGAAACGACGATCTGCAAGAAGGAGTTCGACAGCCTGGAGGATATCCTCAACGCCCTGCGGGAGATCCCGGAATACAAGTACTATGCCAAGAAGGGGAACCCTCCCATTCTCGCCCACGGTTCGGGGAACAGCCGTCCGGGGAAGATCGTGGCCACGGAATTCACGGGGGGAACCAACGGCCCGGAGGAATTCCTGGAGGAGCAGTCGCGGGCGGGCGTGGGCACCATCCTCTCCATGCACGTAACGGAGAAGACGCTGGATATGGCCAAGAAGCACAACGTGAATATGATCCAGTGCAGCCACATGGCCTCGGACGCCATCGGCTTGAACCTCCTGCTCGACGGCCTCGCCAAGAAAGAGAAAGGGCTCCGCATCATCGAAACGGCGGGCTTCATCAGGATCACGCGGAACGGCAAGCGCCCGCTGTAAGAAAACTCTCTTGGCTCCAGGGGTACTCGCTGCGTACAATCATTGCACTATGCCAAAAAAGGACGCCCTCGCCCCCGTGCCCCTCCTGGAGGAAGCGTGGGATTATTTACGCAAACAACCCGTGCTCAGCGCTGTGCTCGTGCGGCTTCTCATCTTCCCCACCGCCCTCTCCGCCTGGCTCAACCGAGTATGGGAGGCGCGGAACATCGCGGGGATTTTCGACACGATGGATCTCTTGTTCCTCGCGCTCTCCCTCGTCCTGGGGATCGTCACGCTCTGGGGCATGAGCGCCATACTGCTTGTAGGGAAGCGGATGGTCACGCAGCGCGCGGGAAGGACGCGCTCCTCTTTCCGTCGCGTCTCCGGCGATGCCTTGCCGATGGTCTTCCCGCTCCTCCTCACCTCACTCCTCCAACAGTGCCTTGTGTTCTACCGCGCGCTGCTATTCGTCGTGCCGGCCATCGCTGCCTTTTTCCTGCTCCTGCAGAGCACCGATTTCATCGCTCCGCCTCCCACCCCGCCTCTCATCGTCTTCCTCATCCTCTCCCCGCTCCTCATCCCCGCCATCATCTACATGCTACGCACGTCGTTCTATCCCGCTATCCTCGCCTGCGAAGACAGGCCGTACCGCTCCGGGCTGCGTGGGAGCATCCACCTTACACGGGGACGCCTGTGGCGTATTTTCAGGACCCTCTTCGTCCTGGTCGCGCTGACGCTCTTCCCCGCCTACCTCCTCTCCCTGGCCATCATGCTCCTCACGCCTGGAAAACCCGTTCTCCTACAGTACGCCATGGATATCGTGCATGCCTCCCTCGCCTCCACCGCCTTCCTCATCTTCCTGCTGGCCATGATCGGTTTGTACGGGAGACTGAAGGCGGACATGCCGAAGATGAAGCAAGTG
>CAZCWV010000077.1:3840-5304 GCA_964502425.1 uncultured Candidatus Peribacteria bacterium | reverse complement strand
TCTCTTGAGCGCGCGGAGCACATTCTTCAGGAAGTCCATTGCGGGGAGTATAGCAAGAGGAGACGGGGGAAAGGATGGAAAGCCTCGCGGATTCCCTCCCCGCACACCGCCGAAGCGAGGTATGCTGCTCCTGCATGAAACGCCGTTTGCAGTATCTGAGCCGCATCCCCTTCGTTCGCGACGTGGCCACGATGCAGGCAGGAAGCGCTGTCTCCATCGGCCTCAACCTCCTGTCCTCCATCCTTTATACCCGCTTCCTGGGGCCGACAGGCTACGGCGTGTACGCGGTGGTGTTGGCGTTCACGGGAACGTTTAGTATCGCCGTCAACTGGGGGCAGGGCTCCTCCGCCACCACCTTCTTCGCCGAGCAGTACGGGAAGAAGGACGTGAAGGGCATGGCCGGCGTCCTCTCGTACTTCCTCATTATGACGGTGGGGATGGCTGCATTGCTCTTGATCCTCATCGCCTTCTCTCCTGCCATCGCGGAAGCGCTGTACCACGATGCCTCCATCGGCCGGCTCGCGCGCATCTCGTTCCTCATCATCCTCCTCAGCGCGGCACCCACCGTCTTCTTTGCCATCCTCCAGACGGTCCGCGAAATCCGCGCCCTCGCTATCCTCGAACAGGGATCCGCCTTCATCGCCCTGCTCCTCTCGGCGCTGTTCCTCCTGCAGGGCGGAGGGGTGGCGGGCGTGCTGCTCGCTCAGGCGCTCGTGAACCTGTTGCAGCTCCCCCTCTTCCTCTTCCTCTACCGCCGCCTGCAAAAACGCTACCTGCTCCCCGGCTTCCAGGACATCCTTCGCCCCTCCTTCACGCACTTCCGGGAATACTTCGTGCAGGGCCTTTGGATAGGGCTGGATAAGAACATCGGCAACCTCTACCCCAACGTCCTCTTCTTCGTTATGAGCGTGGCGGTCTCGCCCGCCATGGTCGGCCTCGCGCGCATCAGCTTCACGGTGAGCAACGTGCCCCGGCGCGTTCTCCTGGCCCCGGCCAACCAGCTGGCGACGACGGTGCTCCCCACGGTATCCGCACGCGGGAACCGCGTCCTCCGCCAGACCTGCGTCCGCCTGCTCAAGCACGCCCTCCTCTTCCACGCGCTCCTCAGCTTCGGCGCCGCCGCCGTCCTGCCCTTCGCCATCCACATCTTCTACGGCGCGGCCTTCGACGGCGCCATCGTCCCTGCCATCTGGCTCACCCTCATCGGTATCTTCGCCGCCCTTAACGTGAACAACACGCCGCTCCTGCGCCTCCTGCGCAAGACGTGGCTCTCCACGGTGTGGAGCGCGACCACGATCCTCCTCGCCTGCGGGGCGCAGTGGGTGCTTCTCTCCTTCCTGCCGCCGCTCACGGCCTTCGTGGCCGCGGCGGGGCTCACCTTTGTCCTCAACCAGGGCATCACGGCGTACGTTTACTTCCGCCTCCTCGCGGTCCGGGAGGAAGAGGGTGGAGGGGAAGCCCCCG
>CAZCWV010000077.1:0-3830 GCA_964502425.1 uncultured Candidatus Peribacteria bacterium | reverse complement strand
ACAGGATTGAACCGTTCCACCCTCCACACGTTGGGCATACCATGATTCCAATGCACACTGACCTGCCCTTCGTCTCTGTGATCATCCCCGTCCACGATGATGGGGAACGGCTTGCAGTTGCGCTCCAACATCTCTCCAAACAATCCTACCCGCGGGAACGTTTCGAGGTGCTGGTGGTGGACAATCTGTCCCGCCATCCTCCCGTCGACGTCTGCCGTGCGTACGGCGCCGTCCTGCTCACCGAAAACCGCCGCCCCAACGCCGACCTCGCGCGCAATACGGGGATACGGCATGCACGGGGGGACGTGCTCGCGTTCACGGATGCCGATTGCCGACCCGACGCGCAATGGATTGAACAAGGGGTGGCAGTACTGCATGGAAAGCCGGACGTATCCTTGGCTGGGGGAGCGGTCGTCATGCTCTTTCCTCCGCGCCCCGGCCCCGCCCACTTCGCGGATGCCGTCACGTTCCTCAATCCGGACCCCCTGGCCGCGCCCTTCCTGCCCGTCTCCGCAAACCTCTTCGTGCGGAGGAGCGTGTTCGATGACGTGGGACTCTTCCCGGATGCGGGCGTCAGCGGAGGGGAGACGGCCTTCGCGCTGCTCGCGATGGACCGCGGTTTCCGGACGTGCCACGCCCCCACCGCCGTCGTGATGCACCCCGCACGCCCCCTCGTGCCACTCCTGAGGAAAGCTTTCCGCATCGGGTACGGCATCCCCGAGCAGAGCCGCTATCCTTCCCCACTGGCCAACGGGATTGCCGCGTACACCCGCCGCATATTCCATTCCCTGCGCCCTTCCATAATCCAGGATCGCCTGCGGACGCTGCACCGCGTACAAGCACCCAAAGCGTTCCTGCCCTTGATTGCATTGCTCCTGGTCGTGATCCGCGTCGAGATGGCACTGGGGATTGGTGTGCGGAAGACGCAGCGAGCGTTCTCCCGTCATACAAAAATAACATGATTCGTGGCGCTTCCACCGCATCACGCTCCGGTGAAGAATTGCGTTTCCTTGCCCCCCTCTCCACCACCCCCATTCCCACCACTTCCCCCATGACGGAGGAAGGAAGCCGACTTGGGATGGAAAGCGATTCCTCTCTCCCGTCATGGAGATGTGGGGGAGAGGGCGGGGTGAGGGGGCGTGCGCGAAACGATAGAAATCAGATCAATCTGATATCAGACATTCACGACACCACGCGGGGAAGCAATCCATCGGCCGCCGCGATAACCTGCTCCACCGTCGTCCGCTCCAGCGCGATCCGTTGTTCCTCCGTGGAAACACGCAACGTCTCCGCCACAAAGGAAGAGGGGGCAATGCCGGGTGGAAGGACGAGGGCAACGCGGGGACCGGGCGGCGGGGGTTGTTCCGCGGGATCCACGGG
Organism: uncultured Candidatus Peribacteria bacterium; assembly: GCA_964502425.1. GTDB lineage: Bacteria > Patescibacteriota > Gracilibacteria > Peribacterales > Peribacteraceae > CAIKAD01. The sequence continues at coordinate 2,450 of CAZCWV010000077.1, read as the reverse complement.
ACCGATGATATCGACCAAGGGAATACCGAACGCGTGCGCAATGTAGAGTGGGCCGGTATCGACGGAGATGAACAGGGATGCACGCGCAATGACCGCGGCGAGGAGGCGGAGGGAAAGGCCGCCGGCATCAACCGAGAGGGGGGACGGGAACGACTGCCGCGCGCGGGCGGTGACGGCCGTATCCGACGAGGAGAAGAGCACGGATATGCCCTGGCGTTCGACAAGATGCCGCGCCACCTCCACGAACCGTTCCAGCGGCCACTCCTTGAGCCGGTTCCCCGCCGTGAGCGAGAGGACGGCGAAGCGGCCGCCTTCCGGCACACCGTGGTCCCGCAGCCATCGGCCGGCCTCCGCGTGTTCGGCATCCGTGAGGAACATTTCGTGACGATAGGGAACAACGGGTGCGCCGATCATCTTCGCGATATCCATGTAGTGATCGTACGTGCGCGTGCCGCGCGCAAAGGAGGGACGATGCGTATGGAACGCATGGAGGAATCGTCCGAAGAACCCCATGCGCCCGCCGCGCGTATGCAGACGGACCGGTGCCGACGTCCATAGTCCCAGAAGCGCGTTCCACGTGCCGGGGAGGACGGCGACACTCACATCGAAATGCGCACGATGGAGAAACGAAAGGAGATGTAATCGCCCCCTAAACCCTTTGAAGGATGGAGCATCCGCATCCACGAGCCGGTCCACACAGGGATTCCCCCGGAGAATATCAGCTGTGCGTCCCAGACCGAGTACCGTGATTTCCGCATCAGCATCCCTTTTTTTTAGTGAGCGAAACAGCGGTGTTGTACAAACCATGTCCCCGATCTTCCCCAGCTGGATGACGAGGATCTTCCGCGGGGAAGAGGAGCGCCGTCCACGGAACCACGCGGAAAGGAGCAGCCACGGGAGCGCCAGGAGCGTGAGCGCATCGATGGCAACCGTGGCGAACATCACGACGGACGTGAACGGATGGAGGCGATGAGATCGCTCGTCGAGCGGTGGGCGGTGTCGCGCGGGTGGAGGACGAGCGTCGCCCCTATCTCCTTCAAGACAGAATCCTCCACGCACTGCTCCGTGTACTCCGCGGAATTGACGTGGATGGAAGGACGGATCGTGGGCAGCCAGGGGCGCGGATCCGCATCGTCGAAGAGGAACACGCAGTCCGTGCACGCCAGGCCCGCCACGATGCGCGCGCGCTCTTCCTCCGGCACCACCGGACGGCCTTCCCCCTTGAGCGCACGGACGGACGCGTCGCTGTTCACACCTACGAAGAGGAGATCGCCTTGGGCCTTCGCGAATTCCAGTATCTGGAGGTGCGGCATGGAGAAGAGATCGAAGACGCCATTGGTCGTTACCACGGTCTTGCCTGCCTTTCGCGCTGCCTCCGCGCGCTTGGAGGCTTCGGCAATGCTGACGATCTTGGAAGAGGTAGTCATAGGAGGAGATCCGCGAGTTCGCGGAGATCGGCAATAGTGTAGTCCGCAGTGACGGTTTGGGGATACTGCTCCGAAAGGATCCGGGCCGTCCGTGCGCCAATGGCCTTCCCCAGGAGAATATCGGTATCTTTGTCCCCCACCACCAAACAGGCGGCAGGATCGAGGGTGAATTCCCCACGTAGCGACTCCCACATCCCCGTTCCCGGCTTGCGGCAGGAGCATTGTGCTTCCGACGCGTGGGGACACGTCCGGTATCCCCGGATGGTCACGCCTTCGGCGGCGAGGAGTTCGAGGAGGCGGTCCATGCACGCCGCGTGGTTCTTCTCCGTATCCTTCCCCCGTCCGATGGACGCGTGGTTGGTGACGATGAAGAATTGCGCACCGGCGTCCCGGAAGCGCCGCAGCCCTTCCGCAACACCCGGCAGGAGGACGATGTCTTGGGGGGACGGGGGAGAGCCGATGTCCACGTTGAGCGTCCCGTCGCGGTCGAGGAGAAGCGCCTGCAACAGAGGATTGTCAGAGGACGGCATCGAGCTCGGCGGGAGTGAGGACGGCCGTTCCCTGCTTCTGCACTACCACGCCCGCGGCGCGGTTCCCCATGTCCGCCGCGTCGGTGAGCGATCCGCCGGCCGCGAGCGCCAACGCCGCCACGGCCGCCACGGTATCGCCGGCTCCGGATACGTCCACCACGGCGGGGGCGAGGGAATCGCAATGCGTGAGAAGCTTCCCCTTGCTCCACACATCCAACCCGTCCTTCCCCCGCGTGAGACACACCGCAGCCCCCGTCGCGCGGCTGAGCGCGCGCGCCAGCGTATCCGCCGAAGCCTCAGGGTCGCCGAGGAGAGAGCGCGCTTCCTGCACGTTGGGCGTGAGGCACGTGGCCCCGCGGAAATCGTTCTGTGACAAACCCGCGCGGGGCTTGGGGTCCACGACGACGGGGATGCCGTGCTTCTTCCCCAAGCGAATCGCCTCGCGGATCACGCGCGGCGTCACCGTCCCCTTGGCGTAATCGGAAATGAGGAC
>CAZCWV010000076.1:0-5398 GCA_964502425.1 uncultured Candidatus Peribacteria bacterium | reverse complement strand
GGACACGGTGTTCGTCGCGGAGCACGCCTTCAAGCTTCCCCTGCGCTCCTACCGAACCTTGCTGCGGGAACGCCCCGAGAAAGCGCGAACCGTCATCATTCCCGCCGTGGAAGCGTTGAGTAAGGAAGGCATCGACATGATCGTGTTTTCACGGGACCAGTACGTGTACACGCAGAAGGACATCATCACGCCGTACCGCCTGACGATCGGGCAGCTCGTTACGCGCGTCCGGCAGGATCGGCGCCTCTACGGCGTGATCCCCCACCCCTTCGCCCCCAGTGACTCGGGCATCCTCCGGCACGAATCGGAACGGGACGCGCGCCGCGAGGAGCGCACGCTGCACTTCGTGGAAAAGTACAACGCGTCGCTCGCCGCGTTGGAGCAGTTCCTCTCGGCCATGCACCTGACGCGCCTCCTGCGACGCCTGTCGCTGCAGGCCAAGAACACCACACACTTACCCGTACGGATGATCCCCCGCGGCATGATCTTCCTGGGAGGGAGCGACGCCCACCACGTGTGGGACATGGGGAGCTGTCTCCTCATCCACGCCCCCAAGCCGCGCGACGAGCGCCGTATGTTCCGCGCCCTCATCTCCCCCAAGCACAAACGAACGTTCTTCTGGCGCAGGCACCGTCATCCCCTCTACTCCATGGTCAGCGACGGCGTCACGGCATTCCGCGAACACCTCATGCGGAAACTGAAGCTCTTCCACGTGGAGCGGGTGCTGCCGAGGATTCCGGCCCACCCGTAACTGTGAATCCATATTCGCAGCGGAACGTCCCCCATCACCGAACGCGCATTTTGCGCGCGGTCTTCTCCGGCATCGTGGCGAACAGGAGCGCGAGGGATGCACCGAGGAGGCCGATATCCCGTACGGTGGCGTCCGAGACGCCGGTGGCGGCGAGCGAAAGCACCAGCATCACGCTCGCAATGAGCGCCACGATCCAGGTCCACAAATCCAGCAGGAACAGGATGCCGATGAAGATGTCGAAGATTGCCACCGCCTGCAGGACGGGACGGGCGGTGCCGCCCACCGTGATGCCCTTGGCCCACGGGAGGAGCATGGAGTACCAGATCGTGGGATGGAGCCAGATGTAGACGCCCACGACAATGAAGGTGAGCGCCAGGCCGGTCCGGAGGGCGAGAATGGACGTTTTGCGCATAGGGAGAGAGGGGAGAGGCAATAAGTGTAGCGACATCAACGTTTCCTGTACATCCGCCCGCACTCCTCAAGGAATCCGACGGACCAGCCCACAACCCCGACGAAAAGCGTGAAAGGGGCAAAGAGCGCAACGGCGATCCGGCGGGAGCACGCGTATACCCATGCGGCGTACGCGGCGGCAGCAACCAAAGCGCATACGGCCAGCGGCAGAAGGAGCAATGGGAAGGGGATGGCCAGAACAAGCGCGAGAAGGAGGAGGGGAATGGCAAGACCGGCGAGGATGTGGGGGGCACGCAGCATCGTCCGGTCGCGGCGCGCCGCGCAGATCCGGCCGACGCCGTAGTAACGCAGCTGCCGGAAAAAGGAACGGATGTTGGTGCGCTTGTGGTGCCAAACGCGCACGTCCGGCGTGAGGAGTAAGGTAAAACCTTCGCGTCGGATGCGCCGCGTGAGTTCCAAGTCGCTGCCGTACGCGGCCGGCCACTCGATGGGAAAGACGGCGGCAAGCACCTCCCGCCGCGCGATGAGGTTGCACGTGGGGATGTGTTCCGCGGGACGGATGCGCCCCGGCGTGGAGGAGTGCGCCGCGGCCGCCACGCCCGCGGCCAATTGGAAGAAGGAATGCACGCTCCGGGCGAAGGCGCCCTGGGTAGGACCGAGGATCGGCCCCCCCACGCCGCCCACGGCGGGATCGGCGATGTACGGGAGCGCGGCGCGCACCCAGCCGGAATCCACCGTGCAGTCGGAGTCCGTGAACGCGACAATCTCTCCCCGAGTCGCCGCGAAGCCGATGTTCCTCCCCGGCGCAATGCGCTTCTCAGGATTGGGAAGAACCACGGCGCTCAGTCCCCTCGCCACGTCCCCCGAACCGTCCGTAGAACCTCCATCCACCACAATCACCTCCATGCGGTCCCGGGGATAATCCAAACGCCGGATGCTCTCCAGACACGCGCGCAAGAGCGCCGCGCGGTCGCGGACGGGAATCACGATGGAGACGAAGGGCAGGGAAGGTATGGAAGCAGGATAGGACACCGGGGAAGTTGGTGCGAATCATTTGCCTTTCGGAGGGCTTCAAAGGTTTTCATGATGCCGAAGATGCCGGCGGTCGGCCCTGTGCAGACGAAAAAACATATTAGGGAATGTTCATGGGCATCATCCGAAAGGAGATATCCGGATAGACAGACCTGCCGCGCTCCTGCGTCCATCCGGATCTTCTTGACTGCAAAAAGCATTGGAGTATCATTTAGATGATTTTCGAATTGTCGAAGTGTTACACTTCCCCTCCCGATTATGAACGACGTCTATAAAGCCCTCTCGGACCCCCAACGGCGCCAGATCCTCACGCTCCTCAAGAAGGGAGACCTCAACGTTTCGGAAATCGGCCAGCACTTTTCCTTCACCGGCCCCACGCTCAGCCACCACCTGGATCTCCTCAAGCGCGCCAACCTGGTCGTCACCGAACGCCGCGGGAAGTTCATCTTCTACTCCCTCAATACGTCCGTCCTCGAGGACGTCCTCCTCGCCTTCCGCTCCTTCCTCTCCTAACCCCCGTCCCCATGGACCACTCCCCTTCCCAGGACTCCCCTCTCGACTCCGCTCGTGATCCGCAACCCGCCGACTCCACTCCCCTCGGCTCCGCTCGGGGTCTGCAACTCCTCGTGTGGCTGCGGTGGCTCCTTGTCCTCGGTACGTTTGCGGCAGCGGCCATCCTCTACCCGCATCTCCCAGACCAGATCCCCACGCACTGGAACTTCGCGGGACAACCGAACCAGTACTCCCCCAAGACGTACGGCGCATGGATCCTCCCCGGCGTCATGCTGCTCATGGTGGTGCTCTTCCCCTTGCTCCGGCGCTTCGATCCTAAAGCAGAGAACTACGCGGCATTCGCGCACGCGTGGGACGTGTTCCAGACGGCCTTCGTCGCCTTCATGGCGTACATATTCGTCATCACCATGGTCGCCACGTTCGATCCGTCGCAATCGGCGATGGTGGGGCGTTACGTCGTGTTCGGCATAGGCGCGCTCTTCGTAATTATCGGCAACTACATGGGGAAGATCCGGCAGAACTGGTTCATAGGACTCCGTACGCCGTGGACCCTCGCGGACCCGGAAACCTGGAGCAAGAGCCAGCGGTTCGCGGGATGGATGTTCGTGCTATGCGGCCTGGTTGCGATGGCGGAGTCCCTCATATGGTGGCATGCCGCATGGGTGTTTTTCTGGGCCGTGGCGCTCGCCGTCATCCTGCCCATCGTCCACTCGTACTTGATCTTCAAGGGGAAGAAGACGGCGACCAGCCTCATCGCCTTCGCCCTCCTCGCCCTCGTCATCCTCATCGTCGGCCTCCGTCTCGTTGCCGGGGAAGACGACTGGATCTGCCGGGACGGTACGTGGGTCACGCATGGGAATCCGTCCGTGCCACAGCCTGAAACGCCCTGCCCGTAGTGCCATACCTGCCTATTCTGCCGGTACGTCAGGTGAACCATTGATGTCCAACGGAGCGGCGATTCGGGAATCGCCGCTACAGGAAAACACTTTCCGCAGAAGGGAAGGAAGGCTATCATCTGCCTTCCATGAAAATGGACTATTTCCCAGACGGCGAGGAATTTGATGGCCTGCCCGAGGCATTGGATGCCATGGACATCCCTGCATCCGATGGAGAGGATAATTATTGGGATCCGGCGGCGGCGATGCCTGACGATGAGAATGAAGGTGGAAATGGAGAGGGAAGAACGGCCTATGGAGACACGGAAGATGAAGATGAAGGCGACTTACACCGGAAGTACGCGGAAGTCGGCAAACAAGGGGACTTCGACCCCATCAAAACGTACCTGAATGAAATTGGGGCAATTCCGCTCCTCACCCACCAAGAAGTGATTGCGCTCGCCAAGAAGAGGGACGCGCACCGAAAGCGCTTGCACTTGCGTCTTTTCGGTTCCGCAGCCGTGGCACGTACGCTGAAGACACGGCTCGTTGCCGTCGCAGAGAATGGAGGTGAAGGAGCACGCAGTACCATGGACATGCCAAGCGGCAATGAACCTGACAAGAATCGGAAAGAGAAAAAACTGATCATGGGCCGTCTCTCGTGCAATATCGGGACACTTCGATACCTCTGCGGAAGCAACCGGAAGAAATTCAGGGAGGCCCTGAACAGGAATGCACCGGAGAGGGCGCGCGCGCAGGCATGGAAGGAGCTTGGCAGCAGCCGCCAGAAAGCGGCGAGACTCCTGGAGGAACTCCCCATCAACGATCGTTTCGTTCAGCATGAGATCCAAGTCTTGCAGGACTACAGCCGACAGGTGGATGAGCTGGGCAGACGCATCGCGGAACACAAGCGGTCCGGCAAACCGGCAGAGGAACGGCGGGAGATGATCGAGGAACTGCATCAAATTCTCCTGCACCTGGAGGAAACGCCCACGAGCCTCCGCAACCGCGTCCGGGACATCATGGAGCATAGACAACAGTACAAGACTGCCGAGCGGGATATCGTGAATGGGAACCTCCGCCTCGTCATCTCCATCGCCAAGAAGTACCGCGGACGCGGGCTGGGTTTTCTGGATCTGATCCAGGAAGGGAACAGCGGACTCATGCACTCCGTGGAGAAGTTTGAGGTCAAGCGCGGCTTCAAGCTCTGCACGTACGCCACCTGGTGGATCCGTCAGTCCATTATGCGCGCCATTGGCAATCAAGCTCGTACCGTCCGCATACCCGCGCATCAAGTGGATTCATCCTTCCCCAAGCTCTCCAAAGCACAAAGAACACTCACGCAGGAGCTCCAACGCCACCCATATGTGGAAGAAATACTGCGTGCACTTAGTTTGGAAGAAGCTGACTGGCGGAAGGTCACATCCCAACAAACAATCAGTTTGGATGCCCCTCCCGGAAACCGCGCGGATCCGGACGGCGCCCCCCTGGGGGATTTCCTCGAGGATACGCGCGAGGAAGCATCCTGGATACAAATGGACAGGGCATTGCTCAAGGAACGCGTGGCGAAGCTCTTACAGTCACTCAACGAACGAGAGCGGAATATTATCAGACTGAGATACGGCCTGGAAGATGGATACTCCTATACGCTGGAGGAAGTGGGTTTCATCTTTGGGGTGACGCGCGAGCGCATCCGGCAAATCGAAGCCAATGCTATGAAAAGACTCCAGAGCCCCCATCGTAGTGATACGTTAAAGAAATTCCTGAATGACGACAACGACACGGAGGATACTATCACGAGGGAGCCCCTTCTTCA
>CAZCWV010000075.1:0-5690 GCA_964502425.1 uncultured Candidatus Peribacteria bacterium | reverse complement strand
GAGGTTTGCGACGGCGCCGAGGTTTGCGACGTCGCAGGCGAAGCCGTAACACGTATCGGTGGCATGGGCCACGATGCCGCCGTCACGCAGCACCTGCAGGGCTTCGGGGAGGCCGGTTGCAGCGGGAAGCATGTACAATGGAAAATTGAAAATGGAAAATGGAAAATTTCGGCAGCGTGCCCAGTATCGCACACTGCTTCCTCCAGTATACCGTTTGCATCCTTCATTGCCCCCTTTCATTTTCAATTTTCCATTCTCAATTTCTTTATTTCGTATATGCCGCGATCGCGTCCTCGATTTTCTTCTCGAGGATCGGCGACATGGTGACGGTGAGGGGGAGCGGGATCATCTGCTCGCCCACCTTGAGCTGGATCTTCTCCTTGCCGGGGAACGTCTCGAAAATCCTCTTCAGTTCCAGGAGGAGCTGGCGCGGGGCTTTGGGCGGCAGGACGACGGTGTGGATGTGGATTTTCGTAGGATATGATACGGAGGAATGCGGAGGTGTTCCGGAAGAGCTTTCAGCTTTCAGCTTTGAGCGGTCAGTACTGGCAGCTGAGAGCTGAGAGCTGGCCGCTTGCTCGATCCATCCCAAATCCTTCAACGGCTCGTCCATCCCCATACCGGAAACAATCCACTTCCCCAATGGGCCGTAGTACTCGTCGGCTGCTTCCTCCTTCTGCTTCACGGTCACTTTCTCGCCGGCGATCACGTTCCCCTCCTCGTCCACCATCTCCACCACTTCCTCCCCTTCTTCTTCCTCCGCGCGCTTGCGGATGACGAAGCCTTGCTTAGCTTCCTCCTCATCGAAGAACTTTTCCTCCTTGGCGCGCTTGACCATCATGGAGAGCGAGGCCTTCTTGAGGGCGTCCGCGCGCATCTGCAGTTGCCCGCCGCGCAGGTCCATCGTGCCGCCCACCACGAGCACGGTATCCGGCTGGCCGAAGAGGCCGGCGGCTTGCGTGTACGTGCGCGGGAAGAGCGTGACCTCCATCTTCCCCGTGGGGTCCTCGAGCGTGAGGATGGCCATGGTCTCGCCCTTCTTCGTCATGATCTTCTTGAGCCCCTCCTCCAGCCCCGCGAGCGTGATCTTCTTCCCCACATCCTTCGCCGAAAGCGTGGCGATGAGCTGCGCTTTCTTACCGATGTACTTCCGCAATCCCGCGAGCGGATGGCTGCTGACGTACATCCCCAGCGTCTCCTTCTCCCACTTGAGCTTCTCGGCGGCCGTGGCCTTGGGCGTATCCGGGAACTTGAGGGCTGCCGCCTCGTTTCCCGCCTCCGTTCCCCCGAAGAGGTCGGCCTGTGCGTGTCCCACGTCCCCCGCGGCCTTGGAATAATCCGCGATGATATCGTAGTGTTCCGTGAGGACGCGGCGGTCGCCGAGGGAATCCAGCGCGCCGCTCTTGGCCAGCGCCTCGATGGTCTTCTTGTTGATGACCTTGCTCGGCGTGCGCCGCGCAAAGTCCTCGATGGACGCGAACGCCCCCCCTTCCTCGCGGATCGCAATAATCTGCTGCACGGTGCTGTCGCCGATGCCCTTGATGGCGCTGAGTCCGAAGCGGATCGAACCCTTCGGCGCGCTTCCCTTCACCAGTTTCTTCCCCGGAGGGATGGCGGTGAAGTGTCGCAGCGATTCGTTGATGTCCGGCGGCAGCACGGCGATCCCCATCTGGCGGCACTCCTCGATCTCGATCATCACGCGGTCGGTCTTCTGCGCGTCGCTACTGAGGAGCGCGGCCATGAACTCCGTGGGGAAGTGCGCCTTGAGGTACGCGGTCTCGAAGGCGATGCGGGCGTACCCCGCCGCGTGGGATTTGTTGAAGCCGTAGCCCGCGAAAGGTTCGATGATGGAGAACAGCGCCTCGGCCTCCTTCTTCTTGTGGCCTTTTGCCACGGCCCCTTCGATGAAGAGCTTCTTCTGCTCGTCGAGCAATTTGGGGATCTTCTTCGCCACGGCCTTGATGAGCATGTAGCCCTGCCCCAGTGTGAATCCCGCGAAGCTCTGGGCGATCTGCTGCACCTGCTCCTGGTACACGGCGATCCCGTACGTTTCTTTCAAATGCTCCTCGAGCACGGCATGCGGGAAGGAGATGGTGTCGGGGTGTTCCTTATTCTCGATGTACGTTGGGATGTAATCCATCGGGCCGGGACGGTAGAGCGCCACCATCGCGATGAGGTCCTCAAAGCGCGTCGGCTTGAGCTTCTTGAGATACCGCTTCATGCCGCCGGATTCAAACTGGAACACGCCGGTGGTATCCCCCCTCTGGAGGAGCTCGTACGTCGCCTTGTCGTCCAGCGGGAGCTCCGTCATCTTCAGCTTGAGGCCGTAGAGGCGCTCGATGATCTCCAGCGTCGTCTGGATCACCGTGAGGTTTGTGAGGCCGAGGAAGTCCATCTTCAGGAGCCCCAATGCTTCCAGCGGCTTGGCGCCGTACTGCGTGATGATCACGTTCTCATCCTTGGGCGCGCGCTGGAGCGGGGTGTAGGCGGTGGCGGGTTCCTCCGTGATCACCACGCCGCACGCGTGCACCGATACGTGGCGCGCCTTGCCCTCCAGCTTGAGGGCGATCTCGATGATCTTGCGGTAGATCTCGTTGCTCTCGTAGGAGGCCTTGAGTTCCGTGGTGCCGATGGCGTCCTTGAGCTTGGTGCCGGGTCTGTCTGGAATGAGCTTGGCCAAGCTGTTCATCTCCAAAAAAGACATCCCGTACGCGCGTCCCACGTCCTTCACCGCCGCGCGGGCCTGCAGCTTCCCGAAGGTGATGATCTGCGCCACCTTGTCGCGGCCGTACTTGTCCCGTACGTACTCCAGCACCTCGTCGCGGCGCGTGTCCGCGAAGTCCAGATCGATATCCGGCATGGAGATGCGCTCGGGGTTGAGGAAGCGCTCGAAGAGCAGGCCGTGCTCCATCGGGTTGATCCCCGTGATCCCCAGGCAGTAGCTCACGAGCGATCCCGCGGCCGAGCCGCGCCCCGGCCCCACGGTGATCCTCCGCCGCTTGGCCTCGTTCACGAAATCCGCGACGATGAGGAAGTATCCGGCGAAGCCCACCTGCTTGATCACCGAAAGCTCGTACTCCAGTCGCTTTTGCAGTTCGTCCGTCGGCGCGGGGAAGAGGCGGCCGAAGCCCTCGCCCGCTTGCCGCGTAATCTCCCCTTCCTCCGTGGTCCCCTCGGGGACGGGATACCGCGGGATGCGGTACTTGCCGAAGGTGAAATCCACGGCGCACCGGTCCGCGATCACGCGTGTGTTCTCGAGCGCCTCCGGGACGTGGGCGAAGGCCTTCTCCATCTCCTCGAACGGCCGCATGGAGTAGTCGCTATCGCGCATCGTGAAGCGTCCCGGGTCGTTCACGTTCGCATTCTTCTGGATGCAGAGCAGTACATCGTGCGCCTCGGCGTCTTCCGGGCGGCAGTAGTGGCTGTAGCAGGAGGCGACCACAGGCACCTTCAGTTCCTTCCCCCACTTGATGAGCTGCTGGTTCACCTCGGCCTGCCCCGGGACGTTGGGGAGATCCATGAGCTCGAAGTACAGGTTCTCCTCCCCGAAGTACCCGCGGTACTCCTCCGCGAGCTTGGCGATCCTCTCGCCGTCCTCCGCGAGCGCGGCCTGGGGGATGGCGCCGCCGAGCGGCCCCGAGAGGGCGATCAATCCCTTCCCGTATTTCTCCAGGAGTTTCTTGTCCACCCGCGGCTTGTAGTACATGCCTTCCAGCGAGGCGAGCGTGGCGAGCTGCAGCAGATTCCCGTATCCCTCCTGCGTCTCGGCGAGGAGCGTGATGGGAAAGCGCTTGGTGTCCGTCCCACTCTCTTTATCATGCCGCGTGCGCGCGGCGATGTAGACATCCATCCCCAGGATGGGCTTGATGTCCTGTTTCCGCGCCTCCTGGTAGAACTCGATGAGCCCGTACATGTGCCCCTTATCCGCCAACCCCACGGCGTTCTGCTTGAGCTCCTTGGCCCGCGCAACGATCTCCCCCGTAAAGGGCAGGGCCTCGAGGAGTGAGTAGGTGCTGTGGCAGTGAAGATGGACGAAGTCAGAGGGTTTCATATTCATAGTGAGGTACATCTCGGCGTAGCGGGATCGCCTTCTCCGGTTGCATCAGGACGGGGGGAAGCTTGGAGCTCTCGTGCCGCGTAGCCGGATGGACGAAATCAGAGGGTTTCACAAAGGCATGATACAAGGAAAAGAGGCAGGTTGAAGTGGGTTTTGGGGGTGGGATATGCCCAAGCCTGCGGGCAATAGCGAAGGGCTGCTAGAAACATTGTCTTGGTCTGGCTGCATACATCTCTGGTACCATTCTATGCAATTACTCCACTCTCAATAGCACCCCCTGCCAAAATCAAAGAGCTTGTCGCGCGTTTTGAGGAACATAAGGAGGCGTACACGCAGGGCCGCTACAACGAGACGCAACTGCGCCGGGATTTCCTGGATCCCTTCTTCAAAGCGCTCGGATGGGACATCGACAACGAACAGGGGAAGTCCGAAGCGTACCGCGACGTGATCCATGAGGACGCAATCCAGATCGCCGGAGTCCACAAGGCTCCCGATTATTGCATGCGCGCGGCCGGAGTACGGAGATTCTTCGTGGAAGCGAAGAAGCCTTCCGTGGATATCAAGGGTGACGTGGACCCCGCCTTCCAAGTGCGCCGCTACGCGTGGTCCGCCAAGCTCCCCCTCTCCATCCTCACGGACTTCGAGGAATTTTCCGTCTACGACTGCCGTGTCCGTCCCGTGAACGGCGACGGCTCCGCAAAGGCGCGCATCCTCTACTTCACCTACAAGGATTACGAGGAGAAGTGGGACCAGATCGCTGCCATCTTCTCCCCACAAGCCATCGAGAGCGGCTCCTTCGACAAGTTCGCGGAGCAGAGCAAGTCCAAGCGCGGCACGCAGGAAGTGGACGATGCGTTCCTGGAAGAGATCGAATCGTGGCGCGAGGCGCTGGCCAAGAATATCGCGTTGCGGAATGAAAAGCTCTCGCAGCGGGATATCAACTACGCCGTGCAGAAGACCATTGACCGCATCATCTTCCTGCGCATCTGCGAGGACCGCGGCGTGGAGGAGTACATGCGCCTGCAACGCGAAACGAACGGCGCGGAGATCTACGGCAGGCTCAAGGAGCTCTTCCGCGAGGCCGACCAGCGCTACAACTCCGGCCTCTTCCACTTCCATGAGGAGAAAGACCAAGCCGAGTCCCCCGACACGCTCACGCCCAACCTGCAGATTGACGATGACGTGCTCAAGAAGATCATCCGGCACCTCTACTTCCCCGAGAGCCCCTACGAGTTCTCCGTCTTTACCGCGGACATCCTCGGTCAGGTGTATGAGCAGTTCCTCGGCAAGGTGATCCGCCTCACGGAAGGGCACCATGCGAAGGTGGAGGAGAAACCGGAAGTGCGGAAGGCCGGAGGTGTGTACTACACCCCCACGTACATCGTGGATTACATCGTCAAGCACACGGTGGGGAAACTGGTGGAAGGCAAGACGCCCAAGCAGGTGAGTGAACTGAAGATCGTGGATCCCGCCTGCGGCTCCGGTTCCTTCCTCCTTGGCGCGTACCAATACCTCCTCGATTGGCACCTGACGTGGTACACGGAGAACCCTCCTACCAACAAGAAGAAGGAACTCACCCAAGGGCCCAAGGGCGATTGGCGGCTCTCCACCGCCGAACGCAAGCGCATCCTCC
>CAZCWV010000074.1:0-5976 GCA_964502425.1 uncultured Candidatus Peribacteria bacterium | reverse complement strand
GATAGCCTGGAATTCGCGGTTCCGTCCCTGCTTGGCGGAGCCGCCGGCCGAATCGCCCTCCACGATGTAGAGCTCGCACTGGGAGGGATCCTTGTTGCTGCAGTCCGCGAGCTTCCCCGGGAGCGTCATGCCGTCCAGCACGCCTTTGCGGATCACGCTGTCGCGCGCGGCGCGGGCGGCCAGGCGCGCACGGGAGGCCAGGAGGCACTTGGCGATGATCTCGCGCGCCTCGGAGGGGTGCTCCTCCATGTACTGCCCGAGCTTCTCGTTGACCACCGTTTCCACCGCCGTCTTCATCTCCGCGTTCCCCAACTTCCCCTTGGTCTGTCCTTCAAACTGCGGCTCCCGCAGGCGCACCGAGATGACGGCCGTGAGGCCCTCGCGCACGTCGTCCGCCGTGAGGTTCTCGTCCTTCTCCTTGAGGACTTCCGCGCTCCGCGCGTAGGCGTTGACGGTGCGCGTGAGCGCGGCCTTGAAGCCGGTGAGGTGGTGCCCTCCCTCCACCGTGTGGATGTTGTTGGCAAAGCTGACCACGTGCTCCTGGAACGATTGCGAGTACTGCAGTGCCACCTCCACAAAGCCATCGGGCGTGTCCTTCTCGAACCAGATGGGCTCGCCGATCGGATCCTTGGATTCATTGAGGTGCGTGACGTACGCCGCAATGCCGCCCTCGAAGTGGAAGCGGTAGAGGCGCGGGAACTGCTCGTCCTCCGCGGGGCGCTTCTTCCGCGCATCGAGGATGGAGATGGTGATGCCGCGCGTGAGGTACGCCTGCTGGCGCAACCGCGTGAGGATCAGTTCCATGTTCCATTCCGTGGTGTCAAAAATTTCGTCGTCCGGCGTGAAGGTGATAAGCGTGCCGTGCTTGTCCGTCTTCCCCCCTTTCTTCATGTCCATCGTCGGCTTGCCGCGCTTGTACTCCTGCGTGTACGTGTAGCCGTCGAGGAACACCTCCGCGCGCATCTTCGTGCTCAGCGCGTTGACGACGGAAGAACCCACGCCGTGGAGACCGCCGGAGACCTTGTACCCGCTGTCGTCCCCGCCGAACTTGCCCCCCGCGTGGAGCGTGGTGAGCACCACTTCCAGGGCGGGACGCTTGGAAACGGGGTGGATGTCCACCGGAATGCCGCGTCCGTTATCCTCCACACTCACGGAACCGTCGTCGTTGAGCGTCACCGAAATCCGCGTGGCATGCCCGGCCATCGCCTCGTCGATGGAGTTGTCCACGATCTCGTAGATGAGGTGGTGCAGACCGCGCTGGTCCGTACTCCCGATATACATCCCGGGACGCTTCCGCACGGGTTCCAACCCCTCGAGTACGGTAATTTGCGCGGCTGTGTACTTGTTCTTGGCCATATCAGGGTGGAGTTTATCCGTTGTGGTTCTCCTATGCAATGGAAGCAAGTGGTGGAATGGTAGAGATTATTGTTGATCTAATTTATTGCTCATGATTCTCCACCTGACTGATGCCGAAGTTGCCGACGATACCGAGGATTCCGAAGAAATGAAATTTCACAAGCTTCGTATTGTGGGATACCGCAGATCCTCGGCATCCTCGGACTCATCGGACTCCTCGGCATCCTCAAGTCCAACACTATTTTGACTTGCACCCATTCCGATGCTCCATTACCCTCTCCCCGATGGCTATCTACGCGATCAAGCACGGCGACGAATCCGGTGACCGCCTCCAGCAGAGGTTCAAGAAGCAGTTCCAGCGGACGGGCTTGGCAAAGAAGCTGCGCGAGCGCAACTCGTACAAAAAGCCACTCACGCGCCGCCTCGAGCGCATCCGCGCCCTCAAGCGCGAGCAGTACCGCACGGAGAACAAGAAGAAGCAGTTCTATTCGAACATGTAAGTCCGAGGTCTTCCGGATAAACCGAAGAGGGATTTTTTGCTTGCCGCTGCACTCCATGGCAATTGGCACGAGAGATGATTGACTTTGGAGTATTTCGTAGCAGTGTATCAACAGTGCAGGTTACGATAACGGTCTTTGGAATCACCTTTTTTGCATGGAGGACAAATATGTCCCAAATCTCGACGCAGTATGTTTCCGTGGTAGAACGTGGTGACGTCAGGGTCGTGACGATCACCGAAGAAAAAATACTCAATGACAAAGTCATTGAGGGTATTCAGAAGGAGCTCAACGCGCTCCTTGAAGACGAGTGCAAGAAACGATTTATCATCGATTTCCAGATGACCACGTTCGTGTGCTCCTCGATGCTGGGGAAGTTGGATACATTCAGAAGAGGAGTAAAAGCTCGTGGAGGGACGCTCGTGCTCTGTGGGATGAATACAGAGATCCACGGGCTGTTTCTCCTCACGAATTTGGTTAAAATCTTCGAGATCCGAAAGGATTCGGATGAGGCTATGAATTCGTTTTGAGCCGACCGTCTCCATGTAACAGAAATTTTTTTGCAAGGAGGACACCATGCCGACCCAATTGACTGCGTGTGTCACAGTGCGAGAAGTAGGCGACGTTACGGTGATCACGATAACCCAAAGAAAAGTAATTGAGGATGGGTTCATTCTACGATTCGGGGAGGAGTTGCTCCAACTCCACAGCGATCGAAGAAGAATGAAATTCGTCCTCAGCCTCGAAGGAGTCGATTTCTGTTCCAGCGCCGCCTTCGGCAAGATTATGATGTTCGAGACGCTCATCGCGGCTCGTGGAGGCGCATTGCGTCTATGCCATATCAACGCCGAGATTTACGAGGTTTTCGCGATTACGAGGCTAAACCGTTTGTTCACAATCGTGGAAACCGTGGAGGATGCCCTCGCCTCCTTCTGACCCGAAACCTGCACCCCAATCCCCTCCCGTCCTACGACGGGAGGGATTTTTTGCTTGCCGCTGCACTCCATGGCAATTGGCACGAGAGATGATTGACTTTGGAGTATTTCGTAGCAGTGTATCAACAGTGCAGGTTACGATAACGGTCTTTGGAATCACCTTTTTTGCATGGAGGACAAATATGTCCCAAATCTCGACGCAGTATGTTTCCGTGGTAGAACGTGGTGACGTCAGGGTCGTTACGATCACCGAAAAAATAGTTCTCAATGACAAAGTCATTGAAGGAATCGCGAAGGAGCTCAACGCGCTCCTTGAGGACGGACGGAATCGATTCATCATCGATTTTCACGAGATCGAGTTCCTGTCGAGCTTGATGCTGGGAAAATTCATGGCCTTCAAAAGAGCGGTACAGGCCCGCAACGGCTCACTCAGGCTCTGCGGCATGAACAACGAAATCTTCGAGTTGTTCGTTCTCACGAATTTGGTCAAATTCTTCGATGTGAGGAGGAGTTTGGAAGAAGCCATTACCTCCCCATTCTGACCGACCGCTCAACCCCTTTTCCTTCCCCCTGTTTGGAATTTTTGGCAAGGAGGACACCTTATGCCTACAGACACTCGTTTCTCGTGTTTCACTCTCGAAGCGCGAGGTGACGCTATCATCGTCAACTTCTCCGTCGAGAAAGTGATTGAAGATCAGGCGATCGCACAACTCGGGATCGGGTTGCGTCAGATCGAGGATAAAGTGACCAAAGTCGTAATAGACTGCGACCGGGTCACCTTCTTCTCCGCCGACGCACTTGGCCATCTCTTCGAGCTTCACAAGAAGCTCGAAAGGCTCGGTCAAGCCTTACGGCTCTGCTGCGTCGGAGACGAAATCTACGATGTCCTCGCACTCACGCGCCTAAACCGGGCGTTCAAGGTCTACGATGACCTTTCGTCCGCCCTCGCCTCCTTCTGACCCGAAACCTGCACCCCTATCCCCTCCCCCGCTACGGCGTGGAGGGGATTTTTTGGCTTCAATCAACCATTCCCCTTTCTTCTCATCCTATCAATTTGCACGCGTGTTCATTCTCCTCTACAAATCGTTCAATTCATCCCACTTTTTCTATGGAACACGGAGAATTGCCTTGCCCATCACGCAACACGGAACAGCGCGGATCGCCCGCAGAGACGGATACTCTCCCATCAATGACTGGACCCAAAACCCCAGTGTTGCATGTAGAGAGCGAAGACGACACGACAATCATCACGATCCTCGCTCAAACTCTGGGCGCACAGGACAACTGTTTTCAGTGTGGAGAAGAGCTTGACGCCTTGCCTGACAGCGATGGTCAAATCATCATTGACTGTCGTCAGTTGCATCATATCGACTCAGTGGCTGCAGCCACCTTAGTTGCCTTCCATAAACGGATGCGTCAGAACGGCAGTGCTCCGTTGTTGTGTAATATTGATCCTACTGTCCGGTCTGTATTGAGCGTCATGAGATTGGACCGTGTCCTCACCATCAAGGACACATTGGGAGAAGCTCGTGCCTGGCGACCTCACTCACAATCCGAAAAGCGGTCCTCCGGCCTGTAGGACGATGGATCAATCCAGCGCCGCCTTCGCCGCGGAGAGCTCCGAGAGCTCGGCGGTAATCTTCTCCTGGCGCGTCTGGTTGTAGGTGAGCGTGAGGTCGTCGAGGATGGAGGTGGCGTTGTCCGTAGCGGAACGCATCGCCACCATGCGGGCGGAGTGCTCGGAAGCGGCGGCCTCCAGCACGGCCTGGTACACCTGCATCTCCGTGAGCTGCGGGAGGATGGTGCGAAGGACTTCTTCCTGCGAAGGCTCGAACCGGTACTCGGCCACGTCGATGTCCGCCTTCTCCTCGGTGGCGGCGGGACTGCCGTGGCGGCGGATATCAAGGGAATCGATCATCTCCTTCAGCCCCGTCTGCGTGAAGGGCAGGAGGATCTTGACCGTGGGGTCCTGCACAAGCGGCGAGACGAAATCCGGATAGAGGAGGACGACGTGGTCGTACGTCCCGCTGAGGAAGCCGTCCGTGGCCATGCGCGCGATGGGCAGCACGTCCTTGAACGCGGGATGGTTGCTCAGCGCCGGGAACGCCGCGATCACGTTCTGCTTCGCGCGGGAGAGGAACTGCTGCCCGCGCCGTCCCGTAACGATGAAATCTACTTTCTTGAAACCGGCTACGGCCTTCTGTCCCTCCACATACGCGGTGACGGACCGGAAGACCTGCGCGTTGAGGCTGCCGCAGAGGCCGCGGTCGGAGGAGAAGAGGATGGCCAGGATGTTCTCCGGTTTCCGCTGCCGCAGGAAGGGATGCACGTCGGGCGTGGTCTGCGCAATGCGCTGGAGAATCCGCCAGGAGGTGACGGCGTAGCGGCGCAGCATCTGCGCGTTCTGCACCGCGCGCCGCATCTTGGACGCGGCGACCAACTCCATGGCCTTGGTCACCTGCCGCGTGGAGCGGATGGCGCCCATTTTTCGCCGGAGATCGCGGAGGTTGCGGGCCAAGGGAATGTGGGTGGAAGGAGTGAGTGGATCGAAGGAGTATTGAGGGGTGGGTATTGAGTATTGGGGACCCTCAATACTCAATACTGAATACTCAATACTAACTTGAATACCCTTTCTCCGTCTTGAAAGAACCAATCAACCTCTTCAGCTCTTCCTCAGATTCCTTCGTCAATTCCTTCCCGAGCTGCTCCACGAGGTTGTAGTGCTGCGCGCGGAGGAACGCGAGGAAATCTGCCTGGAACGCCTTCACCCGGTCCGCGGGAATGTCGTCCAGCAAGCCGTTAGTGCCCGCGTAGATGATGGCCACCTGTTCGCCCACGGGAACGGGCTCGTACTGCTTCTGCTTGAGGATCTCCGTCAGGCGCGCGCCGCGGTCCAGCTGCGCACGCGTGGCGGCATCGAGGTCGCTCCCGAACTGCGCGAACACGGCGAGCTCCCGGTACTGGGCGAGGTCCAGGCGGAGCTTGCCCGCCACTTTCTTCATGGACTTGCGCTGCGCCGCGGACCCCACGCGGGAGACCGAGATGCCGATGTTGAGGGCGGGGCGGATGCCTTTGTAGAAGAGGTCGCTCTCCAGGTAGATCTGCCCGTCCGTGATGGAGATGACGTTGGTTGGCACGAACGCGGACACGTCGCCCGCCTGCGTCTCGATGATGGGCAGGGAGGTGAG
>CAZCWV010000073.1:0-6041 GCA_964502425.1 uncultured Candidatus Peribacteria bacterium | reverse complement strand
ATGGTCTCTCACAGCATCGAGGGCGCGCAGAAGAAGGTGGAGGGGCGCAACTTCGATATCCGCCGCCACGTGCTGCAGTACGACGACGTGATGAACAAACATAGGGGGATCATTTACATGAGGAGGCAGAAGTTGTTGGAGAAGATGGTCATCTCTCCACCCTCACCCATTCCCCCAGAGGAGAGGGGGTCAGAGGGAGAGGGGAGCCCCCCCACTCAGAGCATTTCTCCCATCCATGAGGAAATCCTGGTGGGCATGCAGAAGGAAGTGGAGGGGATACTGGCGGCGCATGCGGCGTCGGATGATCCGGAACAATGGAACGCCAAGGAAATTGCGGAATCCGTGGCCGCGCTCCACGGCGATTTCCGGCCGCTCGTGACGGAGACATCCATCCGCTCCTACAACGACCGCGAGAAGATGGCCGGGTCCCTCATCAAACTCGTCCGCGACGCTTACGAGGGCAAGTGCGCGCAGTCCGATGCGGAAACCGTCCGCAATGCCGAGAACCTCATCACGCTGCGCTCCATCGACACGCACTGGATGGACCACATCGACGACATGTCGCACTTGCGCGAGCAGGTGGCGTTCGCCGGCTACGCGCAGCGCGATCCCGTGATCGAGTACCAGGACCAGGGGTTCCGCCGGTTCCAGCAACTCCTCGCCACCATCGATACCACCATCGTGCGCATGCTCCTCCAGGCGGACTTCGCGCAGTTCGCGCCGCGGGAAGTGGTGCGGATGCTGGCGGAAGAGGAAGCGGAGCCGGAAGGCCTGCAGACCAACGCCGACCAGATCGAAGGGGAGCTGACGCAGACGGGCGTGTCGAACTCCTTCATCCCCACGGCGACGGGCGACCAGCCGTCGGGGCCGATGGCGGCCGGCGGTGTCCCAACCCCGCAACGTGTCCGTGCACCCCAGCAATCACGTTCCGTCCCCAAGGTCGGGAGGAACGATCCGTGCCCATGTGGGTCAGGGAAGAAGTACAAGAAGTGCCATGGAATGGGCGAATGAGAGGTAATTGACAAAACAAAATATACATGGGAGAATGTCAATCATTCTTTCCTCACTCTCCATGTCCGCTTTCCGCTTGTCTCTGCTCGCCATGCTGGTAGTGGCGACCCCGGCATTTGCCGTTTTCAATGATGTCCCCTCCTCACATCCCAACCGTGAAGCGATCGACTACGTGTTGGAAGAAGGATTTGTGCAGGGGTATGACGACGGTTTGTTCCGCCCCGGCCAGACGATTAATCGTGCCGAGTTTACGAAGATCGTCACTCTCTACCGGTTCGGACAGAAGATGGTAGACATGTGCGGGAGCAGGATGCAGTTCCGGGATCTGCAGTCGGATGCCTGGTACGTGAAGTACATCTGCAGGGCGAAGGATGCGCACATGATCGAGGGGTATCCCGACGGGACGTTCCGGCCGGACCGTACCATCAACTTTGCGGAAGCGGCGAAGATCATTGCGTCTGCATCCTCATTCAATTCCAGCGACTCCCAGTTGCCCACTGTTGCCGCGGATGCGCCCTGGTACGAGCAGTACGTCCGCTTCCTTGCAGACCGCAACG
This sequence comes from uncultured Candidatus Peribacteria bacterium, assembly GCA_964502425.1. GTDB lineage: Bacteria > Patescibacteriota > Gracilibacteria > Peribacterales > Peribacteraceae > CAIKAD01. The sequence continues at coordinate 4,473 of CAZCWV010000073.1, read as the reverse complement.
CGATCCCTGCGACCATTATTTCTTTGGAACAACACCTTACCCGCGGCGAGATGGCGGAGATGATCTACCGCTTGCACGCAGGTGTTATCACGAAGTCGTCCAGGACGTATGAGGAAATGAGCGGGTTGGCATCTCAAGAGCCGGTAATGTGGAAGGCGTACGGCAACATTTCTCAAGGGCTGACATTCCAGTATCCCTCGTCATATCGCATCACTACCGAAAGTATCATTCAGGAATATCCCTCGGGGCAAGATTGGTTCCGCCTTCAATTGGACAGCGATGCCGCGTCCCAGGTTCATCTGCTAGTGGAAGTGAATCCCGATGGGTACGGTCCATTCTTTCCGGATATTCTCCTCACCGTCGAGGAGAACGCGAATGGTTCCTTGCGCATCGTACGTACGGAAAAAGAAGAAACATTTGACGGAGTTCGTTTGCTCATGGTGAAGCCCTACCCTGCCTCCAATGGCAATACGTACTCTTTCCGTTTTTCTCATAAGGGAGATATCAATTTAGAAGCGGATTTTTACGATATCCTCAACAGTGTGAGGCTCGAAAAAGGCAATGGAACACAAGTCTACGACAACATGGAGAGAGGCTGGTCCGTGGAATATCCTTCCGATTGGAACGTGCGGGAAGATGCAGAGCTACCGACTGTGGACGATTTCGTGAGCGTAGACGGGCGATGGACGCTGTTTGAGGCGCCGGGAAACACGGAGGCGCATGTCTTTGTCGCGTTCCCCAACGTCTGTCCCGACCTCTCGGGTAACTTCCTGGCCACAGCCGTCCCTTGGACAATCAATGGGAAGACGTTCACGCGCGCCCGGGGTTCGGAGGGCGCCGCCGGAAGCATCGGGGAGTACGCGGTGTATACGTACAAACAGCCTTCCTCTCCCTGTGTCGTGATGGTCACCTACTTTTTCCACAGCACGGGCGATGCGAACGACGAGCCGGAGCGCTCGCGCATCAAGCAGGCGAATCTGGAGATGCAGCAAGCGATCGAGCAAATGGTGCAGTCCTACCGCGATCTTTGAACGCAGGGGACGATTACCCTTTTCCTCTTTTTTCCCCTCCCGTCACTCTGTCCGACGTCGTGACACTATCAGATTAGACTCATCGTATGATGGATAAGGCGCAACTTACTGTCGTCGAGCGGTTATTGGAGGAAGAGGTTGCCTGGCAGGTTCAGGCCGCAGTCTTTGTCATCGATGGAATGCAAACACGGGAAGTGCAAGAGTTGTACGAGAAACCGGTACAGGTGATCTCTTCCCACATCCATTCCCTCATTGCCCGGAACATCCAGTTTTCTTCGGATGATTTCAACAGGGAAGATCGGTTGCGTACGTTGGGCGAGCAATATCCGGAGGCAATGCGTGCGGCCGTGTACTACTTCTTGTGGAAGCAGTCGTATGGAACGTTCCCGGCAAACGTGGAGGATGCGATTCGATGCATGATTAAAAATACGCTGGGAATCGGAGAGGAGGCAATGTGAAAGTTGTATAGACAACCGTCTATACGTGTATATACACTTTCCCTGTCTTCTATCTGCATGCCTCCACAGCATGTCCTCCCTTCGCCTATGGCTGCCTCCTCCATGCTCATCCTTCGCATCGACGAAGACCTCAAGCGCAAGTCGCAGAAAACGCTCGAGAAATTGGGGTTCGATCTCAGTTCCGGCATCCGCATCTTCCTCCGGCAGGTCGTGAAAACGAAGAGCATTCCCTTCCGCGTCGTCGTGGGGGAGGAGCGGAGGAAGCGGTGAGCTGTCAGCAGTCAGCTTTCAGCGGTGTCATTATCGGTTGTATCTGACAGCTGATAGCTGATAGCTTCTCCGTTTGACCTTCAATTGTCCTATAATCCACCCGTGCCTTCAGCCTCCCCCCTCATCGGTCACGAGGACCAGATCCGGTCCCTCCTCGCGGACGTGGAGGCGGACAATGTGACGCATGCATACCTCTTTACGGGGAAGAGCCACATCGGCAAGTTCACGGCTGCCAAGTGGTTCGCGCACACGCTGCTGACGGCGGATGCCGCGGGCGCCGAGGAGTTGGTGAGACTGCACCACGAGATCGACAAGCTCATCCATCAGGACTTCTTCGTCATCGACCAGCTGTGGATTGAAGGCGTGTGCGAGGACTTTGATGTCATTGCGCGGACGTCCAACGTCCCCCAGCAGGAGCGCGCCAAGAAGAAGGCCAAGACCGATACCGTGGGCATCGACGACATCCGTTCCCTGCAGGAGCGTTTGCATGAGGTGAGTGGCGGGAAATACCGCTGTTGCTTGATCCGTAACGTCGATCGGCTGCAGGAGGAGGCGGTCAACGCCCTCCTCAAGATCCTGGAAGAGCCTCCGGCCGGCGTAGTCTTTATCCTCACGGCGACGTCCACAAGTTCACTTCTCCCCACGCTCGTCTCTCGGGCGCGCGTGCTGCGCTTCTTCCCGCTCCCTACGCGCCTGCTCCATCCGCTGGTGCAGGATGCGCCGCCCCAGGACGCGCAGTTCCTCCTGCGGCTCGCGCAGGGGGCGCCGGGGGTGGTGTTGCGGCTGAAGGACGATCCGGATTTGCTGCGCGCGGAACGCCAGCGCTACTCCCAAGCGGTGGCTTTCTGGCACGCGTCGACGCTGGCAGAACGCCTTAAGCTGTTGGAACCCCTCACCGAGCGGACGGACGACGCACGGCAGTACCTCCTCCACCTCTCGCTCGCGTTACGCGAGGAGCGGGAAGCGATACCGGTTCCCCGCGCGCTCGCCCTCCAGGACTTGGTGCGGGACTTGCAGATGACGAACGTCTCCCGACCTTTGCTGCTCCAGAGGTTTGCGCTGGCTATCAGTGTTTGAGGGGAAGGGCCGCGGAGCCGCGATCTTGCCATTAGAAGCAATTTGCTCCCTTGCTACATTTTGTCTGCCGTGGTACTCTCGGATCCCCGGGTTTCCCCGGTTTCCGCATGGTGTACGTTTACGTCCTCACCCTCTCCCTCCTCGGGATCGTCCTGATCTTCGGCGTGCGGCTGCTCCTCAGGAACCGCGGCGTGCGGCGCTTCGTGCGGAGCATGCGGCAGCGCCTGCAGCAGGCGGAGGAGCGCGGGATGCAGTTCGTGGAAGAGAAGCGGCTGTTCCGTCCCTACAAGAATCCCCGCGCGTCGGCCATTGAGCTCCAGCAGGTGCGTTCCCTCACGCGGCAGGCCGAGAAGGCGCTGCTCCAGAACAAAGTGGACGAGGCCGAGCGCCTCTTCATCCAGGCGCTCACCGTGCAGCCCCACGCGCTGGACGTTCAGGCGCAGCTCGCCAAGCTCTACCTGACCACGGAGCGCGAGAACAAGGCGGAAGCCCTCTACAAGGAACTCCTCCAGCAGCGGCAGGACGTGTCCTTCTTCGCCAACTTGGGATTGGCGTACTACCGGCAGGAGAAGTACGTGGAGGCGTGCCAGGCGTACCAGGAAGCCCTCAACCGCGAGCCACACGTCTCCGAACGTTCTTTCGCGTTGGGCCGCGCGTGCATCGCCGCCAAGAGGTACGCCGAAGCTGCGCTCCTCCTGGAGAAGGCGAGCGTGCGCATGTCGCGCGATACACAGCTCCTCCACCTCCTGGCTGAGTGTTACATGCAGTTGGGGCAGACGGAAAAAGCAGAGGAGACCTACCGTCGCATCAACCGCCTGGAGCCGTACGACGAGGAGGTGAAGGCCAAGCTCCTCTCGCTGGCGAAGGTGTGATGTTCCGTTATTTCGTACCTTGGTTACTTCGTTATTTCGAGAACCCGTTCAGGGTGATCTGTACTTCCATTCCAAATAACGAGATAACGAAATAACGCTTAGCCCGTGATCTCCACTTCCGCGTCGCCGTTGGCGGTGGCCTGGCATCCGAGGCGGTCATCTCCCTCGATGCCCATCATCTGCTCGCGGTCGTTCACGGGGGTCAGGTTCTCGGCGCCCTTCTTGACCTTGCAGAGGCAGGTGGTGCAGAACCCGTTGCCGCCGCAGGCGTGCTCCATGGGGACGTCGTTATCGAGGGCGATCTGGAGGAGGGTCTTGCCGGCATCGGTTTGGACGGTCTTGGTCTGGCCGGCGTAGGAAAAGGTAATGTTGGGCATGGACGGAGTGTACAGTATTGAGGGGTGAGTATTCAGTATTGAGTATACTCAATACTCCATACACAATACTCTATACTGTTCTCCACAATATTTCCTTATGCCCAAGTCATTGCCACTGTTGTCCCTCTCCAACCTCCACATTTCCGTGGGGGGCAAGGAAGTCGTGCGCGGGGTCAGTCTCCGGATACAGGAGAGCGAGATCCACGCCATCATGGGGCCCAACGGCTCGGGCAAGTCTTCCCTCGTGAGCACGTTGATGGGGCATCCGGCCTATCAAGCCACGGACGGATCAGCGGGATTCCTGGGCAAGGATTTGCTTGCGATCGCTCCTGCGGAGCGCGCGGCGGCGGGGCTCTTCCTTGCGTTCCAGTACCCCAAGGAGATCGCG
>CAZCWV010000072.1:0-6120 GCA_964502425.1 uncultured Candidatus Peribacteria bacterium | reverse complement strand
CAATACTCAATACCCTCATCACGCCACGCTCTGGATCTCGAATGTGATCAATCCCGATGGTGACGTGATTTCCACGCTCTCCCCTTTACGTCTGCCGAGGAGGGCCTTGCCCATGGGGGACTCGTTGCTGATCTTGTGCTCGAGCGGGTTGGCCTCGGTGGAGCCCACGATGGTGTACTTCTCGGGCTCGTCGCCGTCCGTGGTATTGGCCACGGTCACCGTGGAGCCGATGTCCACTTCCTTGCCGTGTCCCATGAGCTTCTTTCCGGAGATGATCTTGGCGTTCTTGATCTTCTGCTCCAATTCCAGGATGCGCCCCTCCACGAAGGCTTGTTCGTTCTTGGCCTCCTCGTACTCGGAGTTTTCCGAGAGGTCGCCGTAGGAGATGGCTTCCTTGAGGCGCTGCGCCACTTCCGTGCGGCGGGTGGTCTTCAGCTCATCCAGTTCATCCTTCAGTTGCTTCAACCCCTCCTTGGTGACCAAGGTCTGGTCGCCGTCGTCGCCGGAAAATCCGGTGGAGCCGCCGGTTGCCTGGTCGTCTTCCGTGAGAAAATCGTCGGTTACGGGCATGGGAAGAAAAGGGGATGGATAGCCTGTCAATTGTACGCAGAATGGGGGATTTGGCAAATGGAATTGGGGGGGGTCAGTGATACTGCATTGCACCAATATTCCTATCCTCTACGCGACTCTATGCGGATACGGGAAGAGATGACGGCTTGGTCTGATTGCCAATGAGAAGCTGATGGAGGTATTCATGACTCAGTGACACAGCTCTTGTTAGAAATTTGGGATCGACGGTTTCATCTTTGTTGTGACTTGTTCCCGGATGGCGAATGAACGTCATACTGGTGGGTACACCCGCTTTGCTGATGCTTCCTGAATCCTGACCGGGGACGGAAGGCATGATAACAGTCTTATATCCCAAGACTGTCGCAAGTTTCTGTTTGATACGAACGGACTCTGTATCAACAGGGGAAGGAGGAGTGTCTGAGATAACTTCACGTGCTTGCTGCGGGTCTAGACCCATTTGTTTCAGGCGGTGATCAACGCCATTTCTGAGCTCTAATGCGAGTCGTTTGCCCTGAGCAGGATCCACACTGCGTTGATCTATATTGAAGGATAGACCTACGGCAGGATCGAATTTGAAATCGGATATGGTCCCACGGACTTCACCGATCAAAGATCTTTTCGGATTAACCGCGAATCGTCCCAAAACAGTACCTTCAACCGTGAGATCGACATCCAGAGGTATACTCAATGCAAGGGCAGTATTCCTGGTATCAATAACTGTGTAAGCGCCAGGCATAACGTTTTCTCTGTCGTGCGTAATGTTTATGTCTCGCTCCTTCCGCATAATTTGACCATATTGTGCAAGGGTTTGTGTAAATGTCTCAGCGTCTTTACCATTCATGATAATTTCAATCGTTTCTTCCGCTGGTACAGTAGTAAATCCTGTTTCCGTTGCAGTGCCTATACGGAGAACACGACTCGAACGTGGCAGTTGATTGTGGTCGAATAGTGAGCGATATAAGCAGGCAAGTCCAGTTAAAGCATCGCGCCTACTTCTAATTTGAACAAAGGTACGCTTCGTTTCGTCCACCATGGTATTAGGTGGTGTTCCACCGGAATGATCTGCATGCCCATTAGCGGTAATGGTGAAATGAACATATGAGGCAGTATCAGGAACAAGTAGGGATTCCGATGGAATCTGACTTGGAGGAATTCGAATTCTTTCACGTCTCGCACCTCCTATACCTTCGGCAACGATCCCGACGTCAGCTTCATTCAATTCCCCCACGCGGCTCTGTTCAATATGCACTTCTTCAAAGTGCACCGTATTGCCTGGGTTGATGGGAGGACGAGTAAGTTCCTCAAGTACTTCTTCCCAACGATCCGCGCCGTAACGCTCGATGAAATGTTTTCGGAGCGTCGTTTCGACCATGTCGCTTCCCTTGTAGCGGATATGTTCAAGTTCGCCTTTCGAAATGGTACCAGTGGCTATCTTGCTTCCGAGGCATGCGACGCCCGTGGCTGGGCTTGATTCTTCGGCACGAAATGCTGCTACGGTATAACTGTACTGCGGTTTCTTATGATCTTGGAGCAGTCGCTCAAGGAACTGTAATGCAGATGCGACTCCTGCGACGCCATCGTAATCGCCGCCGTTCCTTACACTGTCTATGTGTGAGCCAGACATGACCCTGTGTTCACGGTCTTCTCCGAAATAGGTAATGAACATATTACCGAATGCATCTGTCTGGATTTCATAGTCAGTAGGCGCGATATGGTACTGCTCAAAGATCTGAGTGGCCATCTGCTGTACAAGTTTCATTGTGCGGTCTTCATTTTCCGTTAGAGTAATGGTATTCCTGCCCTCTGGTGATTTCCCTGGCTCTGCAATTTCGTTAACGAGTTCAGATATTTTTCTCATACATATACTATAATACATATCAATATTTTATGCAAGTATCCGGTTCCAGCAAATCCGGCCACCGCATCACAGGCAGCTTCTCCGTATCCTCCTGCGCCAGAGCCTCCACGACGCGCTTGGCGAGCTGGACGTTGGTGATGAGGGGGATGCCCTGGTCGATGGCCGTGCGGCGGATGGAGTAGCCATCTGTCTGCTCCTGCGCGCTGGAGTGCGTGGGGATGTTGATCACGAGGTCGATGCGCTTCTGTTCCAGGTACTCGCGGATATTGGGGGAGCGGGGCTCCGAGACTTTGTGGAGGAGTGCGGAAGGGACGTCGCGTGAGAGGAGGAAATCGTGCGTGCGCTCCGTGGCGAAGAACGAAAAGCCCTTGTCCTTGAGTTGCTGGATCGTGGGGAGGAGGTCCATCTTGTCCTCCAGTTTCCCGATGGTGAGGAGGATGTTTTTCTTTGGCAGTTTGAAGCCCACTGCGAGGAGCGAGAGCAGCAGCGCCTGCTCGGCGTTGGTGCCGAAGCACGCCACTTCCCCTGTGCTCGCCATCTCCACGCCCAGACGCGGATCCGCACCCTTCAATCTGCCGAAGCTGAACTGGGCGGCCTTCACTGCTACGTGGTCCAGGTCTACGGTCTGGTAGCGCTTGTCCGGCGGTGCCTTGCCGAGGAGCGCTTGCGTGGCGAGGACGGCGAAGTTCTGGCCCGTCACCTTGCTGCAGAAGGGGAAGCTGCGGCTCGCGCGCACGTTGCACTCAATGACCTTGAGGCGGTTGTTCTTTGCCAGGAATTGGATATTGAACGGGCCGGAGAGATGCAAGCCTTCCGCGACGCGCTTGGCGATGTTCTTCAGCTGGCGAAGCGTGGCCAGGTTCACGCGCTGCGCGGGGAGCACCATGGTGGCGTCGCCGGAGTGGACGCCGGCGTTCTCCACGTGCTCGCTCAGCGCGTAGAGGAGGAGCTTGCCGTCCTGGGCCACGCCGTCGAAATCAATTTCCTTGGCGCCCTGCTCGAACTTTGAAATGACCACGGGGCATTCCTTGGATACGAGCGACGCTTGTTCGAGGAAGGCTTCCAGGTCGCCGCTGGTGTGCACCACGGCCATGGCGGCGCCGGAGAGGACGTAGCTGGGCCGTACGATAACGGGGTACCCCACGGATTCGCAGAACGTTTCGGCGGAGTGGATTTCCGAGAACTCCTTCCATTCCGGCTGGTCCACCTTGATCTCATCCAGGAACGCGCTGAACTTGTGGCGGTCCTCCGCGCGGTCGATGTCCGCCGCCGACGTGCCGAAGAGCGGGATGCCGACGGCGGCAAGCTTGCGCGCGAGGGAGTTGGGGATCTGGCCCCCCATGGAGACGACGATGCCCGCGGGGTCCAGGCGCTCCACGATGTCCCGCACGCGTTCCTCGGTGAGCTCCTCGAAGAAGAGCGCGTCGCACTCGTCGTAATCCGTGCTCACGGTCTCCGGGTTGCTGTTGATCATCGCGACGGCATAGCCTTGCCTTTGCATCTCATGTGCGGCCTGCACGCAGCACCAGTCGAATTCCACGGAGGAACCGATCGAATAGGGGCCGCTGCCGAGGACGACGGCGCGTTTCCCACCCTCTCCATTTGCCCCTCCTCCATTTCCCTCATCCCTATCCCTTCCACCGGTGGGGGAAGGGTCGGGGGAGAGGGAGGAGGAGGGGATTGGTGGAGAGGGTGGGAATTCCACATCATCTTCCGTCCCGTGGTACGTCATGTAGAGGTAGTTCGTCTTTGCCGGGAATTCCCCGGCGAGCGTATCAATCTGCTTGATGACGGGGACGATGCCCGCCGCGAGGCGCTGGGTGCGGATCTCCTCCACTTTCCTTTCGCGGATCTGCGCGATGCCGCGGTCCGAGAACCCCGTGCGCTTCGCGAAACGAAGGAGATCCGTGGAGAGGGGGGAGGCCTTGGTGGTGAAAAGTTCCTTTGCGACGCTCCCGCAGTGCCGGATGCGTTCCAGGAACCATTTGTCGATGCCCGTTGCAATGTTCATTTCCTCTACGGTCCACTGGCCGGCGAGCGCCTGCGCCACGGCGAAAATGCGGCGCGGGGTGGGGCACTTGAGCTCGCGCGTGAGGTCGTCGAATTGCATCGAGGAGGAGAGGAGCCCCTCTTCCCCGATGTTGAGCATCCGGACGGCTTTTTGCATGGCTTCCTCAAACGTCCGCCCCAGCGCCATTACCTCGCCCACGGACTTCATCTCGCTCGTCACCTGGGCGGAGACGAACCGGAACTTCTGCAGGTCCCACCGCGGCATCTTGACGGCCACGTAGTCGAGTGAGGGTTCGAAGTCCGCGCACGTCACCTTGGTGATGGCGTTGCGGAGCTGCGGGAGGGTGAAGTCCAGGGCGAGCTTGGCGGCGATGAAGGCGAGGGGGTACCCCGTGGCTTTGGACGCCAGCGCGGAACTGCGCGAGAGACGGGCGTTGACTTCGATGACGCGGTACTTACGGGACCGGGGGTCGAGCGCGTACTGGATGTTGCACTCCCCGACGATCTTCAGATGGCGGATCACGCGCAGGGCGATGGATCGCAGCATCTGGTACTCGTGGTTGTCGAGCGTCTGACTGGGCGCAATGACGATGGATTCGCCGGTGTGGATGCCCAGCGGATCCACGTTCTCCATATTGCAGACCGTGATGCAGTTGTCGGCGGAGTCGCGCACCACTTCGTACTCGATCTCCTTCCATCCGGTGAGATCCTCCTCCACGAGGACTTGCGGGGATTCCACAAATGCTACTTTGACGATGTCCTTGAGCTCTTTCTCGTTCATTGCGCGGCCGCTGCCCTTGCCCCCCAGCGCGAACGCACCGCGCACGATCACGGGGAAGCAAATCTCCTTCGCTGCCTTCACGGCTTCGGCGGCGGAGGTGCATGCGAACGACCGGGGAACGTCCACACCGATGGACCGGAGTTCCTTGTTGAAGAGCGCACGGTCCTCGGTCTTACGGATGCTGTCAACGGGGGTGCCGAGGACTCGCACGTTGTGCTCCGCGAGGATGCCGGACTCGTCCAACTGTAATCCGCAGTTGAGGGCGGTCTGTCCGCCGAAACCGAGTGCGATGGCATCCGGCCGTTCCTTCTCGATCACCTGTTTGACGAACGGCGGTGTGACGGGGACGAAGTACACGGCGTCGGCCAATCCCCAGCTCGTCTGGTTGGTGGCGATGTTGGGGTTGATGAGCACCACGCGCTTCCCTTCCTCCTTGAACGCCTTGATGGCCTGGCTGCCGGAGTAATCGAATTCTCCCGCCTCTCCGATCTTCAACGCGCCGGAGCCGAGGAGGAGGACCGTGGAGGCATCAGGAAATCGGCTTCCCTCGCCCTGGGTGGGCGGCAGGGAGCCGCTGGCGGAGATGGCGGTCATGTCTGGCGGAGAGTAGCGGGGTTGAGGAGAGGGGGCAAGTAGGCTTGTCTGTTTCGTGCGAAAGCACCACGTACGATAGGCAAGCCCCAAACCGCTGGCGGGTATTTGGTGCTTGAAACTTGGGATCTGGTGCTTCCGCAAGTTGCTTTCATTGCTTCCGCAACGGTCCATAGGTACGTTTTCTTCCTATGCGCATTCTCCCGGTCTGTTGCGTGACGTTCATCACGTTCGTTGCGCCCATGGGCCTCCAGGCGGCCAGCGGTGTAAATCTCATTGACCTGACGAACGTCGAACAATTCCTGCAAGC
>CAZCWV010000071.1:0-6125 GCA_964502425.1 uncultured Candidatus Peribacteria bacterium | reverse complement strand
GGTCTACGTACGTATTTCTTCCCTCCGCAATCCACCACCGAAGAACAACAGTATATGCAACATAATCCCCCCCTTGATGCATATTACGAGTGTACGCCTTCAAGATTGGGGGTTACTACACCATTCGAGATACAATCAGAAACAACAACATCAATATGGGGTCGCATGGATTACAGGGAAATATATTATACAATGGATTTTCCAAGAGAGTATACGGACATTTGCGGACCTTATACAGTGAACCATACCATGTATGCCTTTTGCTCCCAAAAAGACAGTAAAACCGTTGTTATTTGCTTCTCCCAGATGACTGATAACCCAGAGCTTGCGGAGGAGATCTTCAAGACGTTTAGGTGGAGGGAGTAACGTCCGTACCCCACGCCCATGGCGCATCCTCCGCCTCCCCGGCAGTTCGGCACCGCAAAGTGCGCGGGGCGGTTCTTCCTTGTCCATACCCGCGTGGCAATGGATTCCCGCACGGGCGAGACCTGCAGCGACGTGATGCCCGTGGCCGGCATGGACGTGACCATCGACCCCTTCGTCATCCGCGAGGGGCCCATGCAGGAGGGATGGGTGCAACTGGAAGAGGGATACTCCTCGTTCAACTACCACACCGGACCGGGCGGCATCGCCAACATCCTCTTCATCATCCGCAACACGGGGCTAGGGAGCGGAAATGTGACCGTCAACGTCCACGTGGGGCAGACGGGCACAGCCGCCGATCCCCTGGTCTCGCAATTCACGGGCTACGTCGGGAGCTTCTCCCGCCAGGCCTTCTCCGCCAACGGCGCCATCCGGCAGGACAAGGACATGATCTCCATCGAGATCGTAGGTGCGGATGGGACGGTGATCCAGCAGGCGGGGCGGAGGGTGGATCCGCCGAGGGTGAATGAGGGGATGTCGTCGGCGGAAACGCGGGTCCGGACCACGTCGGCATCCTTTGAGCGTTTGATGAACAAGATCGAAGATGCCGTCAACAATTCCCCTACGCTCGCGGGATGGCGGAGCGAGATTGCTGATTCGGGGCTCTCCATCCCCACGTACGAGTCCATGGTCGCAACGTACGATGTACTAGTGCAATCGCGGCTGAACGAAGAGAACGCGATCCTCGAGCGCATTCGGGAGGAGGAGAGGAGGAGGCTTGAGGCGGCTCTCGCTAAACGAAACGAGGGAGAGGAAGAGGAAGATGATACGAAGACTCTACTTGCGCTCCTTGATGAATCTCTTCATCCCTCCGCACCCACTCCCATTGACCTCAACACATTGGATGCGAAAGAGACGATGGAAGAGGCGTTGGGGTGGTTCCACATGCCAAACGGCCAACTTGTGTTCAATAGGAATGGTTTGTACGTCGACACGGAAACAATGGCCGGGAGAATATTCGCCGGGTTCTTTGAGAAAGCCCTCGCATCTGATTCCCCTGAGAAATTGCGCTTGACGTGCGCACAAGCCGCAAAAGTATTAGGCGAGGATCAGGACACACTCTGGACTCTGGCCGGTTTATCGCCCAATCAATTCTTCAGCAGGCTCGTAGACCTCTTCAGGTTCAGGGACTACGAACACATCTTCTCGGCAGACGGGCGTTTTGATATGCCTTCCCAGTCCATCCAAATACATACCGATACGACGTACTACTCACATGGGAACATTCGCGTTTCTTTCGACCAGCCGCTTACCATCAACGGCCAGCCCATACATCACACTTCTCTCTACCTCGTATGGGCAAACCCTCCCTCTGGGGATGCCGATGCGGAGCATGTCATCGACAGGAATTCGCCGATATGCACTATTTATGGGGTCGGTGCGACTATCCCAGTCGAACAACTCGGATGGTTGGGCATGCTTCATGACGTTGCCATTAAAGGAGCCAGCTGGCCGCAAGATGCCGATGGTGACGCAATCGCTGCGCCAACAATCAAAGGGTACTCAGATGAATTTGATGTGATGTGGGATGGAAGCGTGGAGACACCCGTCGGGGATTACTCCACACTGCCCGCAGGGGCGGAACATGAGAGGGAGAATGTGATCCTCAGCCAGATCGCAAACTACTTCCCGCTGAAAGGAAATGCATCCGAATGGCGGTGGGTCATTGCGTCGGACTACCACGTCGGTACCGACTTCAACGCGGTGGATCTCAACTGGGGTTCGGGCAACGACGACCGCGACAAGGAAGTGAAAGCCCTGGCAGCCGGAACCATCGTTTCCATCGGCGTAGATTTTGGATCCGTGTGTATTGAGCATGTGACCACCGCAAACGGTCAGACCGTGACATGGAAGGACCAGACACTGCACATGCCGATCTACGCGACGGATCGCACGAACCCAGATGGCAAGAAGATCTTTGAAGTACGCCGGCAAGATGGTAGCGTTGCATTTGAACTCTTCGAAGGTATGACGCTCACAGCCGGTCAATCCTACGGTCTTGTCGCTGGACGCGGGCTCGTGAACGGCCTGCCGAACGATCAGGCATTCAGCGCGCACGACCACCTCGAAATCGAAGTGGACGGTCACAGCGTCGACTTGCGCACAGTTCTTGCGGCGTGGGGCGTTTCGAACGTGGTCGCTTCGGACTTGGGCGCTCATGGGGAGATTTCCGTACGATGGGACCGGAACGAGCAGAGATGGATCAATGATACGTACCACATCGCCTTGGATCGTTCGGCACAACAAGGTACTACGCGTTCCGCAGCATATTGGACGTCGTGGAGTGAGGAGCCAGCTCAGAGAAAGAGAGTGGTGTGGGTTAATAAGTTACCCGACGGACGAATAATCGACGCTTGGCTTAGTCTTGATCAATCTGAAGTGTGGAATTACCAAACCCGCACATGGGAAATGCTTTGAAGATCTCGATCATCGGCCTTATATGCTTCTCTCTCGGTTCTTGTGCTGGATTTAAGACGATACAACAGCCTATTCCTGAGAACTATTCCCTCCACCAAAGTGAAGAAGGTTACATTATTGCTGTTCCCCTAGGATATTCTTATTCAGAACCCGCTCCTTCTGACAAATATTATTATTTCGGGTATCCAAATACCAATTCTCTCGGTATGAGTAGCGTCGATCTCTATCCAGCAGAGACAGCTATATGCGACTCTTCCTTCACAGGCGTTTCTCAGACTTGGTCTTTGTCTGATACAAATGGAAATACATCGTGGGGCAAAGTTGACGCCTTCGACACACCGAACCCCGATTTCCCACCTGGCACCCAACCGCGTTGCAGGCCTCCAATTTTGAAATGGAATTATGACCCATCAAAAGGCGGTGTACTTCGCCTGAGTAATGATGCAGCCTACGCCCTCTGTTCTGAAAAAGACGGCAAGACCGTTCTCATCTGCATTTCCCAGATGACCGATAACCCGGAGCTTGCGGAGGAGATCTTCAGCACTTTCAAATGGACTAAGTAACGGTGTTTAATCCCCCACCCCCATGCACGCCCTGCTCCTCCCCATCCTCCTCATCGTCTCCCTTTCCGCTCCCGTGGACGCGACCGCCGCGGAGAGAGCCGGCACAGTTGCTGTACACGCATCTGCTTCATCACGGTCATCATCTTCAGCTAACTATGACCTGCAAAGATTCCGCGGTCTCGTGTTTGTCTCCCCTACAAACTGCACAATGCAGACCAGCAAGGAAGACCACGGCGTCCGGCATACGATGGTCATCGAGGCGAATGGGAAAGCCAGTTGCATTTCTTCCTCCATTGTCATCGAAGAAGAAGAAATGCCCCGGAATTATTCCACCAATGAAATAGACGCATATTTCTTCCGTCTGATGAACTCCAATGACGCCACAATATTGGGAGAGTGGGCATTGTCCTCTTTCCTCCCACTCAGCATGACGGGCGCAAATATGCTCGGCCTCCCCGCACGACGGTATACCTACAGCGGAACACTAAAGGGCAATGCGGTACGCGGCGAATCGGTGTACGTTGCCAAGGGAAAGAGCATTTTCAGCGTGACCACGTATGCGGCACCGGAGAACTTCGAAAGCCAGCGCGCATTTTTTGATGTGATCGTGCACAGTGTCATCAACGCGCCCTTTGAGTACATGGATGCAACCACTGTTCCGCCACAAATTTTTCCCCAATCCTCCCGCTCTTCCAGTTCCGCAATTCAATGGGAGAAGTACATCCTCAAACCCCAGAGGAATAATAATGAGTACTCAATGGTTGGCATCGACATTGCGACAAATGATGGCAAAACAATAATTGTCTTCGTTGTCCCCCACCTTTCGGCGTACCGTGCAGGTTTGCGGCCTCATGATGAGCTCCTGTCCGTGGGGACACATCAGACTTCAGGAGCGACAAGGGAAGAAATAGACAGTTGGCTCATGGGTCCTTCGAAGACGAAGGTGACGCTCCGCGTGCGCCAAGGCAAAACGGAGCGAACGGTAACCGTCCAGCGCGATGCGAAATTTGAACGCGTTCCGGAATTCTCCATAAGCCAAAAAGGGGGCATTGTGATTGTTACGTCTCGAATGCTTGGACGATGGACTGTCCAACATTTCCGGGCTGAAATGGAACGGCTGAATGTTCCAGCCCTGAGGGGCATTGTGCTGGACCTTCGGCAAAATGGCGGCGGCCTCGCTGACAGCATGAGTATCATTCCCAGTGCATTCGTGAAAAAAGATACCCTCGTTGCGCAGTGCAACGGCTCTCTCAATGAAAAGTGGATTACGAAGGAATACCCCGTGATTCCCTCAAATATCCCTCTTGTGATCCTTGTGGACAGCGCGACAAGCAGTTCGGCAGAAATAATTGCGCGTTCCCTTCAGCTCTCCCGATGGGCAACGGTTATCGGCGAGCACACCTTCGGACGTGCGATATTGCAGGAACTGGTGACATACAACGACGGCACGCAGGAAATGAAAACGCTGTGTAGGCTCAAGCCAGCCGGGAACCACGTCCTCAAAGATATCTACAACGATGTCTCCGTAACGCCCGATATCGTCATACTGCCAAGCAGGAGCGGCAGGGATACGGTGCTAGAAAGGGCACTGAAAGAGCTGCGGAAGAAATGAGTCCCTGACCCCCCCCGTTCTACGCCCTCATAGAACCTCTTTTTCCTCATAGATAAGCCAAAAACTCAACCTCACCCGATTTTTGTTCTCCGGGAGCCATGGAAGGCCGTCCCATCCTCGTTCAGAGTAGAGACATCCATCCCCCACCCCCCTCATGCACGCCCTGCTCCTCCCCATGCTCCTCATCGCCTCCCTTTCCGCTCCCGTGGACGCAACCGCCACGAGGGGAACAAGGATGGTGGCGGCTGCGAGCGCGGCGCAATCGTCATCCTCCATCCAGTACGGCCAGTACGCGTTCCGCAACGTGGTGTTTTCCTTCCCCACCGGCTGCGAGATGGAATTGGCGAAGGAAGAAGCCGGAACCAAGCGGCACGAGATGCGCTTCTACGCCGGCGAAGAGATGGAAGGATGCGTCAACGCCATCATCTACATCGTGGAAAATGAAATGCCCTGGGAGTACAGCATCCAGGAACTGGACGCCTTCTTCCTGCGCAACAAGACCTTCAGCAGCGACTCCACGGCATTGATGGATTGGTACCTCCCCTCCTACACGCCGCTCCGCGACGCGGAGGACACGCAAATGCTCGGCCTCCCCGCCCGCCGCTACGCCTACACAGGGGAACGGAGGAGCAATACCATCCGTGGCGAATCGGTGTACGTGGCCAAGGGGAACAGCGTGTACCAGGTGACCGTGTACACATGGCCGGAAGAATTCGAGAGCGAGCGAGTGGTGTTCGACGAGATCGTCCGCTCCATGGCATTCAAGGCGCCGGCGCAGTCTTCCTCATCCTCCAGGGCTCCCTCCGTTCTGCCGGCCTCCCTCCTCACGCCCCCCGTAGCCTCCTCCTCTTCCCAAGCCGCCATCCCCTCTTTTGCGGACGTGTCCCCCGACCACCCTTTCTCCTCCGCAATCCGCTGGGGAGCCGGGCAGGGTTACCAGGGATATCCGGACGGGACGTTCAGGCCGGACCAGCCCATCAACAGGGCGGAGCTTGCCAAGCTCGTCACGTGCGGGCCCGGATCCTCAGCGGACGCATGCAATCCCAAAGCGGAAACGGAGTGCGGGACGGCGGAAGCGCTCCGCGCCACCCTCGCCGCGTTCAGCGACG
>CAZCWV010000070.1:0-6204 GCA_964502425.1 uncultured Candidatus Peribacteria bacterium | reverse complement strand
GTCTCCTTCGGCGGCGGGTGCGTGACGGGGAACTTCCGGCTGGACGAGGGGGAGATTGCCTCGCGCGTCGGTGATGAGTCGATTGGGACGGGACTCGCGAAGTTCGGCACGGTGGTCGGCGCCCATACCCGCCTCGGCATACAAGTAGGCATCAACCCCGGCGTCAAAATCGGCGGGGGGAGCTTTGTCGGCGGCGGAACATTTGTCACAGAGGATATCCCCGAGAAGAGCTTCGTGACGGTCAAAGAAGGGAAACTCACTGTGAAACCGAATAGGACGGAAGTCGCCACGCCGGAGGCGAGGAAGAAGTACCGTCGGTAGGCACTGGATGTATCCGACCTTCATTCGGCTCACTTCCCGAATATATGTCATAAAAACTGTTCACAAGAGTTATCCACATTCCGTGTGGATACATGTGTATATACGGAATGCACCCCCAAGAAGAGTTCTCCACATCACTCTTTTGTTCTTGGCTTCCCTGAGACATAAACAAAGGTTTCCGCCCTTCAATCACCCTTCTGTACACTTCTCCACAAGTTTTCCACATCACTCCCACACCCCTCTCCCCTCTCCTATCCGCATTTTTCCTCTTCCAGAAGCGATGTAAGGAATACATACGTCGAGATTTCCACAGGATTAGACCTTGGAATGTGGAAGGAAAGGAAGATGGTATTATGATGACGATTCCTTTATTGTTCCTTTCCTCTTCTCTCAATAGCGCCATGAAGTTCTCCTGTGCAACATCGGATCTCCTCCAAGCTTTACAACTCGTCAGCCGCGCAATCGGGAGCCAGCAGGCGCTGCCCATACTGGGAAATATCCTTTTTGAAGCGGAAGGGAAACGCTGCACGGTGAGCGCGACGGATTTAGAATTGAGCATTGTGACGTATTTTGAGGCGGCCATTGAGAATGAAGGATCCATCACCGTTCCCGCCAAGGCCATCCTCAACTTCGCCCAGTATAATCCCGATACAGAAGTCCTCCTGGAAACAAGCGAGGGGACGCATTTGCGGTGTACGTCCCGCCACGCCAAGACCGTCATTTCCGGAGAGGCGGCCAGCGAGTATCCCACCATCACCTCCGTAGACCGCCAGACTTCCCTCACTCTTGAGGCCGAGCCGTTACTCCATGCCCTCCACCTCGTCACCTTTGCATCTGCCAGGACCACCCTCCGACCCGTCCTCTCCGGTGTCCTCTTCCAATGGCAAGAGGGAAAGCTGACACTTGTTGCTACGGATAGCTACCGGCTTTCGGAGTTCATCCTCCCCCTCAAGAGCGATGCGGACGACGTCTCATGCATTATCCCCTCTAAAATCCTGGAGGAGCTGCGGTCCGTCCTTGGTTCCAGCCTACGTAAGACCGATAGCAAGAGTGAGGATGACAGGAAGAAGGCGGATGGCACGATGAAGGTCCCTGAGATCACCCTCTACCTCAGTAAGCAGCAAGTGGAGATCCACGCCGGGAACGTTGTCTTCCTCTCCCGCCTCATCGACGGAAAATTCCCCGACTACCGGCAGATCCTCCCCCGCGACGCCAAGACCAAGGCTCTCTTCCCCGCCCATGAGCTCTCCACCGCCGTCAAGCGCATGCACTACTTCGCCAAGGAGATGAACAACAACGTCACGTTCCACGTGGCCAAAGGCGAGGCGCGCGTCGCCACGCCGCAGACGCAGGCGGGCAAGGATGAGGCTACGATCCCCTGTGAGGTGACGGGAGACGAGAATAAGATCGCGCTCTCCAGTAGCTACCTCCTGGACTTCCTGGGGCATATCAACGCGCCCAGCGTCCTCATGCAGGTCACCGATAGCCTCCACCCCGCCGTGTTCACGCTCCCGGACAACCCAAAATACCTGCACTTGGTCATGCCGCTCCGGATGCAGGAGGAGTAATCCTTGTTATGAACGAACATCACATTACTCCAGATTCGGCCCAAGAAATCGTGGCGGCAACCCTTTCGGAGATGGGACATGAATCTCATCTTCAAAGCACTCTGGGACAAGAACTGAACTTTGATACGCTCGATTGGAATCAGTTTATGGGAAAGATTGAAGAGAGATTCCGACAGGGTGGATGGGAATTTCAGTACATGAAAAACCCTCACTAGCTCCTCCGGGAGTACGCGACAGGCATTGCATTTGAGGCATCCGGCAGAACGACATTGGATTGCACGGTAGCCCAAGTTTATGAGGTATTGAGGAAATTGTTGGAGGAAGGGCGACCAACGAAGGGAAGGGAATGACCTCTTGCAAAACCCCTCAATTCGTCGTATCCTATAGGCAACATCACCCGAAACGGGGACATGGACTTTTCGGTATTCAAACCCCCTCCACGCAAGTTTTACGCGTGGGGGACGTCGCGGGTGATCATCAATAGCGCATGAAGCCATCACTTCTTCTCGGGGAAACAACCCATCAGGAACTTTCGGAGCTCCTGAGGGCAAAGCAGAGGCTCGTGATTTCCGGCGCGTCCAATGAGACGGCCAAGGCGATGCTCCTGAGCCACATCCTCTCCTTCCATCCGCAGTCGGCGCTGGTGGTCACGCAGAACCACGGCGGGGTGGAGGCGCTGCGACACTGGCTGCAGTTCTTCGAGGTACCATCCCAACAACTCCATGTCGTGACGGACGCGGAAGGGCAGGTTGTTCCCGGGTATCTCCAGGCCTACTTGCAATTCATGCGGAGTACGGAAGGGTCATCCGCCGCATTCCTCTGTGACCGCGAGGCGTGGGACAAGGAATTCCCTTCATTCACGGAGCTTTCGCAGAAGAAGCTCGTCCTCAAGGAGGGAGAAGATGTCCCATTCACGAAGTTTGTGGAGGATCTGCTCGAACGTGGGTATGCGCACGGCGAAGATCTCTATCTGCATCCGGGGGAGTACCGCAGGATCGGCGACACGCTGGACATCTACCCCATCCAATCGTTGCATCCCTACCGCGTGATGTTCGACTTCGACAGGGTCTTGAAAGTCTACATGGTCGATAAGGATGACCTCTCCAAGATCACGCCCGCAGAGGCGCACCTGGAGATCTTTCCGGCCACGTTCCGGAAAACGCAACTGCTCAAGGATCAATTCCCGGAGGAGGCTTTGCTGGTGCTGGATGATCAGGATGATATCGACATTGAACTATCCCAGGATCCGCGGGTGAGAATGCGCGCGCTTAGCTATACGGCTTTCCCGGAATCCACGGCCAACCACGCGCACTTGCGCTACCTCTCCGTTCTTAAGTTCTACACGCTCACGGACTTCCTCAACGACGTGCGTGATAAGCTTCAGCAGGAGTGGACGCTCCTCATCGTCACCAAGCGTGCGGAGGAGCTGGCGAAGATCCTCCAAGAGGAACGCATTCCCGTCCTCGAGGGCGAGAACCATCCTGGATCCGTCACGCTGATCCCCGCCGGGGAGGGCGACCTCCTCCCCCACTCTCTCCAGAACCCCGACCTCAAGGCCGCCCTCCTCACGGACCGCGAGATCTTCACGCTGCGCAAGGCGGGGAAGCAGCGCGGCATTGCCAAGTTGGCGTTGGACTTCATCACCTCGCTCCAGCCAGGGGACTACGTGGTACACATGGACCACGGCATCGGGCACTTCGAAGGCATGACGCAGAAGGAGATCGACGGCATCGCGCGTGAGTATTTGGACCTGACGTACGCGGGCGGTGATAAGCTCTTCATCCCCGTGGATCAGGCGGACAAGCTGAGCAAATTCGTGCACGAGGAAGGCGAGGAGCCGGTGCTCAACCGGCTGGGGACCGTGGAGTGGAAGCGGGTCACGGAGCGGATGCGTACGGAGACCAAGCAGATCGCCAAGGAGCTCCTCGCGCTCTATGCCAAGCGCGCCCGCAGCAAGGGGCATGCGTATGACGAAGATTCGGTGAACCAGAAGAAATTTGAGGAGGCGTTCCCGTACGAAGAGACGCCGGGCCAGATGGCGGCTATCGCCGACATCAAGAAGGATATGGAGGATCCGCACCCCATGGACCGCCTCGTTTGCGGGGACGTGGGCTTCGGCAAGACGGAGGTGGCGATGCGCGCCGCGTTCAAGGCGGCGGCAAGTGGCAAGCAGGTGGCCATCATCGCGCCCATCACGATCCTGGCGGACCAGCACTACCACACGTTCCGTGAGCGCATGGCGGGCTACCCCATCACCGTGGAGATGCTCAGCCGGTTCCGCACGCCAGCGGAGCAGAAGGAAGTGTTGGAGCGGCTGCGCAAGGGCAAGGTGGACATCGTCATCGGCACGCACCGGCTCCTGCAGGACGACGTGAAATTCTTCAACCTGGGGCTCGTCATCATCGATGAGGAACAGCGCTTCGGCGTTAAGCAGAAGGAGAAGTTCAAGGAGCTGCGGGCGAACGTGGATATTCTCACGCTCACCGCCACACCCATCCCACGCACGCTCAACCTGGGCCTCCACAAGCTCCGGGACATCACCACCATCACCACACCGCCTCCCGGCCGCCTTCCCATTGTCACCGAGGTACGCAAGTACAGCGATGACCTGGTGCGCCAGGCCATTCTGACGGAACTGAAGAGGAAGGGGCAGATCTTTGTCCTCCACAACCGCGTGGAGACCATCGACGCCTTCGCGGACAAGCTGCGCTCGATGATCCCCGAGGCCACGTTCGTGGTGGGCCACGGCCAGCTCCCGCCGGATACCCTGGAGGAACGCATCCTGACCTTCAAGGAAGGTAAGTGCGACGTCCTCGTCTCCTCCACCATCATCGAGAACGGCATCGACCTCCCCCGCGCCAATACGCTCGTCATCAACGAGGCCGAACGGTTCGGCCTCGCGCAGTTGTACCAGCTCCGCGGGCGGGTGGGCCGCAGCAAGGTGCAGGCGTACGCCTACTTCCTCTACCACACGCAGCGTCTCAAGGATGACGCCAAGAAGCGGCTCAAGGCCATCGTCGAGGCGTGTGAACTCGGCTCCGGTTTCCAGGTGGCCATGCGCGACCTGGAGATCCGTGGCGCGGGCGAAATCCTCGGCGCCAGCCAGTCCGGCACCATGCAGACCGTGGGCGTGAGCCACTACCTGCGCATGCTCAAGCAGGCCGTGGAGGAGATGCGCGCCGGCGCCAAGGACGTGGAGGACGTGGAGGAACAGGTGGAGATCCAGCTGCCGGTGGAGGCCTTCATCCCCTCTTTCTACATCCCCGACGAGGAAGAGAAGATCTCCGTGTACCAGAAGCTGGCGGGGAGCGAGGAGGAAGCCGTGCTCAAGGAGTTTGAAGCCGACCTCCGCGATGAGTACGGCGAGCCGCCCAAGCAAGTCCTCAACCTGTTCCAAGTTTTGCGCCTCAAAATGGCCGCGCGTTCCAGTGGCGTGATGCGTATTAAGGCGGAGGACGTTTCCAAGAACGAGCGCGAGATCGTTCTCACTCTCGGCAAGCGCGTGACGGCCAAGGAGATCATGCAACTCCTCCGGGAGAACGCGCAGTGGAAGATCAGCGGCTCCACGCTGCGGGTCCCCGAGCGGGTTCTCCTTGAGCGCGCCGCCAAGAGTCCTGCCTCCGAGGACAAGCATTGGCTGGGGGAACTCACCGCCGAGGTCAAGCTTCTGAAGAAGGAGAAGAAAGTGAAGGAGACGAAGGAGGAGAAGGGCGAAGCAGCGGAAGAGGTGAAAGCCTAGTCCAGTGAGAGGATGCCGAGGATTCCGAAGATTCCAAGGATGCCGAGGAATTTCCGCCATTCATTTGGCGTTGCGGGGAGAGGGGGTTCTACGGGGGCATAGAACGTCTTTTGTGGCTCATGGAAGACAAAAGAACGGTTAGGGCGAAACGGAATGTTATTGGAGCCCATCACAAGGGATAGGTGACCGTCTATCGTGAGTGCATGCATCGTCGTCCCCATGAGAATCTCATCGTCTGGCAGGAGGCACATCGTTTGTGTCTGGTCGTCTACGATAGAACGAAAATATTCCCCCCCGATGAACGGTTCCGGCTGGTAGATCAAATGTGCCGCTCTTCCTACGGTGTTCCCACGAACATTGCGGAGGGCAACATGCGACGTACGCGGAAGGACAAGAGACATTTCCTGGACATAGCAATTTCTTCCTTGGAGGAATTGCACTATCAATGCGTGCTCGCGCTGGATCTCCATTACCTCACGCCGGAACAGTTCCATGATGCCGACGACCGCATTCAACGCATAAGCTTCTTACTCACAAGACTCCATGCTTCTCTGTAGCGTTCGTCGGAATCCTCGG
>CAZCWV010000069.1:0-6215 GCA_964502425.1 uncultured Candidatus Peribacteria bacterium | reverse complement strand
CCACTCCTCCAGCAGCCGCCGCTCTTCCTTGGAGAGCTTCGTCGGGATCAGAACGTTGACGGTGACGTAGTGGTCGCCCATGCGGGAGGAACTCAAGACGGGCATCCCCTTCCCCTTGATCCGCAGGACTTGGCCGGGCTGCGTGCCCTCCGGAATCTTGAGGGACACGGGGCCGTGGACGGTCGCAACCTCGGTCGTGGCGCCGAGCATCGCATCGAGGACGGATACGTCCATCTGCGTGCGGATATCGTCGCCGTCGCGCCGGAACCGCGGATCTTCCCGCACGCGGATACGGACGAAGAAGTCGCCCGTCGCCGCCCCGCGCCGACCGGCCTCGCCCTTCCCGCGCAAGCGGAGGGTCTGCCCGTCCTGGATGCCGGCGGGAACGTCCACGTGGACCGTCTCCGTCGCGGACACCCGCCCCTCGCCGTCGCACTTCTTGCACGCGGTCTCGGGGACCTTCCCGGCGCCGCGGCAGCGGGGGCACACCGCGGTCTGGCGCATCGTGCCGAAGAACGACTGCACGGTGCGCGTCACCTGTCCGGTTCCGCCGCATTCGGCGCACGTGACGATCTTGGACTTGGGCTCCGCGCCATTCCCGTCGCAGTGGCTGCAACGAACGAACGTGCGGACCTGCAGCGTGCGACGCATGCCGGATACCGCGTCTTTCAATTCGATGATGATCTCCGCCTCCACATCTCTTCCTTGGGCGCGCTCCGCCCCGCCCGCGCGCGACCGCCCGCCGAAGAACCCCTCGAAGAGGTCGGAGAACGATCCCGCATCGCCGCCGAACTGGGAGAAATCGAATCCGCCGAATCCGCCGCCCTGAGCGGAGCCGAAGGGGCCGGATCCACTGAAGCCCCCCGCGCCGCCGTTGACCCCCGCCTCGCCGAACTGGTCGTACGCCTGTTTCTTCTTCGGATCGCTGAGGACCGCGTACGCCTCGTTCACTTCCTTGAACTTCTGCTCCGCCTCCTCCTTTGTCCGTCCTGAGCCTGTCGAAGGATGTTTGTCGGGGTGGAGCTCCTTGCTCAAGCGACGGTACGCCTTCTTCACATCCTCGGAAGAGGCGCCCTTCTGCAAGCCTAAAACGGCGTAGTAATCCTTGGCCATTTCCGTGGCTATTGTACCAGATTTGTTGCAGCACGTCGTTGTACGACCGAAGGATTCCGAGGATGCCAAGGATGCCGACGATTCCGAGGAATGAAAGGCCACCAACTCCGAAATTCAAGTACTTTCTGTTCCTCGGAATCCTCGGACTCTTCGGACTCTTCGGCATCCTCTTATTGGCCTTACACAGCCACAAACTTCTCAAAAGGGGGCTGGGAAAACACGCCAAAACCTGCTATAATGCTTTGATGGCCTTGAACCGTCTCCCGCGCCTCCAGACACGCATCCTCGCCCTTCTCTTCGTCCTCGTTGCGGAGGGAGGTGTACTGAGCGTGATGGCGACGGATCGGGGCATGGCGCTCACCGCCGGATTGACCCTCCCCAGGACTCCCATCATCACGAAGTGGGCCATCGTGGAGCCGGTTGAAGTGGCGAGTGGCGCCACCATCCCCCCCGACACCAACGTCACGTTCCACCTGCCGATGGACATGGGTTCCATCCGGCGCGAAGTGCTCCTGGGGAACCGCGGTTGGAGCGTGCGCTACTGGGGGTACTGCTTCCCTGACGAAGATGACCCCAACAATCCCGCACAGGACGTCGGCTTCCCGGGGCGTCTCTTCCTCTCGGAACTCGAGCGGTACGTGCGCCTCAAGAATAGCTACTTCCCGCTCTATCCCATCTTCGACCCGCCAACGAAGGAGGAACTGGAACGTGACCTTGCCACAGCGACCACCCACGGCGCCATCCGGCACCAGGTGGAGGTGTTCACGGGCGGGCAGAACTGCTACATCATGGCGGACGGCGTATTGCCCATCGGGACGGACGCCGACGGGGATGGACTCAACAGCCGTCTCGAAACGCAGCACGGCACGGACCCGGAGAATCCGGACACCGACCAGGACGGCGCGTTTGATGGCGTGGAGGTGAACACGCTCGGCACGTCGCCGACGATCGCCGATACGGACAATGATGGCATCCCCGACGGCATCGAGGTGCACGGCCACAGCCGCGTGATGCTGGGTGATACGGATCCTCTGAACATGGACTCGGACCGTGACGGGCTCTGCGACGGGCTCTGCCAGGTGGACCGCAACCGCCAGTACTGCACGCCCGACGCCATCCCCCGCTGCACGGGGTACGCCAAGCGCTGGGCGGGCGAGGATAAGAACCTCAACGGCGAAGTGGATGATGATGAATACGATCCCCTCAAGCAGGATACGGATGAGAATGGGATCCTGGACTTGCAGGAGTTCTACAACTGCCTCCTTGGAGGGAACAATGATTGCTAACTTAGATAAAATGACGTATAATATCCTGATGCGTCCGGCCTTCCTCTCCCTCCTCATCGCGGGCCTCCTCCTTCCCGTCCCGTCGCTGGCGTACATGACGCCTGAAGACGTCCTGCTCCAGCAATTGAATTTCTACGGCAGCACCAACTACACGCCACCCAATACGCGGCAGGCGAGAGAGAACGCTGCGGCACTGGAAGCGGCGCGGGAGGAGCAGCACCCCGTCAGCACGACGCAACCCCCGGAACAATCCTCGTCGTCTTCTTCCGTATCTTCCTCAGAAGTCTTGCATGAGGCGGCAACGACCGCGGAACCGGCGGAGGAAAATATTGACGACATGAGCGAGGAGGAGATGCTGCAGCTTCTCTGGGAACTCGAAGCGGAAGAGGGGCTCCACGCCAACGCAACGGCGCAGCAGCAGCAAAACCCCCTCGCCCCGACGGGGATGGGGACCGCAGCGGCCCTGAGCATTCTCGCCGCCGGCATCGTCGTGACCCTGTGGAGGGCGCGGAAGATGCGAAGGTGAGGGAAGTCATGCCAGCTGGTACTGTGTGACGGCATGATGCAACGTATCGTCTCGGATCCGTCGGATATCGATCTCCTGCGCGGGAAGGAATCCACGTATGCCAATCTGCACTGTGCGTACGATGAGAAAATGTTGGAGCAGTTGAAAAGAAATCTTCGGCGTCCAGACAGCTTCTATCTTCTCGTACAAGACCGTGGTCAGTTCGTCGCCTTCTGTGCTACGGATAGCGATTGGTGGGAACCGCAACACTTCTTCCTGCGGGAGATATTCGTGATGCCGGGCTTCCAAGGCCGTCGTATCGGCGAGGGCTTGATGCGCGAGAGCATCGGTCATGCGAGAACGCACGGCGCGAGAGGAATCGCGACGGAAACCGCCCCGGAAAATCTTCCCATGCGAAAGCTCTGTGAGAAGTGCGGATTTGTGCAATGGGAAAATCCCCAGTGGAAAGAAGGGATCACCTACAAGTTGATGTTCGCGGAATAGATCTCCCGCACTGAGACGTTCCATGCCGTCATAGAACCTCTTTTGTGGCTCCACGAAGAGACGAGATGGCAAACGGCCCAAGAAAGTTCCTCGGAGGAAAGGAGGCGGCAGCCATCGTCTGCTAGTCTACGTTCATGGTTCCTCTTCTCAGCCTCACCGGCAAGCGCTGGGCCCTCGGGCACGACTTCCGGTCCGTCCACGATGCATCCCCGCAAAATTTTCCCTCTGTATTCCTGCAACACCTGCGGGACATGCGGGGGAGCGGCCTCGAGGACGCCCCACTCCCCTTCACGCACCCGGACCAGATGCCGCCGGACCTCCCCCGCGCCGTGGAGCGCATCCGCCGCGCCGTGCGTGACGGGGAAACGGTGGGGATCTTCGGCGACTACGACGCGGATGGCATCACGGCCGTGACCCAGATCATCCGCGCCTTCCACCGCCGCGGGCTCAAGCCCATCGTGTACCTCCCGCACCGGCAGAACGACGGGTACGGCCTCAAGGAAGCGTCCCTCCGGTTCTTCCTGGAACGCAACGTCACGCTCCTCCTCACCGTGGACACGGGCATCTCCTCCTACCATGAACTGGAGATGGCCGCGCAGGCGGGCGTGGACGTGATCATCGTAGACCACCACTACATCCCGCCGGAGTTGCCGCCGGCCTTCGCGCGCATCCACCCCGGCCTCGCCTCCGTTCCGGGCACCCAGCCCTCGGCGGCCGGAGCGGCCTTTGGCCTCGTCGCCGCGCTGGAGCGCAAGGAAGGGATGGTGGACGCGTGGAGCGGGAGGGATGAGGACCTTGCGCTCGCGGCCATCGGCACGGTGGCAGACCTCGTGGAACTCGGTGGAACCAACCGGGCCCTCGTGCGCGCGGGCCTCGCCGCCATTGCGGCGCTCCCCAGCGGACCGCTGCGCGATCTCCTGACGCAGTCGGGCATCGTCGGTATGCCTTCCAGCCGCGACCTCGCCTTCCGCATCGCCCCCCGCCTCAACGCCGCGGGACGGATGGCGGATCCGCGCACCGCGCTCCAGGCGCTCCTGGGAGACAGGAACGCCCTGGCGGAACTGGAAGTCCTCAACCGCGATCGGCAGGCGCAAACGCGGGAAATCCTCCGGGGACTGGAGCACACGATGGCGCAATCCACTGCCGCCTTCCTCACCGTCGCGAGCCCCCACTACCCGGCGGGAATCCTGGGGCTCATTGCGGGGAGACTCACGGAGACACGCGGCTGCCCCAGTATGGTCGTGCAGGTCCAGGGCGATGCCTGCGTGGCGTCCCTGCGCAGCATCCCGGGCTTCCACGTGACGGAGGCGCTGCAGGACGCCGCAGGCCTCCTCACGAGCTTCGGCGGGCACGCTATGGCCGCCGGCTGCACGTTCCTCTCCTCCTCCCTCCCGGAACTCCGGGAACGCCTCAACACCCGCGCCTCCTCCATCCTCACGCCGGAGGAACTCGTCCCACAGCTGCCCATCGACGCGGTGCTCGACCCCGCCGCCATTACGCTCCTCCTCTGTGAGAGCCTCACGGACCTGGAACCGTTCGGACAGGGCAACCCCGAGCCGCGTTTTCTCCTCCCCGGCGTCCGCTTCGCCACGCTCAAGCGCATAGGAAAGGATTTCGCGCACCTCCAGGGAACCCTGAACCTGTCGAAGGGCGGTCCGCTCAAGGCCGTGGGCTTCCGCCTCAGCCCCATCTTCGAACGCATCCCGCAGACGTGCGACGTTGCGTGCAGGATCGGGATTGATACATGGAATGGGAATCGGCGACCCCAGGTCTTCATTGAAGACGTGCGGGAGGCCATGCAGACTTCTGCACCTGTTGTATCGTCAATTTCTGACACGACCGGTTAATCGTTATTTCGTTATCTTGTTATCTCGTTCCTTCGTAAGGACAATGGCGCAATTCCGTTCATTTGAGGACATGATGTGCTGGCAGGAGGGACGTAATCTCGTGAAAGCTATCCGTGCAATATGCAAACGCGAGGGTGTGCGTCGGGATTATCCCTTTGTTGATCAGATGACACGATCCACGCGATCAATCTGCGCCAACATAGCTGAAGGATGTGACGCACTGACAACAAAAGAATTCATCGCGTTCCTTGGGAATGCCAAGCGATCGGCTTCCGAAGTCCGATCCCACCTCTACGATGCATTAGACGAGAACTACATCTCCAAGGAGGAATTCGCATCCATAGCTGACCAATGCAAAAAAATCCAAGCAATGCTTGCTAAACTCATCCACCATCTTCAATCACTTCCCACGAACTACAAACGTACGTTCAAACGAAATAACGAGATAACGAAGTAACGAATCAACGAATTTCAGGACACAGGCATCAACTTCCCTTCCATGCTGAACACCTCCGTCAACGGAGCTTCGAGTGCCGCAGCAATCTTGTAGGCGAGGAGAACGGAGGGATTGGTCCGCGCGCGCTCAATGCTCATGATGGTCTGGCGGCTGACGCCCGTGCGCAGCGCAAGTTCTTCCTGGGTCATGTTCTTCTCGAAGCGAAGGCGGCGGATGTTGTTGCGGAGGATGATGGCAGACATGAGGAGGAGGCGGGAAAAGGTTGCGCCCCCCAGCCCCCTAACATCACTCCTGCATGTGGAGGATGGAGGGGTGCAGGGATGCACCTACAGGATCTGCATTGTACTGGTCGGATGGAAACGGGCAAGTGTCATTTGTGCCATACAACACCCTTCGTTTCCATACCGAAGTTTTGCATTGCAGGCGCCGTCCTTGCTACCCTTGCATGTCGCGATGACTTCGTCCCCTTTCCACGGCATCTTCAGTGCGCTCAGCGCCGGATC
>CAZCWV010000068.1:0-6272 GCA_964502425.1 uncultured Candidatus Peribacteria bacterium | reverse complement strand
GCGTGGATTCCACGGTGGCGTTCACGTTACTTAATGAAGTGCTGGGGAAGGATCGCGTCCAAGGCCTGCTCGTGGACACGGGTTTGATGCGGAAGGGCGAAGTGGAAGGGATCCGCGAGGCATTCGGACCATTGGGGATCACGAACCTCCGTATTGAAGATGCATCGGAGGAGTTCTTCGCCGCCTTGAAGGGCGTGTACGATCCCGAGGAGAAGAGGAAGAGGATCGGTGATACGTTTTTGAAGGTGCAGAAGAGAGTGAGTGAGGAGATGGGTTTAGGGAGTGGTCAGTGGTCACCCTCCTACGCCAAGGCTTCGGAGGGCAGGGCGGACAGTGATCAGTCGGCATCAAGAGATATTTGGTTGCTTGGCCAAGGAACGATCTATCCGGATACGATCGAGACCGGAGGGACCAAGCATGCGGACCACATCAAGACGCACCATAACCGAGTGGAGGCCGTGGCGAAGATGATCGAGGCCGGCCTGGTCATCGAGCCGCTCAAGGACCTCTACAAGGACGAAGTGCGGAAGCTCGGGGAAGAATTGGGCTTGCCCCATGAGCTTGTCTGGCGGCATCCGTTCCCGGGGCCGGGGTTGGGAGTCCGTATTCTTTGCTCTGAGAGAGAGGAACGGGGGGAATGGGAAATGCAAAATGCAAAATGGAAAATTATGGGAGATATTCCGGAGGGAATCCCTCATCTCGTATTGCCAGTGAAATCCGTAGGAGTACAGGGTGATGGGAGGACGTACCGTCATGCCGTCGCACTGTTTTCTGGGAAGGAGGACACCTTCGACGTACCGCATGCCTTCCGCGTGATGGCGACGACGATCCCCAACACTGTTCCGGATTTCAACCGCGTCCTCTTCTGCGCGTCGCATGCCGCTCCTCCCGCTGTCATTTTCACGCCGGGGTTCGTGGATCGGAAACGCGCCGATCTCCTGCGGGAGGCGGATGCCATCGTCAACGAGGAATTGCAACGGGGAGATCTCTACGAAACCGTGTGGCAGTTCCCCGTCGTTCTCCTCCCCTTTGGTATCAAGGAAGGTGGCCAATCCATCGTCCTCCGCCCCGTGGAATCCCAGGAGGCTATGACGGCCAATGCCGCGGCGCTTCCGGCAAAACTGCTCCGGAGCATGACGGAGCGGATCCTCGGCATCCCGGGGATCGACATGGTCTTCCTCGACCTCACGTCCAAGCCTCCCGGCACCATTGAATGGGAATAATGCGGGGGGTCCCGAGCGCGGCCGAAGACGATTGGGTGGGAGTGAAGTCTGCTACCATACGCCCATGAAAGCCCGTGAACGGATCCTCTACGGTCCGCAGACGTCGCTTGCGATACGGAACTTTCCCGTTTCCGGCTGGATGATGCCGGAGGAGCTCTTGCGCGCGCTTGCGCTCATCAAGGAGAAGGCGGCGATAGCCAACGGGGAGCTGGGGGTGATTCCTCCTGTCCATGCACAGGCCATTGCGGGGGCGGCGCGTCGGATTATCGCCGGGGGGTACGCGGACCAGTTTCCGGTAGATGTGTTCCAAACAGGCTCGGGCACGTCCACGAACATGAACATGAACGAAGTGTTGGCCGCGCTCGCATCCACGCGGACGCGGCGCGTGCATCCCAATGACCATGTCAATCAATGCCAGTCGAGTAATGACGTGGTTCCCTCCGCCATCCAGCTGGCGTGCCTGCTGGAGATTCGCGATGTTCTCCTGCCGTCCCTGCTCCTCCTGGAACGGGAACTCCGGCGCAAGGCGCGTGCATTCCGCGGCATCGTGAAGACGGCGCGCACGCACCTGATGGATGCGGTTCCCGTGCGCTTGGGGGATGAGTTCTCCTCCTATGCGTCCCTGCTCACGCAGGCGAGAGCGGTGCTCGAGGATGCGCAGCGCGCGCTCCGCATCCTTCCCCTCGGCGGCACCGCGGCGGGGACGGGCCTCAACGCGCATCCTTCATTCGCCCCCCGCACCATCGCGCTCCTTCGGAAAGAAACGGGGTTCCGTCTCCGGGAAGCCGGGGACCACGTGGCGGCGCAATCATGTCCCATGGCTCTCCTTGCATGCAGCAGCGCATTACGGCAGGTCGGGGCGGCGCTCACCAAGACGGCGGGCGACATCCGTCTCATGGCATCCGGCCCCGTGTGCGGCCTCGCCGAGCTGGAGCTCCCTCCCCTCCAGGCAGGTTCCTCCATCATGCCGGGGAAGGTGAACCCCGTCCTGTGCGAGAGTGTGCTGCAAGTGGCGATGGAAGTGGCGGGTGCGGACGCCACTGTCCATGCCGGGTTGGCGGTCGGGAGCCAGTTTGAGCTCAATACCGCAATGCCCGTCATGGCGCACGCGCTCTTGCGGAGCATCCGGCTCCTCGCCAACGTCTCCCGCATCTTCGCGGAGAAGTGCGTGCGGGGTATCACCGCCAATGTACAGCTCCTCCATGACCGCGGACTGCGCAACCCCATACTTGTCACTGCCCTTGCTCCGCGCATCGGCTACGACCGCGCGGCGGCTATCGCCAAGGAAGCCCTGCGCACGGGGGAATCCCTCATTGCCGTGGCGCTGCGCCGGACGGGGATTCCCGAGGGCGAGCTGCGGAACATCCTGGCTCCGGAGCGGATGCTGTAAGGCTGGAAGGGGGTTTTTCGATGCACCGCCTTCCCCTCGCCGAAAGGTGCTATAATTCCCGCCCTTATGAATTCTCCGCAGCCATTGGCGGAGGCAGATATCCGCGCACTCATTGCGAAGGCGCAGGAGGGGGACACGGAAGCGTTCGGGTCCGTGTACGACCACTTCTTCCTCCCCATCTACCGCTACACGTCGTTCCGCGCGCCTGAGGAGATGGTGGAGGACCTCGTCTCGGAGGTGTTCGTCAAAGCATGGGAGAAGCTGCACCGGTACCAGGCGCGGAAGGACGTGCCCTTCGGCGCGTGGCTCTTCCGCATCGCGCGCCACACCATCGTGGACGCGTACCGCACGCAGCGGTCATTCGAGGCGGTTTCCGACGAGGTGCCGGATCCCGACGCACTCAACGGCGCGGATGCGCGTGTCAAGCAGCGCGACACGCTCCGTGTCGTCCGCAACGCGCTGTGGAAGCTTCCCCGGCGCTACAGGGAGGTCCTCCTCCTCTCCTTCATGGGGGGGCTCAGCCATCGGGAGGTCGCCAGGGCGCTCCGCCTCACGGAGGGGGCGGTACGCATCCTCAAATTCCGCGCGTTGAAGAAATTCCAGGAAGCCCTTCCCCCCGGATACTCGGTTGCCTAAGCCGTAACAGAACCCCCTTTTTTCCGTTTCTACAAGCGCATCGTGCCTTCCTCCCATCCCTCAAATAACGGCAAGAATGAGCGGATTGAACGCCTCCTCCGCGGGGCGGGGGATGCCGTATCCCCCTCGCGGGACGTCCAGGAAGGGATAAAAACCAGAATGCTACGCAGGATCGAGACGCCGGCGGCCATACGGTCCGCCCTCGAGGCCTCCCGTCCAGCGGAGGATGTTCACGGACGTCTCAAGGCAAATATCCTTGCGCGCATTCTTCCCGATGGCGCGGGAATATTGGATCGGCTGCGGGCGTCGTTCACGCCGCCGCCGCACGTCCATCTCTGGCTCCGCAGTTACATCCTCGGCCGGATCGAAACCGTTCCCGCCCAACCGTTCCTGCCTCGGCTGCTGCGCTGGACGGCAGCCTTCGCTTTCGTACTGCTCGCCGTCCGGTCCAGCCCCCTCTTCTTCGTCGCTCCTCCTCTCCGCGCGGATTCCTCCGTACTTCTCGTTCCCATGGAAGGCGAGGTATCGGTGCTCCTCGGCGGCCTTTGGCAGCCGGTGACCGAAGAGATCACGCTGCAGGGGGAGGCGAGCGTGCGGACGGGAGATGCCGGGTACGCAACGATCATCGTCCATGATGACGGCGTGCTGCGGCTCGCGCCCGGTACTACCTTCACCGTCCGCGACATCACCGACCGTCCAACGGTTGCCGCCGTCACGCCGTCCTTTTCCCTGGACGGTGGAATGCTGTGGGCGCAGGCGTTCATCCCGGAGGCCATTGGGCCCGGTTGGGTTGTGGACGTGGGCCAGGGGACTGTCCGCCTCAACGAAGGCAGCGTCTCCATTGCCCGTGTGGACGGGAAAACGGACGTGGAAGTTTGGGACCGCCATGCGCGGGTGGGCGTCACATCCGTCTCGTGGGATACGATGCTCGTGGCGGGGGAGGGCGCGAAGGTGACCGCAGGGAGGTCCGTTGTCGTACGCAAGCTTTCGGATGACGAGGCGAACGAGGCATGGGTGGAGCAGAACCTGCGGCGCGATGCCGTGCACCGCCGCGAGATCGCGTTCCTCCAGAAGGAACGACGCGCCAAGAACGCGGGCATCCTCCCCACGTCCACCCTCTATCCGGTCAAGCGCGTGGCTGAGGCCGTGGACGTGCTCTTCACGTTCGGTGAAGGGGCCAGGGCGCAGAAGCGTTTGCAGCAGGCTTCCACGCGTCTCAACGAGGCGGCCGCGCTCCTGGAGAGCGGCAGCGGATCCCAGACCGAGGCGGCGCAGCGGTCCTTGGATGAGTATAGGCAGACGCTCCTCTCGGTTGCCACCGGGTCCGGGCAGGACGTGCAGACGCTGGTCCAGCAGCAGGTGCTGAGCGAGGTGGCGGACATCTCCGCGGCGCTTCCGGACGACGAAGGATATCTCCTCAAGAAGACGGTGATGGAGACCAGCGCGGAGATCCCGGGCAGCCAGGTGAAGGCCGAGGACGTCCAGGAGGCCATGGTGGTGGATACACTCGCTTCCCTCACGTTGCGTGCGCAGGAGGGAGACGTGCAGGGGGCGGCTGATGGATTCAAGGAACTCCTCCCTTCCCTCGCACTCGCGCAGCAACCCACCGTGGATCGTGATGTGCGCCGCGAGACGGAGGCGGCGCTCGAAGTGTTTGCGGGTGTCCTCCGGGAAGAGGCGGGCGCATCCGGCACCGGGACATTGATCACACAGGAACTCTCGCCGTACCTCCCCGTGGAGGAGCCTGCAGCGCCAGTCATCCGTTCACTCACGGAGGCTGAGGTGGAGGCTTTGGCGCAGCAGATATACGACCGGGTCTTCGGTTACAAGATGCCCCGCTCGCGCTACAACCAGCTCTTGGCGGAATTCCGTTCCCTGGAAGGCAATCCCGACCAAGGCCGCATCCTTCGGCAGCTCTACCGCATCCTTCCGGAGAACGGGCTGGGGCAGTATGTGAGGACGGAGTTCCAGCGTGTACGTGAGCAGGTGCAGGGCAAATGATTGTGAGCGTTCATGCGTTGTTTCGTTATCTCGTTATTTGGTGACGATGGAGAACGTAGAGACGAAATAACGAAGTAACGACAAAACGAAATAACTGGCATGAGGAGGGGTTGACGAAAGTCAGATCCATCTCCAAACTTTCCAGGTTATGTATACCATCACCGACCTCAAGCCCGGCCGGGCCATTACCCTCGACGGCCAGCCGTACATCGTCGTTTCCTCGCAGTTCGGGCGCAAGAGCCAGAGCAAGGCGAACATGCAGTGCAAATTGAAGAATCTCAAGACCGGCGCCGTGGTGGCCAAGAACTTCCAGGGGTCGGAAAAGATCGAGGAGGCCGACGTGGGGTTCAAGAAGGTGCAGTTCCTCTACGGCAGCGACGAGCAGGGCTACACGTTCATGAACCTGGACGATTACGACCAGTTCGTGCTGCAAGCGGAGACAGTGGAAGCCATTAGGCCTTTCCTCTCGGAGGGGTTGGAAGTGGACGCGATGATGTACGACGGCCATCCGATCGGCATCCAAATGCCTTCCACGGTCGTCCTCACGATTAAGGAGACCATCCCCGGCGTCCGCGGCGACACGGCCACGGGCGGCGGCAAACCAGCTACCACCGACACGGGCCTACAGGTCACCGTTCCCCTCTTCGTCAACGAGGGGGAGAAGATCAAGGTCAACACGGAGACGGGGGAGTACATGGAGCGGGTCACGCGTTGAGTGTATGGAAGCGCAAGAGCTTCAACGGCAACTCGAAGCTGCGATTGCATTCGATCCTCGTTCCCAATGGGATACGGATGTTCCTTGTCATCGCCATGAAGCTGCGCGTCTTGCGCAGGAGCAAGGCGAAATGCAACGGTTGGTAACGGATTTGAGTGAAGGGGCAATTGCCGAAAGAGTATTTCTTGCCGTGGGGCAGACACGCCTTGCAGCATTTTTGGGGATCCTTGGAGTGACGGAATAATAGGGGAATGCGGCTTAATGGGAAATTTTGGTTGCTGAAATGACGGGTTTGTCTTTGCTGCAA
>CAZCWV010000067.1:3172-6426 GCA_964502425.1 uncultured Candidatus Peribacteria bacterium | reverse complement strand
CTCGAGAGGGAGACACCGTACGTTTTAGGGAATGCGGTGCACAATTCACCATTGAAGATTTCCAGAATTATCTCGTTGATCGTTTGGAATCAATTTGTGCGGTTCGGTTAGCGAGGAGGACGTTGTAAGATCCAGAGGTTTTTTCGAGGCACGGTAGGCTTACTACAGCGCCAGCAGCTTCTCCTTCACGTCGTCCAGCGACCCGTCCAGTTCCAGCGCTTTCTGCCAGGCGGCGCGGGCTTCGTCTTCCCGCGCGAGTGCGACTGCCGCCGAACCCAGGAGGTCATACGCGCGGGCATTCTGTGGCCAGAATTCAGTGGCTTTCTTCGCAGCCTCGTAGGCGTCTTCCCCTTTCTCCGCCTGGAGGGCGAGTTCCACGAAGCCCTGGATTGTCGTGAGGTCCGCGCCCGAGGAGGTAGCAAGTACTTTCTCCTGGGCGAAGGCCAGCTGCAGGTCGCCCGCCGCGCGGGCTTCCCTCGCGAGCGCCCGGCGCACGTCGCGCTCGGGCTTGAAGCCGTTCTGGAGCGCGTACTGGAAGAAGGTGACGGCATTGCCGTGGTCATCCTTGACGGCGTAGGCGCGGCCGAGGAAGTACTGTGTTTCGGCTTTCTGGGGATCGAGCGTGTAGGCGCGTTCCAGCGAAACGAGGGCGGCATCCGCCTGTTCCGTGACGAGTTGGCAGTATCCCTGCACGATCCAGGCGTCGCGGTAGTCATCCTGCGCGTCCGTCACGCGCCGGAGCAGCGGGAGGGCGAGGGGGCAATCCTGTGCTTGTGCGAGGGCCCGGGAGAGGAGGGCGAGCAGATGGATCTCCGTGCTGGCAGGGAAGAGGGCGTACTCGTCGTACGCGTCCTGGAGCGCGCGGGCCGACGCCCGCAGTTGGGGATCCCAGCCTTCCATCGTGGCGGCCAGTTCCACCTGCGCTTGGACGTGGTCACCCGTGACGAGGGAGAGCAGCGCGGAAGCGAAGTGCTTATGGGGTGATTCTCCCCCCGATGCCAGGAGTTCCGCCGCGCGCGCGGTCTGGTTTTCGTGCAGGGCGAGGGTCACGGAGAGGAGAAGGATCTCCTCGGCACGTCCGCCCTCGCGCTTGAGCCGGTCCAGCGTGGTACGTGCTCCGTCGATATTGCGGCGTTGCAGCTGGGCGTGCGCAAGTTTTTTGAGGGCGGCGACGCCCCCATCGGTGGCAACGGCTGCGGCATATTCCTCTTCCGCTTCCTTCCACTCTCCCGCAAGGGCGGCCACGTCACCCGTGCGGCTGTGCAGGAGCGATGCATCCCCGCCGTCCGTGAGCGCTACCCCCGGGATGTTCTGCAGGGTGGCCACCCACGTGCCGGGTCGTGTTGCCGCACGGAACGCTTGGAGCGCCGCGTTGCGGTTGACGACGAAGAGCAGGAGCAATGCTGCCACAAGGAGCACGGCCAGGGTGACGGGTACGAGGATGCGGGTGGCTTTCATCGGAATTGGAGGGTACCTCAGGGTTGGCGGGAGCGCCACAGGGGGAAGTGAGGAAGGTGAGGAAAGGCAGGGAGGTGAGGAACGTCCTCACAGACAAACCTTCCTCACTTTCCTCACTTCAATCACGTTCCTCACCTCAATCCTGTTCCTCACTTCTCATGGCCGGGCTCAGCTCCCCGTCCTCATCCTGGGATGTCTCGCCCTCCACCCTGGAGCGGGCTGCGGCTTCGGCGATGTGCTTGGGGATGACGGCTTCCACGGCGCCCCACTTGGCGGTGCCCGCCTGGGGGAGGAGGATCGTCACCTGGTCGCCCACCTCCGCGCGGTAGAAGGTGACGGAGGCGAGGAGGACGCGGAAAGCATTGCCCTCCGCGAGCACTTTGTACTGGCCGTCTTCCTGGATGAGGACCCCGAGTGCCGTGCGGCGGGGGACGGGAGCGATCTGCTTGTAGATGAACTTCCCTTCGTCCGTAATCGTGAGCTTCATGCCGTCGCTCTCCACGAGCTTGCTCTTGCTGGCGTAGTTGGCGGGGACGGGATAGGTCTGCCCGTTGGCATCCACCATGTTCTGCCCGTCGAAGATGCCTTCCACTACGCGGCCGTTCGCCGGCGTGCCCGAGGACATGGCGTTGGCCCGCAGCATGTGGCGCTCGCGTGAAGAATCGGTGACGCCCGTCATATCGCGGAGCATCGCGTGCGCCGTCTTGAGCGAGGACATCGCGTTATCAATGAGTTCCTGTATGTGCACGAGGGAGTCGTCGGACATCGTTTGGTGGGTGAGGGTGTCTTAGGAACGCAAGGGCGTCATCTGCACATCGAGCGTGGAAGAGGAGAGCCGATTCTTCATCTCGATGTCTGTGAGAAGGCCATCTTGCGCACCGATAGATCCAAGGACATTCGCTGCGTTTATGGTACCCGCTCTGAGCGCCGCTGGCAAGTCCAAACCCTGCAGGATCGCCCAGGTGGCCCCCGTCCCGAAGGCGTCGCCGGCTCCCGTGGTGTCCACGATTTCACAGTCCGGCTTGGGAGGGCAGCGATAGATCTGCGTGCCGTCCGTGGCCGTTGCGCCCGCCGCCCCGTCCGTGATGCAGATGATGCGCGTCCCCGTTTGAATGAGGAGGGTGAGCGCCTGCTCCGCGTCCGCCGCCTTGGTGAAGGCCAGCGCTTCCTCCCTGTTGAGGAGAAGGATGCGCGTGTGGGCGAGGAGCGTCCGGTTTCCTTCCGAAGCGTACCCTTCCGCAATCTGCGTGCTCCCGGGGTTCCAGGTGAGTCCTACGTTCCGTGTGGCATCGGAGAGGATGGCGATGATGTCATCCAGAATCACCGTGCTCCTTTGCTGGATGTGCGTGAGGTAGAGCCAGTCGCGCGTGGCCGCCGCCGCGCGGTCGAACGTGGCGTCGTGGAGGTGGATGTTCGTTCCCGTATTATGGAGGATGATGCGCTCGCCGCTCCCGAGCGAGAGGATGATGGAGGAGCTGGAGTTCTCTCCCTCGACGATGGTGGCGGACGCAATGTCCACGCCCTCATCCTGCAGGTTCTTGAGCATCCGTTCCCCCCACTGGTCGTTCCCCACCACGCCGCAGAATGCCGCTTCACATCCCAGCCGACGGAGCCCTACGGACGTGTTGGATGCGCCGCCCCCGCAGGTCTCGATGATCTGCTCCACGGGGATCTTGGCTCCTGCCGGGAAGCAGAGGGAGGAGCTGTCACCGGTTTCCGTCACGCGCTCGCGGTTCATCTGCACGAAGAGATCGAAGGTGGCTCCCCCTATGCTCATGATTCTCGGACGTGTCATG
>CAZCWV010000067.1:0-3072 GCA_964502425.1 uncultured Candidatus Peribacteria bacterium | reverse complement strand
CGTTCCGCCTGCTTTCGTCCCATCCGCTTCACCTGCCACAGCACCAGGAGCGCGGCGGCCGCCACGATGCCCCACGTGGCCGCGGGCGGGAGGCCGGACGGCGTTTGGCCAGTGGGTGGCGTGATGGGCATGGTGGGATCGAAGGGGGGGACGTCACCCGGGGCAGCGTAGTGGGTGCCGTCGTAGGCGAGGGGCGTGCCTTCCCCCGTGACGATGAGTTCCTCGAGAGGATCTCCCGTCGTGTCGATGGGCGTGAGGCGCACGTTGTAGCTGACGCCGGGGAGGAGATCGCGGAGCGTCGTCCCTTGCCGCTCGTTCGCCATCACGTCCCCTCCGGGGATTTGGCGCTGCTCGGTGAGCATATCCGCGTCCGTGCCGTACTCCAGCAGGAAGGATTGAACGGAGAGGTCCATGGGGAGCGCCCATTCCACGAAGAGCGCCTCCGGCTCCGGCGTCACGTCCAGCAGCAGGCCCAGCACGCGCGCGTTCACGGGTTCGCTCTTCAAGCTCTCGCGGTTCCCAGACACGGCCGTCACCGCGAAGGTGTACATCACGCCGCTGCGCAGGCCGGTCACTTCTGCCACCGAACGTGTGGCGTCCTGCGTGTCCCAGGAGTACGCGTACTCGTCCGCATCCTCGCCCGCGTAGACCCGATAGAATTCAATCGGCTCCTCTTCCACGGGATCCCAGGAGAGTTCCACGGCGCCGTCCTTGGGCATCGCACGCAGGTTCTGTACCGTGGGGAGGGGTCTGGACGCCACTGTTAGGGGGATGCGGATGGTCGTGGCGTTTCCCGCCGCGTCTTTAGCC
The DNA here is from genome assembly GCA_964502425.1 of uncultured Candidatus Peribacteria bacterium. GTDB lineage: Bacteria > Patescibacteriota > Gracilibacteria > Peribacterales > Peribacteraceae > CAIKAD01. Next base: position 2,262 of record CAZCWV010000067.1, on the reverse strand, counting down.
GTGATGGCGAGCTGGTAGTTGCCGCTCGGCGGGGCGAAGAAGACGATCTGGTACGTTCCGGGGCGCTCCGTATCTTCGGAGAGCGTGAACTGCTCTGTACCCAATTGCATGATGACGGAGGGGAGGCCTGGTTCGCTCTGGATGACGAGGAGCGTGTTGGCGCCCTCCTGGGGCTCTTCGGGCGAGAAGCTCGTGGTGGCGACCACCGGTGCATCCGCATCGCGGACGAGGTGGAGGGAGATGTCACCGTCCATGTCGTCGGTGATGTGGAGGGTGTACTCGCTCTGGTCGACGTCCAGCAGGACGGGAATGGCGAAGCGGCCGGCATCGTCGCTCTCCCCCACGGCCTTGTGCACGCCTCCGCTCACGCTCACGTTCGTGTACGGCTGCGTCGTGCCCTCGATCATCACCGTCGCCCCCCCCACGGTGGCGTTCTGGAGAGGGGAGGCGATATAGAGACCCTGTGAGATATCCACGGAACGGTTGCTGACAGTCACCGTCGTTTCGCCGCGGATGATGCTCTGGGGATTGGCGCTGTCTTCTGCCATAAGTGCGTGCCGACCGGTGCGCCGGAAGCTCACGGAGAGCGGCACCATCCGCATGCCGCGGTGTTTCCCCTCAAACCGCACCTCTCCCGTCCCGTCCAGTGCACTGAAGCCCGGGAGGGTGGCGGAGGGGTCAGTGGGGACGGAGATGAGGACGGTTCCCACGTAGTCCTCCACGGTGTTGCCGTCCGTATCCAAGACGCGGATCGTGAGGTTTCCCATTTCGTCCACCTTGAGGATCTGCGGTTCCACGGTGACTGCGAAGCGGTCCGGTAATCCAAAGGTCGGAAGGGCCGCCGCTTCCGCTCCTTCCACGAGTTGCGCCCTGTACGCGTTCCCGGATGTGGAGAGCGGTGTCGGCCCCCCCACGGCCACCGGTTCCGCGACGATGGTTCCTTCGGCGGCGAGGAGCGTGTCGCTCAGGAGGTCCAGCGCCCGCAGCGATACCGTGCCGGCTTGGGTCGTGGTGATGGAGAAGCGCATGGTTCCCGCCGCATCGGTCTCCTGCTCCACCGGTACGACCTTTGCCTGCGCATTTGCCGATACCAACTCCACGGGGCGTCCTGGGAGGGGATTGCCGTTGCGGTCACGGAGCCGGACCGTGCATGTGGCGGCGGCCCGCCCATCGGCTTTGATGCGTTGCGGAGACACCGTGAGCGTCGAGGCCGCGGCATCCACGCTATCCGCGAGGATCTCGAAGGCAACGTCGGCAGTCAGGCGCGTGCCCTGCGACCCTACGAACGCGCGGTACGTTCCCGCCTCCCGCGTGCTGTTCCCGGGGATTCGCGTGCGTGCTGCGCCCTGGGGGTCCAACGTCAGGGGGAAGACGAGGTAGTCAGCCAACGGAGGCACGACCACCAGGTCCACGTTCCCCTCCAGCGGGAAGCCCTCCAGTTTCGCTTCCGTTCCCAAGCCCGCGATGGAGTCCTCCACGCGCAGGATGCTGACACTGCTCACGGCAGGATATGCCGTCACTGTAGCGCCGAGTGAGGGCATCGGCATGATCAGGGCAGCCAGGAACACGAGGGTGCGGATGTGTGTGTTACGCAATCAAAGTATCTTACCAGAAATCGCACTTTTGCTCAATGTATAGAGAATATCTCCGCATCTAAACATCATTCTGTCCAGGAGTTTTGCCTAAGCCATCCCCGGCATAGTTTCTGCAGCCGGAAGCACTGGGTATGATGGTGCCATGCACAGGCGCATCCTCTCAACGGTGGTCGGTCTCATGGCATGTCTCAGCCTCGTTTCCTGCGGTGGTAGTGGGGGGACGGTGTGTACGCAGCAGTACTGGAATGGCTCCGTGGGCGTGTGCTTGCCCGATGCCTGGAAGGTGGTGGAGCGCGAGCGCTTCCAGCAGCTCAGCCTTCCCCCGGAGGTGGAAGCGGCGTTCCAGGCGGAGGATCCCGTATCCGGGTTGTACCCCACGGCCGTGATCACGAGGGAAATCCTCATGCTCCCTACCGATTCCATCGCCTACAGCAGGGCAAACGTCCAGGCCGTCTCCATCCTGCCGGGGTATGAACAGCTGGATAAGCGTACTGTCACCGTGGATGGCAAGGAGGTGGAGCAGCACGTCTACACCGCGCAGCCGGAAGCCGACCAGCCGAAGAGCCGCTTCTACCAGGTGAGTGCCGTGTCGGGGAGCGGGACGGGCTACACCGTCACGGTGTCCCTGCCCTTCTCCGTCTCGGAAGCTCTGGACCGCCAGGCGCTG
>CAZCWV010000066.1:0-6485 GCA_964502425.1 uncultured Candidatus Peribacteria bacterium | reverse complement strand
TGGTGGGTCAGGTGGGATTTGAACCCACGGCCAATTGCTTAAGAGGCAACTGCTCTACCGGACTGAGCTACTGACCCGATGGGAATAAGGTATCAACAACAAACCTTTGCGGCAATCTCAAACCTCATAGAAAACTGCATACCATTCTCCTCTGCACCTGTCCTGAGCCGCGGCGAAGGATCCTCTCCATCCTCTGCTTCTTCCCTGCACCAGTCGCCAAGCTTCGGTTCAGGGCAAGCCGCATCCTCTGCATCTTCTCACAACACCTTCCTCGCATGCGTCTCTCCCCGCGGCGTGGGTTCTAACACTGCCACGGGAAGGCCGCCGTGCCAGCCGATCGTGTTGGGGGGGACGTCCCGCAGGATGTTGCGGCCGAAGCGCACGTTTTCGTACTCCTCATCGGTAAGCTCGCGGCGCGGGAGCGGGGCGAGGACGTCTTTGAGGGGAATCACGCGGCCCCAGGAAATCTGGTCGGGAGGGATGGCGTCGCCGACGCTCCACGTCCCCACGGCCGTTCGCCGCAGTCCCTCCAGGTACCCGCCACAATGCAGGAGGTTACCCAGGTCATGCGCCAGGGAGCGGATGTACGTCCCCGAACCGCACGCGATGTGGAGCGAGAGGCGCGGATACGCGTAGGCGAGAACATGGCATTCGGTCACTTCCACCTCCCGCGGCGGGATGGCGAACGTGCGGCCCTGGCGCGCCTTGCGGTACGCCCGCTCCCCGCCCACGTGGACGGCGGAGAACGGTGGTGGCACTTGGCTGATCTTCCCCACGAAGCAATCGGCGAGAACGCGCTGCACCACGGCCTGCTCCGGCACCTCCCATCCCTTGGGCAGACGCGTGACCTCCAGCGCGCCCTCACGGTCGTAGGTGGCGCTCGTTGTCCCCAGCCGGATCTCCGCGTCGTATTCTTTGGTGAGCTTATTGAAGAGTTCCACCACCTTGAGCGCCTTCCCCCCCACGGCGAGCGCCAGGAGTCCCGTGGCAGCGGGGTCCAGCGTCCCCAGGTGGCCCACGTGCGGCTCCGGAAGAACGCGCCGCGCCATGCCCACCACGTCGTGGCTCGTCATCCCCGCCGGCTTATCGAGCAACAGGAAGCCATGTCTCATAGGTCAATAGTAGCAGAACTATACTGTATCGTTATTTCGTTATCTGGTTACTTCGTTATTTCGCATGAAGTCCAGATCGACCGAAGCACATTCACAAAGTAACGAAATAACGAAGTAACGAAATAACGATTGTCGTGCAATAGTGATCTTCCGACGGTCCAGGGTACGATATCTTCCGCCATGTCGAACCTCACGCTGAGCTGGGATCTCTTCATCATCGTGTTCTTCGCGCTCGTCGTGACGTACACGTTCATCATCGGGAAGAAGGAATCGGTGAAGGTGATCGTCGCCACCTACATCTCCATCGTCACCGTGCAGGGCATGGGCAACCTGCTCCAGCGCGTCACCGCGGAAGCAGGTTTCTCGCTCGAAAGCCTGTTCGGCTTCACCGCGGGCATTCCCCTCATCGCCATCTTCAAGCTCGTGGCGTTCATCATCATCATGGTCCTCATCACCATCCGCGCCGGGCTCTCCGTGACGTACACAAAGGAGACACTGTTGCTCAACGTCGCCTTCACGCTCCTGTGCGGCCTTGCCACGGCCGGCCTGCTCCTCTCCACCCTCCTCACCTACGTCAGCAACCTCCCCATCCTGGACCTCAGCATGCCGACCCTCTCGAGCCTCTCCCCCATCATCCAGCAGAGCCCCCTCATGCAATTCATGATCCTTAACCAGGACCTGTGGTTCGCGTTCCCCGCCGCCGTCCTCATTGGCGCAGGACTTGCCAGTAACAGATAGGGTCTGTGTCATCGGGACATAGGAGAGGACATTGTTTGGGCGCGTAATGCGTACGGGACAATGCTTTCCGTCAAGTTCAATCATGGTCTTGTACACATTCTGCGCTTGCGGGAGCGGGACGGTGCAGGTAACAATGTCCGTAATTCCCCACCCCTCGCTATGACTGTGCTCGACCGTGCCACCTACCGTTTGTGGACAACCTTTGCCGCCGCAAGCGCCCTCACTGGGACAGCGTTTGCGCAAGATGGTAGCCTCCGTGACGTTCCTCCCATTGGTGACCTCCCAGGAGATGCAGGAACGACGGAAGACCTCAAGAACATGATCATAAACATCATCAAGATCATCCTGGACTTCCTCGCCATTATCGCGGTGCTCTTCATCGTAATTGCGGGGATCCGCCTCATTGTGTCGCAGGGCGAGGAGGAGCAGAAGGAGAAGGCCAAGAAGACGATTATCTACGTCATTGTAGGGCTCATCGTCGTCATCCTCGCACGCATGATCGTTGGCTTCATCGCCGGAACCGCGTACAGCATTGGCGAATGATCATTCAGCAATTCTTTGTCAAAAGCGCGCCGGCAGGCGCGCTTTTTTGGTACCACTCATCCCTACGAAAAAGGTGTCGGGGTGAGGTCAAGCCGTCTCCGGCACTTGTAGCATCGGTGCCTTCTCCTGCGCGGCTTTCTCCGGCACGGGCGCGGTGGGATCGCGCACCACGATGGCGTCCTTGCGGACTTCCACGATGAGCACGAGCGGGAGCGGCATCCCCCAACGCCAAAGCCTGCGCGGCCACAACCACTCCACCATGAAGTGCTCCGTCTCAAACTGCACATCCCCGCAACGCCCCATATACTTGCCCGTGTCCGTCTGAATGCGCTGCGAAAGGACGGGCCGCGCATCCTCCAGGAGCGTCTGGAGACGGATGCGCTCGGCAACGGGGGATAAGACATCGGGTCCGCGGACCACCACCCGTAAACCCCACCGCTGGATGTCCTCCGTGGCCAGGAAAAGCATATCGGTGCGCAAAAGCAATCCGGGTACTTTAACAAAGAAACCTTCCACTTTTCCCGTATCGGGATGGATGAGGACGTGCGCGATACGCCCCAACTCTTCCGTTCCATCTTCATCAATTACGGACATGCCGACGACGGTAGAGAAACGGACGTGCATGAGGAAAAAAGGTAACAATATCCTACAGGATCGTTCCCCGAATGCACCCACAAGGCACTTCACAGTGTCCGTCCTCCATGACCCAGTGAGGGAACCGGGGAGAGGGCGCCCGCCCGATCCGAACGATGCGGATCGTTCGGGTGGGGAGGGTGCTATGGTACGATACGGCTCGTCCTTCCCTCCCCAACACCCCATGCACCTCTTCAGCGGTTCCTCCCACCCTGCGCTCGCCACTTCCCTCGCCAAAGAATTGGGCATCCCGCTGGGAAAAGTGACGCTCAAGGCATTCAGTTCCGGTGAGCACTACGTCAAGTATGGGGAATCCGTGCGCGGCAAGGAAGTGTTCCTCCTCCAAACCGGAACGCTCCGGCCCAATGAGGATGTGGTGGAGCTCTTCCTCATGTGCCAAGCGGCCAAGCTGAGCTTCGCGAAGAAAGTCCACGTCATCCTCCCCCACTTCCCCTACGCGCGCCAGGACCGCGTGACGGAGCCCCGGGAGCCTATTTCGGCCAAGCTCATGGCGCACCTCCTGGAGGAATCGGGCGCGGACCACGTGATGGTGCTGGACATGCACAGTGACCAGATCCAGGGCTTCTTCTCCATCCCCGCCGACGCGCTCACGGCCCGCAGCCTCTTTGCGGACTACTTCCGCGGCAAGAAACTGAAGGATCCGGTGGTCGTCGCCCCCGACGTGGGCGGCACCAAGCGGGCGAAGAAGTTCGCCGATCTCCTGGGCGCCGACCTCGCCATCCTCCACAAGACGCGCCCCGCGCACCAAGAAGTGGAGATCCAGGAAGTGGTCGGGGACATCCAGGGACGCACCTGCATCATCTTCGACGACATGATCGACACCGGCGGCACGCCCGTCTCCGCCAAGAAGGCCCTCCTGGAGCGCGGCGCCGACGAGGAAATCTACGCCGCAGCCACCCATGCGGTCTTCTCCGGCTCCGCCATCGAGCGCCTCAAAGAAGCGGCCTTTACGGAAGTGGTGGTCACGGACAGCCTGCCGCTCGACCCCAAGGCCTTCCCCGGCCTCCGCATCCTCCCCATCGCTCCCCTCCTCGCAAAAGTCGCAATGCATGTGGAAAAAGGCGAGAGCGTGACGGATATGGATGAGCAATTATGACAAGTGTGACCTCGCACTCTTCCGTGATGCATTCGGAACCCTGCGTAGCCGAGACGAACGGAGCGTCCAAGCGTAGCGAGGAACAAAGTATGGTGACAGACAGCCTAAAAGGTATTTCACATTCCACATACCGCTAGTTTTAGAGAAGAAAACGGAATTCGTGCGTATGAAGGGGTTTCAGAAGCGTGGTCTAAAAGTGCAGGTTCAAGAATTGGCAGTACCTATTGATTGGGTAAAAGAAGAAGCGACTGCGCTTGTAAAGCGATAGAGGGGTTAGAAGTATAGGGAGGTATCCTCTCGGAATAGGCGCGGACAGGAAATTGCTAAAAGAACCGTATCTGTTTACAATTTTGCTATGACAACAGCAGAGTTAATTGAAAAAGCAGTATCTGTACTTAACCCTTACGAATCAGGTGATTTCGCAAGTGGAGGAGTGGGTTGCGCCTTGCTTTCAGCGTCAGGAAAAATCTACACAGGCGTTTGTATTGATACGTCGTCCAGCATGGGTTATTGCGCGGAACATAATGCAATCGGTTCCATGATTACCGATGGCGAGTACAAGATCGCCAAAATTGTTGCTGTGTGGAAAGATGGTGATAAATCGCGTATTCTTTCTCCTTGCGGACGATGTCGTGCCTTCATGTTCCAAGTTGATAACGGTAACCTAAATACCGAGGTTGTATTAAGTAAGGACAAAGTGGTGAAGTTGGAAGAATTACTTCCTTATCCCGATTGGTGCGAACCGATATGAGCGATCCTCTCACATTCTCCAAGTTCAAAGCCGAAGATTTCCCAGAATACAAATCGTGGTAGGGCGATGCGCTTCTCAATAAGGAGCTTGGTCCAATGGACGATGAGTGGTTGGAACATGTCATGAAAGAAGAAAATGGTCTGCAATACAGTGTATTTAGCGGTAAAGATTTAGTGGCTGTTGTTGGCATGATTCCGCCGATGGAGAAGTATCCTGATTACTACCTCACTGATTTTGCGATAAAGCCCGATCTGCGAGATCAAGGTATCGGTTCAACTGTTTTGCGTGAACTCATACAATTGCATCCTCTTGTATCATGGAAAGCAGTGGTGAATGTCCGTAATACCAAAGCTTCATCGTTCTTTAAGAAGAATGGATGGAGTGTGGCAGAAAAACCGGATGAGCATGGGATGCTCGCTATGGAGTACAAACAAGATCATTAAGGGTAAAATCAACTATTCAGCCATTTCAAAAACAAGGGGTTCATGGTTATTTTTTGACCCTCATCGGAGTTTGTAATCTTTGCATCTAGTATTTCATGAAACAAACCCCTCCGAGGGCATGGAGGAGGGTAGAACCATGAAGGCTAGTGCTGTAAACAAAAAAGCCTCTTCCGAGGCTAAAAATCTTAAGAATGGTGGGCGATGATGGATTTGAACCATCGACCTCGACATTATCAGTGTCGCGCTCTAACCCCTGAGCTAATCGCCCGATTGGTGGAATGAACAGTAGAGAGAACCCCTGCTTGCCCCGCGTAGCCCCCGGGTATTCGAGGGGGCGAAGTGGGGAGCTAATCGCCCGAAGATAAAAAGATCATCAGGAACCTCGATCCCAAGACCGAAAAAGCCTACGGGGAGCGGCGCAGAGAGTCAATAAGCTTCACTCCCCCCTCGCCCACGCCGCAAACCTCCCGAATGGAAGGGAAAAAGGCAGCCTCTCGCCATCCTTTGCAATATCGCTCACGTCACCGGTCCGTGGATCGTAGGTGAACACGAAGGATGCGTCGCCCTGCGGCGCGCTGAAGACGATGTTGCGGACATCCGCCGTACCGTCCTCCTGTGGTTCGATCGCGGTGTGGATCGTGAAGATCGCCTGGGCGTTGCGAAGCGCTTCGTACGTGAGGGCGGAGAGCTCTTCCGCAGAATAGGACGCTTCCGGAATGGCATCTCGCGCTTCCTCTGTTGATTCCCCCTCGGGCTGCTCCTGCTCTTCCGTCACAAAAGGCTCCACGTTACCCAGTTCCGTAATCCGTTGCAGTGTCGCCAACTGCTCCGGCTCAAGCTCCCCGCGATAGGGATCAGTGAAGGCTATGCAGGCGCGGGCGTACCGCGAGAGCCGCTCCACGTAGCGCAACTCCTGCAAACGCACGAGCACGGGTTCCATGCTTTCCAGTACGAAAGTGATCGTGGAAACGGGATCGTCTTCCGTGGCGAGGACAGCTTGGGCTTCCTGCTCCCATCGCAGAAGGAGCGCATCCTCGACGTCATCGCGGAGGGCGTCCGTCGCGGGGAACGCCGTGAGCCGCAGCAACCGAGCGGCGCGGGCGGGAGACCCGGCATCCGGCAGAATCCATGCCGTAGAACGCAGGAAG
>CAZCWV010000065.1:1555-6521 GCA_964502425.1 uncultured Candidatus Peribacteria bacterium | reverse complement strand
ATATTGAATGATGAATTTTGAATGTTGAATAGTGACGAATGGCGCTCTGCTATGCGGGACTATGACGATGCATCATTCATTATTCATCATTCAATATTCAAAATTCTAAATTCCTCATTACCCAAATATGCCTACCACAATGCCAAAAAACGCCATGAAGGCCCCCAGGATCCAGAGGCGCATCGTCACCTGGCTCTCGCCCCAGCCGCACGCCTCGAAGTGATGGTGGATGGGTGCCGCGACGAAGACCTTCTTGCCGCCGCGCAACCTCTTGCTCGTGAGCTGGATGACCACCGAAAGCGCCTCGATGACAAAGATGAAACCGATGAGCGGCAGGACAAGGGTTTGGTCCGTCATGAGCGCAATCACGCCCAACGCCCCTCCCAGCGCCAGCGCGCCTGTATCGCCCATGAAGAAGAGCGCAGGCGGCACGTTGTGCCAGAGAAACGCCGCGATCGCGCCCGACGCCACGGCGCAGAAACCCGCGAGGATGAAGAGACCTTTGACGTAGGCGAGGATGCCGAACGCCCCGAACGCGATGACGAGTAAACCTCCCGCCAATCCGTCGAGCCCGTCGGTAAAATTCACCGCATTGGCGGTGGCGACGATGATGAAAATGAAGATAGGAATGTACCACGCTCCCAGCGTGAGGGCGCCGTAGAACGGGATATGGATCTGGTTGATATCCAGTTTAAAGTAGAACCACAGCGCGGCAGCCGTACTGATGAGGAGAAGGGAAATAATCTTCGGCAACACGTCCAACCCGCGCTTCTTCCCCACGCCCCGGATATTCAAGTAGTCATCCACCCCCCCCAGTATGCCGAGCGTTACGAGGACGAAGAGAGGGAGGTACACTTGTCCGCGCTGGAGGAGGGAATTGGGCACGAGCCCGATGAGCGACAGGAAGCGTGAGAAGAGCACCGTGCAGACGATGGACCCCCAGATGAGGAGCCCGCCCATGGTGGGTGTCCCCGTCTTCTTCTCGTGGTACGTGCGGAAGATCTTCGGCTCCCTGCCATCCATCGTCTCTACGCGCAGCTGCTTCCCGATGCGGTTCTTCCGCAAAAACCGCACGAAGGGCGGCGTGAGGGCGAGGCCGAGGAAAAAAGCGAACACCGCGTAACTCAGGATGGCCGTGAGCGATAACTCCGGACGGACGGGGAGGGCGAGGGGCATGGACTTAGCTTAGGCTGTTCTCGGAGTAGGTGGAAGTCGAGATAACATCGGGCAATTCGTTAGTTTGTTACCTCGTTATTTCGAAATAACCAAGTAACAAAAGTAACGAAATAACGTTCCCAAGATCTATTCATCATCAGCAGGGACACTTGAGCTATGCGCCTTATCAATATCGTAGAAGCGCATTTGTTCCTTCTTGAACATCAGCTCCACCCTACCCGTGGGGCCGTTGCGGTGCTTGCGGATGTAGATGTCCGTCATGCCGGGGCGGGAGCTGTCTTCCTCGTAGTAGTCCTCGCGGTACATCATGAGCACGATATCGGCATCCTGCTCGATGGAACCGGAATCGCGCAGGTCGGAGAGCTGCGGGATGTTTCCTGGCCGCGATTCCACCGCACGGGAGAGCTGCGAGAGGGCGAGGACGGGGACGTGTAGTTCCCGTCCGATCTGCTTGAGGGAACGCGAAATTTCGGAAATCTCCTGCACGCGGTTCCCGGCGTAGTTCATGTTCCCCGTGCTCATGAGCTGCAGGTAATCAATGATGAGGAGATCGAGCCCATGCTCCATCTGCAGACGCCGCGCTTTGGCGCGCAACTCCGGGAGGGAGGATGCAACGGAATCATCGATGAAGATATTCGCCTTGTTGAGCTCGTCCATGATCGGCCCCATGTTCTGGAAGTCATTGTCGTCCAACTTGCCGCGCTGGAGCTTCCAGGAATCCACACCGAGCATGGAGGCGAACAAGCGGTCCACGAGCTGCTCCTTGCTCATTTCCAGCGAGAAAACTCCTACGGTTTTGTGTGCACGAATGGCTGCGTTCATGGCGACATTGAGCGCCAAGCTCGTCTTGCCCATGCTGGGGCGCGCGGCCAGGACGATGAGATCGGATGGCTGGAAGCCGGAGAGCTTCATGTCGAGCGCCTGGAAACCGGTGGGCACCCCTTTGACGACTTGGTCGTCCTTGGCCTCGTGGAGTTCCGCGAATTTCTCGTACCGCACCCCCAGGACCTCCCGGATGTGGATGAATTTCTCCTTGAGGAACGTGTTCGTGATGTCGAAGACCGTCTTCTCCACCTCGTCCAGAAGCTCCGCGACCGGACGTTCGACCTCAAACCCCATTCCTGCAATCTTCTGTCCCGCCTCGATGATGCGGCGGTGCACTGCCTTGGTCTTCACGATCTGCGCGTACTGGTAGATGTGGGACGATGTGGGCACCGCCGACGCAAGTTCCGCCAAAAACGCGCTTCCGCCGATCTCCTGGATCTTGCGATCATCAGCCAACTTGCTGGACACCGTGATAAAGTCGATCGGCTCGTGCCCCTGGAAGAGGTCACTCACGGCCTTGTACACCAGGCGGTTGATGGGATCGTAGAAATCCTCGGGGACGAGGAGATCCGACACCTTCACAATGGCCTCCGGATCGAGCAGCAATGCCCCCAGCACGGTCCGCTCCGCCTCCAGCGAGTGCGGCTGCACTTGAAGCACGGGTGGAGCCTTGGAGGAATGCTGTGAGGGGGGAGCGAGCATCACCATTTCCAATGACGGGGAAAGAGGGGACTCATTCTAGGATCACACTTGCCAACCGCAACGAACTGACATGGCGCGGGCGACGCTTTCCTTCTCTCGTGCGTGTGGGGATTGTGGAGAAACAGTGGAAAGGAATCCGAGGAAGCCAAGGAAACCGAGGAAGCCGTCGAATTCTACCATTGTCTGGATATACTTGTTATTGCTTAATAACATTCAAAGTCCATGTTCTCGCATATAACGAAGAAGGGAAAAAGCGCTTGCCATATGGACGTGCGGACTCGATAAAACATTCTGCAGCGCCTCTTCAAATGGGAGCTCAAAGACCTCGATCATTTCGTCTTTGTCCTGTGGCAGAGGATCTGAGTACAAATCCCGAGCTACATAGACATGATTGTTCATAACTAAATTCTCGGAATGACGTACGGTGCAGTAATGGGAAAGCTCGCGTGCTGCTTTGCCCGTCTCCTCCTGTAATTCCCGTAATGCCGCTTGTTTATGGTCCATCTCTTTATCCACTTTCCCACTCGGCAACATCCATAAATGCGTTCGAAAATGCGGACGGTATTCCTTATTCATCAGTACCGTCTTCGCCGTCGGCATCGCAATGATATGCACGGAATCACATCGATGCACTCTTGCCGACGTCTTCGTTCGACCATTCGGCATATCCGACGTTTCCATGAATATTTTCCATCCATGACCGGAGAATATCTCTCTTGAAATGTGATCAGTCATGGAAGAAGTATACCGGAAGGGGAGGGGCGCCTACGCGTCCCTCAGTGTGGTCCCTCCCGTAATGTGTTCCCTTGCCTAAATCCCCCCATTTCATGAGTCATTTTTTGTCACCTCCACAAACCATCAAACATTAGCAGCCTTCCTGATCCCCGCTTCCAGCTCTTTCATCAATTTTGGATTCTGCGTGAGGAATAGCTTGGCCTGTTCCCGCCCTTGCCCGATGGTCTCTTCACCGTGGCGGAAGAACGCCCCTGCTTTCTCGATGAGGTCATACTTGACCCCCAGGTCGAGGATCTCAGAAACTTTGCTGATGCCGACGGCGTAGAGGATATCGAACTCAGCCTGCCGGAACGGTGGCGCCACCTTGTTCTTCACCACTTTAACGCGCGTGCGGTTCCCGACGATCTCCTGGCCTTCGGCGCCCTCCTTGCCGTTCTTCTCGATCACCTTATCGATGCGCCGCACATCCAGGCGGAGCGATGCGTAGAACTTGAGCGCGTTGCCTCCCGTGGTCGTCTCGGGGTTACCGAACATCACGCCGATTTTCATGCGCAGCTGGTTGATGAAGATCACGGAACAATTCGTCTTGGATACGATCGCCGTGAGCTTGCGCAGCGCCTGGCTCATAAGACGGGCTTGGAGCCCCATGTGCGAGTCGCCCATCATGCCCTCGATCTCCGCCCGCGGCGTGAGTGCCGCCACGGAATCGACGACGATCACTTCGATGCCGCCCGAACGGACGAGCGTCTCGCAAATCTCCAGCGCCTGCTCGCCGTCATCCGGCTGCGAAACAAGGAGTTGGTCCACGTCCACACCGATCTTCTTGGCATACGAAACGTCCAGCGCATGCTCTGCGTCAATGAATGCCGCGCGCCCGCCCTTCTTCTGCACTTCACTGATGCAGTGGAGCGCGAGCGTCGTTTTGCCCGACGATTCGGGGCCGAAAATCTCGATGATGCGCCCGAGCGGCACGCCTCCGCCCAAGGCGATGTCGAGGGAGAGGGAGCCTGAGGAGACACGCGCAATGGACGTGGCAGGCACGTCCCCCATCTGCATGATGGCGCCGTCGCCGTACTTCTTCTTGATCTCCGTGAGCGCGCTCTTCACTGCGTCGTACTTGGCAGTAGCGAGCTTGTCGGATGAAGCGTGGTCATTCTTCACAGTTTTCTTGGTCACGGGATCCATAACAGTGGAGGGGGAAGCTTGCCCGAGCTTGGGAAGGGATGCTTTCGTCATGATAGAAGAGGGGAAAGGGGAGTGGAAGGAAGTGAGGAAGGAAAGAGAGAGGAGGACGCTGTGTTTTATAGGAGGGAAAGAGACAACGGCGGTTCCACAGCCTCTCAGAACTCTGAGTGTATAAACGTTCACCTCCAAGATAATTGAACCATCTAGAATGGTCAATGAATTGCTGTTGCAGTGTGTTTAGAGTGTTGTGGTGTATTATCGTACACCCTGAACCACTCGCGAACTGCGTTCGCTCGGGTTCAGGGCAGGCCCTTTCATTCAAAATTCAGACAATGCTCTCCGA
>CAZCWV010000065.1:0-1545 GCA_964502425.1 uncultured Candidatus Peribacteria bacterium | reverse complement strand
GTCCGTAATCTCGCAGTAAAAACCCTCGGGACAGAGGACGCCCGCCGCACCACCACAGGGAATGCCCACCGCGGCGGCGGATGATCCATTAGAACCGGCGCTCCCGAGTGACGCGCTCTCGCTCGTTGCGGAACTCCGGAAGGCGGATGACGCGCGGGAAGACGACGTGCCCAGGAACCGGAGCGAACGGAGGATATCGTCCTTCAGGGCGTCCCACGCCGCGGGATCCAACTGCTCCTCGCCGGAGGGGGTAAAGAGAAGCGTGAGGATGTTGAACGAGCTTTCCTCTGCAGCCAGCTCCCGCACCACCTGTATCCGCTCCACTCCCGTACTGGCATTCTGCGACCGCACCGCGCGACGCCCCTGCACGTTGGAGACGGCAACCATCACGTCGCCCGATGAGGAATCTGCAGAGAGGAGTTTGGATTCTTCCTCGAGGAAGAGTGAGAGGATGGGCCGCGCCGAACCCGACGCCGTGAACTGCACGTCCGTCCCCATAATCTCCCAATTCCAGCCGGGAGGGGTTTCGAGGGAGATGTTGAGGGAGGGGATTGTCCAGCTGCGGCCAAGGGACTGCCCACCCTTCACCGCCGCCACCACAATCACCGGAAGCGCGTCGGGGTCCGTGTTTGCCTCATACGTCCCCGAAACATCCACCGTGCGACCCTCGAACTCACCCAGATCCACCGTGGCGCTCTCCAGGTACGCGATCTCCTCGCCGCCCTGTATGAGCACATGCGTCCCGCGCCGAATGACGGATATCGAAGCTGGTTTAATCAAACCTGACACAGTCTGTTGCCCCAGCGGAAGAGGCTGGATCGGTTCCTTCCAGCAGCCTACGAGCGGAAGGAGAAAGAGGAGGGCAGTGAAGGCGAGGGTGCGGCGGTTCATGGCACCATGATAGCAGGAGAATGGAAAATAGTGGAGTATTGGGACTTTCTTCCTCGAAGTGCGGCTAGCAGCACTTTGCCGACACGAATTCAATTCAGTCCGCTCCCAAGGTTCTCCCATGCAGCCGGTTTCTTCCCCCATATTGTATCAATAATCTTTTGGTCATTCTCTGCAACCACCCGCGCGTATCCTTTGCGGAAATCTCTGGTGAACATTGCCTGTACCTCTGCACTCAGCCCCGACCACCATGCTGCAAAATCGTTGAAGTCTTCGCGGGGCAGCAAGTAGTGTTGCATTCCCTTACTACTCGCCCGTCTCATATCCTGCAAATATTGGATATAACATGCATGGAGTCCACGCAAATCCTCCTCTCCTCCCTCGGGTGTTTCGGATAGCGCCATGGACAGAACGTATGCCCTCCGGGAACCATCGGTCAAATGGTCCAACCCTTCCCCATTGTGTTCAGCTTCCACAAAAGAAAAGATTGAAGGAACAGGAAAAATGCCCCAGCCGGGGCACTTTCCTTCAGTTCAATATGGTGAAGATTACGCCGCCACCCCCGTCTTCCTCCCGGAATCGAACGCGTACACCGCGCGGCCCACGCGCTTGAAGTAGGGCATCTTCTGGAGGTTGAGGGAAATGGTGCCCACCTTC
>CAZCWV010000064.1:0-6641 GCA_964502425.1 uncultured Candidatus Peribacteria bacterium | reverse complement strand
CCAGCCGTAGCCTGGCCGTGCAGCCCGCGCTTGCGGAGAACCTTGGGGAGGATGGAGCGAAGGGAGTCCATGGGGAGCGAGTATAACGGTGAGAGTCTTGAGAAGGTAGGGACGCCATACCAAGTCATCCTTACGATCCCAAAGCTTGTCGCAGCACCTCCACCGTCTTCCCCGCCGCATCCTTCCACGAGAACATCCTCGGCGTGGACGTGACGGGAGGATGGCGCATCGCCTCCGCGAACGCTTCCAGCTCGGGAGGGAGGAGGACGGCATCGGGAGGGGCGACCTCGGGGATGGCGCCGCGGTTCGTGGCGATCACCGGACAACCGCATGCCGCGGCTTCCGCAATCGTGAGGCCGAAGCCCTCGTAGAGGGAAGCGGTGACGAATGCCGTAGCGGCCGAGTAGAGGGCGGGTAGGTGTTCATCCCTCACGTGCGGGAGGTACCGCACGCCTTCGCGAAGACGGACGGACGCCGCTTCTTTTCCCCCCATCACCAACAGGAGCTGTAATGGCGACGGACTGATCCTGCCAAAGGCATCGATGAGGAATTGCACGTTCTTGTGCTGCTTGGCGTTGCCCACGTAGAGGAAGAACGGCTTGCTGATTCCGTACGTCTGTAGGACGGCATCCTGTTCCTCCGAGCTCCGATGGACGAACTCGGGCGACACGCCTTCCAGGATCACCTTGGTCTTGCGCACGGCCGCGTCGCCGGCCGTGGACTGGAGTTCCGCCGCCGTGAAGCGGCTCACCGCGATGACGCGTCGCGCCCGGCGCACGGAACGGCGGAAGAAAGAGCGGTAGACGAAGCGCTTGAGTGGATGCGCGCGATTGGGGAAGCGGTGGAGGATGAGATCATGGACCGTTATGACGGCAGGAACCGGGCAACGGAACGGTGTTGTGAAGTGCGGGGAGAAGAGAAGGTCCACACCTGCGGACCGAAGAAGCCGGGGAATCTCGAAATGTTCGCGAAGGGAGTAATGCGGGGACCGGGAGAGGACGATGCGCGGTGAGCCGGGAAGCGACTGCGCCCACGCCTCCCCCTCAGGCAACACGATGAGCACGTAGGCAATAGCATCCTTACACTGCAGAAGGTGCGCGACGATTTCGCGCGTGTACCGCCCGATGCCGACGGACAAATGGGCAAACCGACAATCGATCGCAACGGTCTTCACGGGTAGTATCATAGCGCATGCAGATCGCAGGTCTCCTCTCTGCCACTCCGCTCCGGAGAAACGACGCCGAGATTCTCCTGGCGGCGCTTTTGGGCAAAGAGCGGACATTCGTCTTGGCGCATCCCGAATACGCATTGCGGGACGATCAGCAGGAACGATGGAAGACGTGGGAGGGCCGACGTCTCCGTCACGAGCCTATCGTGTACATCACGGGCGAGAAGGAATTTTACGGCCGAACCTTCTCCGTGGACCCGCGTGTCCTCGTCCCGCGCCCCGCGACCGAAAGCCTTGTCGATGTTGCACTTGCATGGCTCCATGAACCAACGGACACCGTTGTCCCGATCGATGCGGGAATCGTGGCGATGAGCCGCATCCTCCGTCATGAACCGACGTCGGCCGTCGTGGATGTGGGAACGGGGAGCGGCGCCATCGCCGTCACGCTTGCTCTCGAAATGCCCGACCTGACCGTGATCGCGACGGACGTCAGCCGTGGGGCGCTGGACGTTGCAGAACGGAATGCTGAACGCCACGGCGTGCGCGACCGAATCGCCTTCCTGCACGGCCCCTGCCTGGAACCGCTCCGGGACTTCCGCAATTCCTTCCTCCTCGTTTCGAACCCCCCCTACGTGCGCAGCGACCGCGTACTTCCACGGGATATTATTGAATACGAACCTCACGATGCCATTTTCGCCGGTTTAGATGGGATGGATATCATTCGCCCTCTCGTGCGACAGGCGCAGGAGAACCCCGCTTGCTGCGGGATCGTGATTGAATGTGAGGAGGAACAGATGAAACTCATTGATGGACTCCTCGCATTCCTTTGATTTCTTCATCTGATAGCCAAATTGCCGTGCGCCAATCTCTTCCACTCCTCCGTGAAAAATGATACTGTTCAGCCGTGGATACATTCCTCTCCTCTCTCGGAAGTTGCAGCGCCGTGATCGGCGCACAGTGGGGAGATGAGGGAAAAGGGAAGGCAATAGACATCCTCTCGGAGCATTTCGACGTGATCGCGAGGGCATGCGGAGGCGCCAACGCGGGACACACGATCGTCGTGAAGGGTAAGAAGCACGTATTCCACCTCCTGCCTGCGGGAAGCTTGCATGATGGGAAACCCATCGTGCTCGGCTCGGGGATGGTGATCCATCTCCCCACGCTCCTCGAGGAGATCGCACTCCTGCGCGCCGCCGGTATCGACGTCCTTCCGCGCCTGTACCTCTGTGATGAAGCACACGTGATCCTCGACTACCAGAAGAACGTGGACGCTGTGATGGAGGATCGGCGAGCAGCGAAAGGAAAGGGAAAGATCGGTACCACCGGACGCGGCATCGGACCTGCCTACGTGGAAAAGGCCGCTCGAACAGGCATGCGTCTCGGTGACCTCCACCGCCTCGTGCGGAACGGGGGCGATATGCGCGCGGAACTCGCCTGGCGCAACGGCCTCGCGGGAGAGACGTACTCGGTCTCCGTGAACGTGGACGTGGAAGCGAAGCAGCTGGAGGAAGCCTACAGCCTCCTGCGAGACCGCATCCAGCCGCTCCCCGCGATCCTCGACGTCATGGAAGGCAAGCGCGTCCTCATCGAAGGCGCGCAAGCCACGCTTCTCGACGTCGACCATGGGACGTACCCCTTCGTCACAAGCAGTTCCACCACCGCCGCGGGAGCGCTGCAGGGACTGGGCTTGCCCCCCCGCGCGCTTACCTCCTGCATCGGCGTGGCCAAGGCGTACTGCACCCGCGTAGGCGAGGGGACCTTCCTCACAGAAGTGAAGGGGGAAACGGGGGACCGGCTCCGCGAGCGGGGAGGGGAGTACGGTGCTACCACGGGACGTCCGCGCCGCTGCGGATGGCTCTACGTTCCCGACTTGGCCTTCAGCGCGCGCATCAACGGCTTCGCGTGCTGGAACATCACCAAGCTTGACGTTCTTGATCAAGAGGACGTGATTCCCGTTGGCATCAGTGAAGAGAAAGGGAACGTCACCTACCAAGAACTTCCCGGCTGGAAGACCTCCACCGCGGGCATCACATCTTTCGGGAAGCTCCCGAAGAACGCGCAGTCGTACGTGCAGTTCATCGAAGAAAAGACCGGTGTTCCCGTCTCCTTAATCGGAACGGGTCCGGGAAGGGAGCAGATGATCGTCCGGTGAATGTTTTAGGTTGTAGGTGGTAGGTGGTAGGTTGTACAAGAACGCAGTAATTGCTTTGATATTCCTCATACAGATGAACTACAAGCTACAAGCTAGAAGCTCATTCCGCAGGAAGCTCCCCCCACTTCAACTTCGTCCGCAGCGCCCCGTAGAACGTCTCCTCCCCCCGGCGGAGAAATTTGACCGTCGTGTGGTTGAGCATGACGCGGATGCGATCGTGGCGCTGGAGCGTAACGTACGTCTGGCCGTCGAGCGTCAGGCTCACTTGGGTATCGCCGAACTTGTTCTTCTTGGAGAGCACTTCCACCTCCACCGTCTGCTCGCCGGGGATAATAATGGGCTTCTGCGTGAACGCGTGCGAATTAATGGGCGTGATGATGGTCGCGCGGAGCTTGGGATGGACGACAGGCCCTCCGGCAGCCAACGAGTATGCCGTAGAACCCGTGGGCGTGGCGATGATGAGTCCGTCGGCGCGGAAGGTCGCAAGGTCCTCCCCGTTCACGGTGGCCTTGAGGTCCATGAGCCGCGCGATGCTTCCCTGGGAAACCACCACCTCGTTGAGGACGTAACTGTCCACGATCGTACGCCCGCGGCGCTCCACCACAACGCGCAACAAACTGCGCTCGTCCATCACGCCCTCTCCGCGCAGGAACCGCGGCAGGAGCTTGGGGGCTTCATTGATCGTGAGCTCGGCCAAAAACCCCACCATTCCCCGGTTGATGCTGAGAATGGGAATGGAGAAATCCTGGAGCTCGCGGATGGCGCGGAGGATCGTCCCGTCGCCGCCGATGACCAAAAGGAGATCAAAATCCTCCTCGCACGTGAAGGTGGGGAGGCGGGAAGCACTCGGCAAATTCCTCTTCCTCTTCGCATCGAAGCATACCTCGACATCTTGCTTCTTAAGGATGGCAAGGACGCGGGCAACAACCGCATCGCGGTCGTCCAAGTCCGACTTTGCCGTGACACCGATGCGCTTGTACTTCATGACGTGCAGGAATGGACCCAGCCGAACAGATCCTGGGGCGGGGAATGTATTGTACAACAATCAAGCCTCACGTTCGAGCGAGGACGTTGAGCAGCAAGTCCGCGGTCCGCCGCCAGCTGTACTTCTTCGCCTGCTCCTGCGCACGTGCATGTAGATCGAACCGCACCCGCTCGCTCGTGAGGAGGAGTTCCAATCCGGCCGCAATGGAGGAGATGTTCTCCGGGTCCACATAGTGCGCCGCGTTGCCGCAGACTTCCCGCAAACTCCCCCTTGTGGAGGTGAGGACGGGAATGCCCCGCTGAAGCGCGTCGAGCACCTGGAGTCCGAAGCCCTCATAGAGAGACGGCAGCGCGAGGATGGTGCAGGAGGAGAGAAGGGATTCATACTCCGCGTCGGGGACGTAGTCGCGCCATTCAACGCCAGGAGTCTTGGACGCGAGGGAGAGGATCTCCTCGTCCTTCCATCCGCGGTTCCCGATGAGGAGGAGCTTGTACTGCGCCTGCAAGGCGGCGGGGAGTTCTGCAAACGCCTCGATCAGCCTCTTCTGGTTCTTGCGCGGCGAGAGGGTGCCGGCGCAGAGAACCGTCCGCTGGTCAGCGCTATGGGGGACGACCGACTCCCTGAGCGGACCGGCGAAAATGGGCGTGACGCGGTCCGGGGTGACGGATGGGAAGTGTTCCAAGAGATCCCGCTTTGTCGTTTCGCTCACCGTGCACACGTGCCGAGCCGTCTTGAGCACCCGCCGGAGAGTGAGGCGTTCAATATACCGTGCGCGCCGCTCGTGAGTGGCATCGCGGAACGCAATGAGGTCGTGCACGACGGGCACCACGGGAAAGGATGCCCCAAGGACGCACGGCACAATGTAACTCGTGGGACTCACGTAGACTTCGACCCCGCTGCGCCGCACCGCTCGTGCAACCTTCCAGTGCCAGAGCAATCCATTCCCGCTCATCACGTGCTCCTCAATATTCCTCGCCTGCGTGAGCGCGGGCGGCAGGGGGAGATTGGAAAAAGTAACGAGGGAGACCGGACGACGCGCCAGCTCGCGCAGCAGGCCGAGCACCCACTGACCTTTCCCGGACTTCCGGGTCTTGCATGCCTCGCGGACATCGATTGCAATACGCATGAAATGAAGTGAGCATGGTACTATACCGCACGTTGCAGTAGACGCCTACGGGATCATGTGCAGGCGCGGATGCGGCGACCACCAATGACACCTGGCTACAGCAGATTATCCCGGTATGACACTGGCTCTTCAAGGCCTCCCCTGCTACGGTAGCCGTATGCCCCCGCGCTTTCTCCGCGGCTTCGCCGCACTCGAAACCGAGGAACAAATACTCAACGCTGGTTCCCTGGTAGCCATTGTGGGCGTCTTCCTGCCCTGGATGAGCGGCGAATGGCTGGGCGGCGAGCGCGTGAACTACTGGGGATTTGAGTTTTATACCTCCATCCTGGGTTTCAGCGTGTTCCTGCTCCATTTCTTCCTGCTGATCATTACTCTTGTCCCCCTACTGGGAGGCCCCGTGCTCATCCGCAAGCGCCACCGCGAGGCTGTACGTTTGGCCGCGTCCGGGGCAGCCGCGCTGCTCATCTTGGCCGCGCTCTCCGTCCTCATGAACGTCACACTGGAATTCACACGCATGGAGATGCGGTTCGGCATCTACGTCTCCCTCATCGGATCACTTGTGGCGCTCCTCTACTCCTTCCTTCGCTTCCAGGAGATGCGCAAGCAGCAAGTGCAAGAACTCTTCCACCATCCGGAAGACCGTACGGTTCCCCGTGAGAATACCGAAACCTACGTCGCCCCACCACCCCCGCCCCCGCCGCCCCCTCCGGCGCCGGAGGAGCACCGGCTGTATCCATAGAAACACCCTGCAAATGCTGCTGCATGCGAAATGATGACAGGACCGCACCCTGGAACGGATGCGGAGTAGCTGTCTTCCGTCATACGCAATACGCTATACTCCATACGCACATGCCAGACCCCACGCCACCGCCAGCATACAAGGATGATGACCTCGTCTACGTGGATCCTGAATCCAAGACCGTCATCGGACCTCTGGAATGGAGCCGCGCGGGCAATCCCAAACCGCTGCAAATGCCCTCCCCCCCTGACGAGGAACGTCCTTCGTCGCGCTCAGGAGGCCGCGGCCCCCGCCGCAAGCGCTTCTACCCCTGGGGCACGTACCGCTCCATGAAGCGCGTGTTCCAACTGGAAGGGAAGACGAAGAAAGTGGAGGGGAACATGCAGCTCGAAGACGCCATCCAGCGCGCGCTCAAGGAAGCCTATTGGAACTGATCATACTAAAATAACCCGATTCGTTTCGTTCTTCTGA
>CAZCWV010000063.1:4207-6677 GCA_964502425.1 uncultured Candidatus Peribacteria bacterium | reverse complement strand
GCTCACCTTTTCCGCCGGGAAAAAGTGGAAAGAGATCTCTCACCGAAGCGATGCCACCCACGCAATGAATTCCTTCAAAAAGTGCTCCTGCGCCTGTTGCTGCTCCGGCGTGAGCGTGTTGACGAGCTCGTCGACCTTAGACTGGATGTCCACCCCGTCCCACCGCTCCAGGAATTTGACCGCGTGGAAGGAGTGCTCGCCGTCCCAATCCTCCGGAAACGTCCAGAAGCCATACGCGGAGAGCGGGGGATCCCACGTAAGGTCCACGTCAATCCACCCCACTTCGCTCTTCGCCTTCGGCTTGAAGCTCCGCGGGACCTTTACCTGCGCGAACGTGTGGTTCTGCGGCCAGTGATGGTCTTGGAGGAATGCCTTGAGCTCCGGCGGGTACTGTATCTCCTGTTCCGCCCAGTGGAAGGTGCAGACCACGGGGCGCGCCTCGATGCCGAGTTGCGCGCACGCCTCCAGGAACACCCGGTGCTTGCCCCGGCACGTCCCCACGCCCTTCTCCATGACGTCCTTGATGGTCCGCGCCTCACCCCACGGGATTGCCGCAACGGCATGCGCCAGTTCCACCAGTGCGATCTGCGGATCGGCATCCGCCACACCATTGCGGGCGAGGAAGGATGCGACGAGCTGTTGATCGTGATCGGAGTGGGATGTCGTCATTTCATTTCAGCAGGAACGGGAAGCTCCATGATTTGGAGACAGAGCGGCGCAATGTCCTTGATGCCCGTCTTCCCCTTGAGGGAAGCAGAGGACGGAATTTTGTCCGAATGCACAAAAGTCTGGACGGGATTCTTGGTGTGGCTGGGGCTCACCTGGGTTGTCCCGGGGAAGTACTTCTCCTCGGCATTGCCGTGGTCTGCCGTCACAATCCAGTCGTATCCATTCCGTTCAAGCATCGGAAGCAAGCGGCCGATGTTTTCGTCCACCGCCTCGCAAGCCAGGATTTCCGCCTCCAGCACCCCTCCATGGCCAACGAGATCGGGGTTGGCGTAGTTCACCACGATGAAATCGTAGCGTTTCGATGATACTTCCTGGATCAACCGGTCCGTGAGCTTGTCCGCACTCATGCGGGGGGTACTCGCGAAATTGGGGACCTTGGGAGATTCGATGAGGATGCGTTCCTCGCCCGGGAACGGTTCCTCCCGTTGGCCGTTGAAGAAGAATGTGGTGTGCGCCCACTTGTCAGTCTCAGCTATCTTGAGGATTTTTCCGCCGGCACTGGAGACGGCTTCCACGAGCGTGTTCCTGATTTTCTGCGCGGGAAAAGCGACTGGCAGGTACTTGGAATACGGCCCCATGCAGACCACGTCCGTGATGCGCACCGTCCGCTTGAATGCGGCAAAATCCTCCTGCTCGAGCGCGGCAATCATTTGGTACATGCGATCCGTGCGGAAATTGACGCCGATGACAACGTCACCCGACCGCATGGGAAGGAAATCCGGCGTCTTGAGGGGACGGACATAGTAATCAGTCTGTTCCTTCTCGGGAGCCTTGGCGTACCACGCTTGCGCACCGGAACAGAGATCTTTCACCTCATTACCGACCCCCTGCGTATACAGGTCATACGCCGGCTTGGTGCGCGTGGCGTACTGCTTGTCACGGTCCATGGCGTAGTACCGTCCGATGAGCGAGGCAACCTTCACGGAAGGATGACCCTTGAGGTATGCCAGGAGCGCGGCGTGGTCCTCGCAGAACTGCTGCTTGGGCACGTCACGCCCGTCGCCGATGAGGTGGAGTACGACACGTTCCACCTTGTGCCGCTCCGTCAGCTCGATGAGTGCGCGCCAGTGGTCGGCGTGGCCGTGGACACCCCCCTGCGAATAGATGCCCATGAGATGCAGGGGGACATGACGCTCCACTGCACGCTTGCAGGCACTGATGAGGATGGAATTCTCGAAGAACAATCCCGTGTGAATCGCTTGATTGATCTCCTCCAACGGTTGCCACACGATCCTCCCCGCGCCGATGGTCAGGTGTCCCGGTTCACTTGCGCCCTGCTGTCCATCCGGCAATCCCGCGGCATTCCCTGCCGCCTGCATAATCACATTGGATGTTTCCTTCTCTAGCCGTGTGATTGTTGGCATGTTGGCGAGCGTCCGGGCATTTCCCGGTCCTGGCGGAGCTACTCCAAATCCATCAATGATGATGAGGCAGAGTTTCCGCATCACGCTCGAGAATAGCAGGATTGGCGTTTATCACCTAATTATGATATAATATTATAGAACATGCACATCCACCTCCTCTCGCAAAAAGGCTACCGCCTGAGGGTCTTCTGGGCCCTGCTCCTCTCGGCATTGATCGTGGGAGTCTCCGCCACACTGGCGCGCGCCACGTTGACGCTGAGCGCGGCATTGGTGGAAAAGCCCGACATCGCCATCTATCTCCTCATGGAAGAGGAAGGGATCGGACGGACGGAACTCCTGCGCGAGCGGGAGGACGAGCGGGATTATTTGGCGGAGAC
>CAZCWV010000063.1:0-4107 GCA_964502425.1 uncultured Candidatus Peribacteria bacterium | reverse complement strand
ATTCGTTTCTTCGTTATTTCGTGCGCACTTTCAACGTTGACGAAATAACGAGATAACGAAGGAACGAAATAACGTCACTCACGCCGCAGGTTCCGCCTTCCCATACCTGAGCACGAGTGAGGGGAAGACGAGAACGGCGTTCCAGATCCGCCCGATCCTCCGCGGCTCGCGCGCGAGGCGCCACGCCCATTCCAAGCCGAGCTTTTGAACGAACCGCGGCGCCCGCTTCTGCACCCCGGCGATGAAGTCGAACGCGCCTCCCACGCCCATGGCCACCCGCACGCCCGTGAGGGAGGGAAGGTACCGCTTGATCCAGAGCTCCTGCGCGGGCGATCCGAACGCCACGAAGAGGATGGCGGGATTGCTGGCGTTGATGCGCGCGAGGATTTCCCGCGCGTCACCCTCGCGGGGGGAACCGGCGTACGTCCCCGCGATCTTGAGCCGCGCATTCCGCTCCTTGAGGGCCATCGCTGTTTTCTCCGCCACCCCCGACCGCGCCCCTAACAAAAAGATCGGCTGTTCCGGCGTCAGCACCCTGCAGAGTTCCCGCATCGTATCCACTCCCGTCACGCGCCGGGGAATCGTCTGCCGCGTGAGGCGCGCCATCCACAGGAGCCCCGCCCCATCGGGGATATTGAGACTGGAACCCTGGAGGATCCGCCGGAATTCCCTGTTGCGCACCGCCTCCACGAGCATCTCGCTGTTCGGCGTGGCCACCTGATGCTGCCGGTTGCTCTCCAGAAAGTTGAGGATCTTCATCACCGCGGCGTCGTCGGTGACGGGGTCGATGGGAATCCCCAACAGGGTTACTCTGCCCGCCGAATTTTCGGGGAGGGGAGCCACGGGGCAGAGGATAGCACAAGAAATACGGCTTTGTATGGAAGGGATAGTGGAATAATGGAGTATTGGAATACTGGAATAATGAGATATGGAACAACCCATTACTCCCTTACTCCATTATTCCAATATTCCCTTACTCTGTTACTCTCTCCCCAATGCCCCTTCGATCAAGATCCCTTTTGGCGCTTCTCCTGACAATGCTCCTGACCGCATGCGTGACCGTGCGACAAGACGCCACGGACCGCACGGACGATTTCCTGTCGCTCATGAACGTGTCGTCTTCCTCCATTGCCGTATCCGCTCAGTCGTCCTCCACTGCGACGAGCCAGTCGACATCATCGGTGCCCGTAGCGGAGAGCGGGACGACGCTGGACCGCGGCTCGCCGGATGCGCCGCTCGAACTCCTGGTTTTCACCAATTACTCCTGCGCGTTCTGCCGCCAGTTCGAGGAAGCGATCGTCCCCCGCCTCATGGAGGATTTTGTGAAAAAGGGAAACCTGCTCCTCCGCACGGCCATCCTCCCCATCCGCAAGTATCCGTTGAGCGTGACGGAAACCGCGGCGCTGTTTTGTGCGCGGGAGCAGGGAAGAGGTGACGGATTCCATCAGACGCTCTTCGCGCTTCCCGCACACACGCTCCCCGCCCTGCTGGATGCCGCCGGTGAGCTCGGCATGGATACACAGAAGCTGAACGCCTGCCTTTCCTCCGCCCCCGCCCTCGCATTTGCCGCGGCGCAGGGGGATCTGGCGGAGAGTCTGGATGTGACCCTCGTCCCCACGCTCATCCTCAACGGCGACAAGCAAACCGGCCTCCCGCGCTACGCGGACCTGCGGGGATGGATCGAGAGCGTCATGAGGTGAGGAAGGTGATTGAGGTGAGGAACGTGAGGAAGGTTTCGTAGTATGGACGTTCCTCACTTTCCTGCTTTTCCTCACCTTCCTCACTTCCGAATCTTCACGAGCTTCCGCCGGTTCCCTCCCCCGCTGAGAATTTCTACCTGCGAGGAATGCACGCCGAATTCCTCCGCCAAAAACCGCACGAGTTCTTCGTTTGCCTTGCCCTCCTCGGCGGGAGCGGCAACCGCGATCTTCACGCTGCCGTCGTCCATCACATCCTTCACAGCCGTCCGCGGCGCATGGGGGCGCGCACGCACGGAGAACGTCACCGATCCTTCCGTGGCCAATGTACGGCGTAGCGCATCCATCACCGATACAGTGTACAAACAAGAGCCCGTGCGCGCGATGGCACGGGCTCGATGGGCGGATGTTCCCGATTCAATAATGCATGGAATTGAATCGGGACGATGACCTGTTCTCCTTGTTTCTCCTCTCCGGAGGAGATCCTGTGCCAGGCAGCGAAAGCGGTTCCGTGCCCAAGACTTTCTCTAACCATTTTTTTTGCGGATACGTCAGCGCAATGGTTAACGGCCACAAAATGAGGATGGAGATGAGAACGAGCAAGAACATTTCCATGGGTCTCTCCTTATGCAACGGGTGAACAACCGCACTGCGAAAAGAATAGCACTGCACGATCCTAGATCAATACGTCAATGAAGCTGGATTCTCCACCACAATTGTTGAACGCAACGCATCAATCACTTCCAAGTGCAAGAAAAATGCCCCCGTGCACGATGGCACGGGAGCGGTCAGAAAAGCTCATCAGGGATCCAGAGTGAACCACGTGTCGTGGTTCCTCCTCTTACTCAGGGGGGATCGAAACACTACTCGCAAAAAAACAAACAGCAGTCTCATTTCTTCCTCCATGGAAAAGAGAAACAGTGAGCAACTGACCTGGGGGAAGGATAGCACCGCAGGATGATTGATCAATACGTCAATGGATCTGGTTTTTGCGCCACTTCTCAATCTCCGCATGATTGCCGGAGAGGAGGACGGGGGGAACCTTGAGGCCGCGGAACTCCTCCGGGCGCGTGTAGTGGGGGTATTCCTTCTTCCGGTCCAACGATGCCGAGAAGCTCTCTTCCGCCGCCGATTCCTCCTTGCCGAGAACGCCAAGGATCTGCCGCGCCACGGCATCGATGAGGACCATCGCCGGAAGTTCGCCGCCCGTGAGGACGTAGTCGCCGATGGAGATTTCTTCGTCGATCCATCCGTCGATCACGCGCTGGTCGATGCCCTCGTAGTGGCCGCAGAGGAGGAGGAGCCAGGGCCTCTTCGCCAGGCGCTCGGCCTTGGCCTGCTTGAGCTTGCGGCCACGAGGAGAGAAGTAGATCCTTTGCGGCTTCCTCCGCGGCAACGTCTTCCGTCCTTCCTCCGTGGCTTTCTCGATGGCCGCGACGAGTACCTCCGGCCGCATCACCATCCCCGCCCCGCCGCCATAGGGAGCATCATCTACTTGTTTGTAGTTCCCGAGCCCGAATGCCCGGAGGTCGTGAAAATGGATGTCCACCAACCCTTCCTCCTGCGCCCGCGCGAGAATGCTCTCCGTAAGGGGACCAACGAACATGCCGGGGAAGAGCGTGAGGATATCGACGCGCACGGGGGGATTGTACCCGAAACAGGGGAGTGTTCCGAGGGGGCGTAGAACGTCCGGAATGGCTTGGGAATGAGAAAAACCGTGACATCCCGCAATAAAATGCCTCGGGGAGACTCCCGACGGAAAAAACACGTGCGTACGCTAAGGGCATGGCCCCCGACCATTCGGCAACATTCTTCTTGGGCAAATACCGCAATGCGTCGGCGCGCTGCGCGCCGTGGGACTACACGAGCGCGGCGGCGTACTTCGTGACGATCAACACGCGGGACCGCGTGCCGTGGCTGGGGGAGGTGCGGAACGGGATTATGCACCTCTCGACCATCGGATGCATCGTGGATGAATGCTGGCGCACCATCTCTGCGCACCATCCCTACGTTACGGTGGATGCACATGTGGTCATGCCTGACCATGTACATGGGATCGTCATCATCCATCCGCATCCACGCGGTCCCGGACCGACGACGAACCGCTTCGGGCCACTACGCTCTGGCTCCTTACCCGCGATCATCGGTTCGTTCAAATCGGCATGCACAAAACGTATCCATGGTTGTAAGGACGCGGCATGCCGCGTCCCTACCACGGCCGCACCGTCGCCCACCGATGGCCGTGTCCCTGCCTCGTCCACGCCCCCTCCCGGAATCTTCGCATGGCAACCGCGGTATCACGATCGGATCATCCGCGATACCGACGCCCTACACCGGATCCGGACGTATATCCGGATGAACCCGCGACGGTGGGACGGACGGTCGTAAGGACGCCATGCCATGGCGTCCC
>CAZCWV010000062.1:0-6700 GCA_964502425.1 uncultured Candidatus Peribacteria bacterium | reverse complement strand
TGCGTATTTCGTATTGCGTATAACCAAAGACGACGCGGATACGTAATCCGAGATACGAGATACGAGATACGCACCACGGCTCCGCTTCAGCGTTTGGCGTACTTTGCGATGATATCCTTCTGCTTCTCCAGCTCCTCCTGCCCGGGCTTGCGGACTTGTTCACCGACGTTCCAGTACTTGCCGCGGTGGTAGATCAACGGGGTCTTCTCCGGGAATACCGTGGCCTTGAGAACCTCGCCGATGAACACCGTGCGGTTGCCGGGTTGGAGCTCCTGGAAGAGGCGGCACTCCAGCTGGAGGGACGCGCCTTCCACGAGAAGGCACCGGATGTGCTCCGCGGGGATGAATCGGAACCCCAACTCCTTGAGGAAACCGATCTTATCGGTCTTCCGCCCCTTGGTATTGCCCGCCAGGCTCGCGAGGACGTTCTGGTCACTGGCAGCGAGGCTGACGCCGAACTCCTTGGTTGCCTTGATGTTCTCCTCCGTCGCGTCGCCCACGTCGATGCACACGGCCACGAGTCCCGGCTTGTGCGAGATGTGGTGCGTCCATTCAATGGAGGTAATGTTGGGCCCGATGGGGCCGTCACTCGTCACAAGACCGACGTTCGTGACGAAGGTGGCGGATTCGGGCGTACCGAAGGGCAAGTCCATTTGCTCAGGGGGAATCTGACTTATTTGTTGACGGATATCTTGACGAAATGTTACTTCGTTATTTCGTTCATTCGTTATTTCGTATCCCGGTATTGATTCGATCTGCATTCGCGCACAAAATAACGAAATAACGATAACTCGTGCATCCGACATCACTTCCACCCCTTCACCTTCAACGCCTCCTTCGCCGCGGCTTGCTCTGCTTTCTGCTTGCTGTTCCCCTGCCCCTCCGCCACCTTCTCGGTCCCCACGAACACGGCCGTCGTGAAGAGCTTCTCGTGGTCGGGCCCCACCTCCTCCAGCACCTCGTAGTGGGGCGTGATGCCGTTCTTCTCCTGCACCCGTTCCTGGAAGAGGCTCTTCTCGTCGCGGTGCTTGCCGAGCGAGAGGAGCTTCTGCAGATTGCCCAGGATGAACCGCTCGCAGAAGCGCTGTGCCTCCTCATACCCGCAGTCCAGGTAGATGGCGCCGATGAGGGCTTCCAACGCGTTGGCGAGCGTGGAGGTTTTGTTGCGGCCGTCGCTGGCCTCCTCCCCGCGGCTCATGAAGAGGTACTCCCCCAGCTTGATGGACCGTGCGATCTCCGCCAGGTGGTTTCCCTGCACCAGCGCCGACCGCCAGTTGGTCAGTTCCCCTTCCGGCCGTTCCGATAGGAGATAGAGGTATTCGGTGGAAGCCATCTCCAAGACGGCGTCACCCAGGAATTCCAGGCGCTCATTGTGGCCGTGACGGTTGGCCTCGCGGACGGCGGAACGGTGCGTGAGCGCCTGAAGAAGGAGCTCTTTCTTCCGGAAACGGACGCCGATGGCTTTCTCCAGGAGGACGTGGGAGGCGGGCATGGGAGCAGTGTAGGGCGGAGTCGGAGATTGGGGAAGGTATCGATTGTAACGTTATTTGGTTATTTCGTTATCTTGTATTTTCGTCTCCCGCTCGACTTTCAGTGAAGCAAGTGCACGAAATAACGAATGAACGAGATAACGAAGAAACGATCATTTGCGATGTGCAATCGCATTAAGAACCCCGTTGACGAACTTCCCGCCCTCGTCCGTCCCATACTCCTTGGCAATCTCGATGGCTTCGTTCATCACCACGGCCGGGGGCGCATCGTTGCCGTAGAGGATCTCGTACGCGCCGATGAGCAGTATGCACCGCGAGATGGGATCCATCCGTTCCATCGGCCACTGCGGCGCATGTTCCTGGACGGACGCCCGCACCTCGTCTTCGCGCGCCATCACGCCCTCGAGGAGGGCCGCCGCAAACTCCGCATCCACATCACCCAATTCGCCGGTATTACGCAGGAGTGACTCAACCGGTTCGGCACGCTCGCGCTTCTCACGCTCGAACAGCGCTTGCATGACGGCGATGCGGGAAAGGTGACGTTTGCGAGCCATAAGTGTTGCGTATGGTAGCGTTTGTATTCGATTTCTCCTAGGTGGAAGAAGCCGAAGAAACCGATGGTCTGATGTATTGAAAACTTCGGGGATTGCAGAGCGGCCGTTCCTCGGCATCTTCGGTTTCCTCGGCATCCCTCAGAAGAATCATCACTCCCTCACGCCTTGATCCTCGTAATGCCTTCGAGCGCCTTCTTAGCTTTGTTCTTTGATGCCACGGGACTCGCATACGGCGAGTTCTGGCGGTTGCGGAGCCGCTTGACCTCCTGGAGGATGAACACGCTGTGCTGCGTACGCCCGGCGGACTTGGGCTTGCGCTTCTTTGGTGTAGGACGCTTTGCCATGTGCGCGGAGATTATGCTATTTTCGGGGCTGTGTAAAGCTGTTCTTGACACGTGGAAGGTTCATTCGTTAATTCGTTACTTCGTTACTTCGTTCTACAAGTGCAAAACTCCCCATCGAAATAACGAAATAACGAAATAACGAACCAACGAAACTTCAAGAAACACCGAGAAACCGCTATAATACATCGATAACAAAGACCCTCACCCTCCTCGGCTTCCTGCTCCTGTTCAGGGAACGCGCCATTGCGATGGACATCCAGCCGACGGTCCCTGTGATCGGCGGTTTGACGCTTGGCATCCCGGTCTTCCTCACGCCCTTCATCCCCCAAATACGCTTGTTCTTCGTAGGTGTCCTCTTCCTCTTCCTCTTCATCTACGCCGCAACGATGATATTCGGCGCGAATGACGAGAGCGCGAAGACTGAGAGCAAGCTCGCGTACGCCTACGCCGCAGCGGGAGCCGTTGTCGTGTCCATCGCGGGGGTCATCGCCAATTTCGCCTATCCGGCAGGCGGGGACGCGGTGAATCCGGGATTTCTACGGACGCCCCTGGAAAATATCCTTGCCTACGGCAAGCTGCTCCTCGCCACCGCGCTCGTCGCCAACATCACCATCCAAGGATTCCGCCTGATCTCGTCGGGCGGGGAACAGGAGTACGTGGATCGCGCGCGCAAGCGCCTCGTCATGGGCTTCATCGGCGCGATACTCGTGCTCCTCTCGGACGTCATCGCGGGCGCCGTCAACGGCGGAACACTCAACAGCGGCATCCTCAACGATGAGATGATTGGCATCGCCAACTTCATCCTGGTTCTGCTGGGCGGTACGGCCGTCCTTGGCGTGATCATCGCGGGCATCATGCTCGTGGTCTCCGTCGAGGAATCCCTCAAGGACAAAGCGAAAACGCTCATCAAAACCAGCATCATCGTGATGGTCGTGGTGCTGGTGTCCTACACCTTCGTCTCCACCATCCTCAGCGCCGCAGGCAGTTGAACCCATGCACATCCTATCGCCCATTACCGGCCTTCGCCTCCTGTTCCATCCCGCGGCAGCCGATGCCGCCGCGCCGCGCGCCATCGTGGAAGGGATCCTGAATAACGTAGGCAGCGTCCTTCCAAATACAAGCATGGCGGGGGGCACTGCCTCCGTGTACGAAAGTATTGCTGTCTACCTGGTGGACCTCCTGCTCCCGCTCCTGGCATTCGTCGCCGCCATCATGATCATGTACGCGGGATACCGCATGGTGATCGGACAGGACGACAATGCCAAGGAAAAAGCAAAGCAGATCCTCAATATGAGCATCGTCGGATTGATTTTGGCCTACCTCATCCCGGACTTCATCGTCGCGTTCTACGGGGCGGGCACCACGACCACCGGCGATCCGGCGGTCCTGAGCGCTACCATCTTGAGCATCATTGACGCCTTCCTGAACCTGGCCGCGGTCCTGGCGATTCTCATGATCATCGTCGCCGGGTTCAAGGCCGTGGTTTCCTTCGGCACGGAGGAGGGGGGCCAGGCAATGCGCAAAGCGCTCATCTCGGTTGGCCTGGGCGTTCTCGTCCTGGCGCTCCGCACTCTCCTCACGATGGTCTTCACCGCGCAGACCGGCCCGGAGGCATTGGTCACCAAAGCCGCCGCCATCCTGACGTACGTCCTGGGTTTCGTGGGAGCGCTGGCCGTGGGCATCCTCGTGTACGCGGGAATCCTGTACATCACGAGCTTCGGCAAGGACGAACAGGCGCAGAAAGCCAAGAGCATGATCTTCCGCTCGCTCGCGGGCATCGTCGTCATCATCCTGAGCGTGGCAATCATCCGCTTGGTGGACCAGTTGATCACGGGGTAGACACCCACGCTTCCCGCACGTACTCCTGCACGCAACGGTGCGAGTTGAACGTCCCCAGGAGGCCGATGGCGCGCTTCATGCGTCGGATCCAGCGCGATCGCTCGGGGTACGAGTACTCGGGGATGACCTGATACTGCAGTTGCGTGTAGAGGTCCTCGGCGTCGATGGTGCGCGTGTCCTCGTCGTCGAGCGCGGACGCCAGCGGACCGATCCGCCACCCCGCCTCGGGATCAATCTCGTGCGCCTCCGCCCACCACCCGTCGAGCGTGGAGAGGTTGAGGACACCGTTGAGACATGCCTTCATCCCGGATGTCCCGGACGCCTCGTGGAGACGGGTGGGCGTGTTGAGCCACATGTCGGCACCGGCCACCAGCAGCTTGGCGAGATCGGGGTTGTAGTTGGGAAGGTAGAAGATATCCACGGCGCCGCGCAGCTCCTTGGAACGCTGGATGATGTTACGGATGACCTCCTGCGAGAACGGGTCGTGGGGGTGGGCGTTGCCCGCGTGTATGATCTGCAGGTTGCCGCGGGCCACTTCCTTGAGGCGCCGGAGGTTGGTGTAGAGGAGCTCGGGACGCTTGTAGGGGACAATGCGCCGCGCGGAGACGATGGTGAGCCGGTCGAGATGGAACGGCACGTCGCTCTGCGCGTTCACCATCTCGATGAGGCGGCGCTTGGATTGCATGTGCGCTTCCCAGAGTTCCCGGTCCCCGAGGTCGCGGCAGTGGTGCTGCAGGAGAATGGGATGTTCCCGCCATCCCGGAATGTGCGCGTCGAAGAGGGCCCGCATGGGGGGGCTTGCCCACTCCACGTGGTGCACGCCGTTCGTGATGTGCGAGACGTCGGGATTCCCCAGGATCGAGCGGGAGACCTCCCCGTGCACGCGTGAGACGCCGAACGTGCCGCGGCTCATGCTCATGGCCAGACGCGTCATGGAGAGCGCGTCCTCCCCCGCGAGCTTGCGGATGTGCCAGGGGAGCTGGTCCCCCGCGATGCGCCACGCGAGGTCGTAGGGGAACACGTCGTGCCCGGCCCTCACCGGCGTGTGCGTGGTGAAGGCGCACGACGCGCGCACGTCCTCGTCGTTGAATCCGCGCTCACGCAGGAGCTCCAGCGTGAGGAACGAACAGTGCCCCTCGTTGAGGTGGAAGTTCGCGATCTCACCGTACCCGAGCGCCCGCAGCATCCGCACCCCGCCGATACCCAGCACGATCTCCTGCTTGCAGCGCATCGCCAGGTCGCCGCCGTACAACCCCTTGGTGATGTCGCGGTCCTCCGGCGTGTTCTCGGGGAGATTGGTATCGAGGAAGAAGACGGGCACCGTACACAACGCTCCTTCCAATGGCAGTTCCCAGCATCCCACGCGCACGTCCCTCCCCTCCACCTGCACGGTGACGGTCTCCGGACGCTTCCGAAGCTTGGACGCGGGGTCCCACGGGATTTCCTCGTAGCTCTGCGTGCCGTCGTCGTGCAGCTCCTGCCGCAGGTAGCCGTACCGCCAGCATCCCGTGATGCACGCGGCCTCCACGCCGAGATCGGCGCAGGAACGCATGAGGTCCGCCGCAAGCACGCCCAACCCACCGGCGAACGTGGGAATCTCGCTCGAGAGCCCGATTTCCATCGTGAAGTAGGCGACGTGGAGTTTGTTGGCCATAGAGGGTGTTTCTTGATGTTATTATAACATAA
The DNA here is from genome assembly GCA_964502425.1 of uncultured Candidatus Peribacteria bacterium. Classification (GTDB taxonomy): domain Bacteria; phylum Patescibacteriota; class Gracilibacteria; order Peribacterales; family Peribacteraceae; genus CAIKAD01. Next base: position 787 of record CAZCWV010000062.1, on the reverse strand, counting down.
AATCTATTATTTATCCATCACTGAAAGCACCTGCAATCGGCCATGGATGCGATCCAGAACGGCGGGCAAATCACTGCGAACCTCCTCGTTCTTGACCCGGAACACCGTGAAGCCGCACCCGCGCAAGTACCTATCCCGCACGGCATCATGCTCCCGTTGTGTACGGGTCTTGTGGATACCCCCGTCCACTTCCACGATGAGGTGGCATTCTTTGCAGAGAAAATCAGCGATGTACGGACCGATGTTCACCTGCCTCCGAAACTTCACCCCACGTGATCGCCGATCACGCAAAACATTCCAGAGAATCACTTCTTCCAGTGTCATGGTGCTTCGCAAGTGTTTGGTGAACTGCATCTTCTGCTTCCTGTACAATCGCGCCCGGATATCGTCCCTCAGCATACCTCTACCCTAACGGGAAGATACGAGGGGAACAAGAGTGGCCCCTTCGTCGTCTTGTCGCCTCAACCCCCACCCTTCTCCCCAGCAGGGAATGTTTCTGTTTGACCTCATCCCCAACCCCTCTCCTTCGCAAAAGAGAGGAAAAGGGAGTGAGGTCCAACTTCACACCAAGATATCGCCCTTCATTGTTTTTGTTTATGTTTGACCTCATCCCCAACCCTTCTCCTCCGCGGAGGAGAAGGGAGCTGTAGGTGTGCGTTGTGTGTTGTGTGTTGTTCATCCTCCGACAGGGATGAAACAAACACAGAAACAACTCCCCTCTCCTCCGCAAAGGAGAGGAAAAGGGAGTGAGGTCCAACTTCACACCAAGATATCGCCCTTCATTGTT
>CAZCWV010000061.1:1797-6774 GCA_964502425.1 uncultured Candidatus Peribacteria bacterium | reverse complement strand
GGCCCATACCCCAACGCCTCTAATAAGTACCGCCGCGTGTCCACGAAGGAGTGCCCCAAGGCATAGGTAATGGCCGGAATGCAGCGCGCAGGGCCGTTGCGTTTCTCGTGGAAGGGCGAGAGAACGCGGTTCTGGTTGTGCACGGCCAGGCCCTCCTGCGTCTCCATGTAGTTCGCGAAGCCCCGGCGGAAGAGCATGGAGGGTTGCTGCGCGCCATTTTCGGACGTGAGGATATGCGTCTCGATCTCGTGCGCAACGAGGGACTGCACATGCTCGGGGGAGAAGAACGCCCCCTCGCGCAGGTACAGCCGCTTCCATCCCACGGTGCAATCCGCCACCACGGTACTGCGGACCTGCACATGCCAATCGTGCAACCCATACAGCGCAAGTTCTTTCTCAAATACCTCGGCTGCCTGCGCGGCGGTGAGCATCATCTTCTTGGGCGGGGGGAGGTCGCAGGCGGCGCGGGTGGAAAGGAAGTGCTGTGCCGCACCCATCAGCTCCGCGTGGGGCGTGCCGAAGAGCGCCTGGGAAGCTGCAGTGAAGCGGGAGGCATCGCCGCGGGCACGCAGCAGTTCCACGCGAAGAAGGAGCTCCCGACACTTCTTGCTGAGGAGTTGTCCCAGCGGGGAATCGTCAGACTGGAGCCGCTGCAGCCGCACCTCCGTTGCATCCAGATCCACCGACACTTCCGGGTAGAGGAAGATGGGGCTGGCATTCTCGTCCTGCTCCAAGCGCGCACGCTCCTCGGGCAAGTTGATGGGCTTGAGGTATTTGAGAAGGAGGAGTTCCTCATCCACTTCCGCAATGATGCGGTCCACCGCCCGCAGGTCCACCTTCACTCGGAGAGAGCCGCCCGGAGGGGGTTTGACTGGATCAATGTAGTACCCGGCCAGATCCCGGCGGCCGATCACCGCCCGCGCACCATGGTTTCCCGGGAACGCCCCAGCTGCGCCGTCGGGTACCGTCCCCGCATGCACGAGTGTCTGGACTTTGCGGCCGCCCAGCGTGAATTTCACATGGTACCGGCGATCCTCGCCCCCCTCCTCCCGTGTCACGCCTTCCCGCTCCTGGAGTTCCGTAATGAGTTCCCGGGTGAAAACAGTATGCTCGGTAACGGAGGGGGCAATGATGGCGGGGACATCCACGCTGGCACCACGGCAGAGGATGGATATCGTCTCCTGCACCCCCAAATGGGGCCGGTCCGCTGCGTGTTCAGGCTTGGTTTTCCGTACTTTATGCCCAAAGAGGTCCTGCGCCACCCGCACTCCCTTCTCCGGTGTGCCGATTTTGAGGCCTTTTACGCGCTCTAGGCGTCGCCGCAGGGGGGAGAGGTTGGCCACTTGGAGCATGAGCCCTGCGCGGGCGTTGATCTCGAGGAGCGTAACCCCCTGCTCCCGGTCCACCGTGAAGTCCACGGCGAGGTACCCGATGTTCGTCAGGGCTTGGATACGGGACGCAAGAAGGAGCATCTCATCCCAGTAAGGAATGGGGATGCCACGCACCGTCCCGCCGTGGGGGAGTTGCATGAGACGCGCGTTGCGCTGGACGGCGTGCGTCGTGACTCCCTTGGCGATGTCGATGCCGATCCCTAACCCTCCCTGATGGACGTTCGCCTTCCCCCCACTCTCCAGGGTGGGAATGCGCAGCATCGCCATCACCGGGACGAGGTTGAAGACCACGATGCGGATATCGGGCAATCCCGCCGCGCGGAAAGGTGCAAACCCCTCATGGGCGACGAGGATCCGCTCGAAGAATGCGGTATCCGGCCTGCCATTCACCGAGAATTGGCCCTCCAGGATATTCTCAATGTGCTCACGCAGCACCGTTTCAGAAATCTCCTTCTTACCCTCCTGGAGGAACACACCCCGCCTCCGGCCCTGCAGAATGAGGATCCCTTCTCCTCCGTACCCGAAATTGGGCTTGAGCACGCACTCGTCCGGAAGGGCGGAGAAGTTGAAGCCGCGCAGCTGCCACCGGTTCTCGATCCTCGCGTAGACCTTGGCCACGGGAATGCCGCGCGCGGAGAGAAACGCCTTGGTCTTCAATTTGCTATCGGCAAACGCAACTGCTCGCCGCGGGTTGAAAGGCTTGAGGTACAGCAGGTTCCGTGCATTGAGGCCGAGGATGCCGTGATTGAGGACTGGGAGCATGCAGATGGACAAGGTACTGCGATTCGCTTGGGGTGGGCAGGCAGGAATGCGGGATTTTGCGTTCTCACTCTTCCGTGCCAACGTGCTTCAACAACTCTCGGAATCGGATGTACTCCGAGAGCCGCAACCCCGTGTAGCGTCCCACGAGGACGTTGACGGCCACCGTGAAGAGGATCACTTCCGGGTACGCCAGGACGAGCATCTGGAAGGACGGCCACTGCACCATGAGGACGCAGAGGAGCGCGGCAATGATGGTCTGGATGATGCCGGAAGACGCCCCGGTCCACCCATGCTCAGCCTTGGCCGTGAGGAAGCTCTCCGCCAACGTGGACATGATGAGGAGGATGAAGACCGCGTCCCGCGAGAGGACGACGCCGTACGCCGTGGCGATGGCGAGGAGCACGAGGAGGGAAAGACTGACGATGGTGATGATGATGGCCACCTTGGGGACGTACAGGATGTGGAGACGTCCCGTGAAAAGGCGGCTGAGTGAACCGATGATGATGATGAAGAGGAAGAAGAGCAAGCCAACCCACCACCCCAGTGCCAGGAAGCTGAGCGCGAGGATGGAAGGGACGAAGAGCCCGAACGTGGTCATGCCAACCGCCTGCTTGAGGAACGAGAGGATCGTGGCGATCACGGGCAACATGAGGAGCAGGAGGATGGTCTGGCTCGCGATGCCGCGGGCGAGCATATACTGGCTGAGGAGCGAGAGCGGCAGCCACGGCCGCACGGTGGGCGTGGACTTATCCACCATGGCCACGTCCAGGTCGCGGACCTTGGCGGACGCGAGGAACGCGGGGACGTCCCCCGCCTGGAGAAGCGCACTAAGGGCCTCGGGGTGGATGAGGACGATGTATTGCGGTTGGAGGATGGCAAACGGCGCGCGCGCCGTCTGGGCGAGGAACGAGAGATTGTGCGGGCTCACCAGGACCAGGCTCTGGCTGCCAATTTGGTCCACCGAACGCGCCCGTTGGAACGCCTGGAGGAGGGAGGGCAGGCCGCTCACGCCGTCCGTCCACAGGATGACGGTATCCGACCCGAGGAATGCCGGGATCTGCTCGGAGAGGAATTGGGTGAAACTTTCAGTGGAAGACGATGCGACGGGAGCGCGGATGAGTTTGACGAAAAGTTCCGCACCGCTCGCCGCGCGGACCTGCGCATCCACCTTCTCGGAGGGAACCTTCGCGTCGGCGATCAGCACCACTTTCCGCCGGTACACCGTCACCTCCTGCGTGACCTCCGACTCCTGGGGGGTACCGTCCACCATGGACCGCACGATGAGACGGAAGCGGACTACTCCCGGGCGCTCGGGAGTGTAGATGGCGTCTACCGTCCTGCTGATGGGCTCCCTGATGCCCTCCACGAACCACTGGAACTGTGGATCGGACCCCACGACGCGGCTGAGGGACGCATCGAGCAGGATGGGGCGCCCCGCCTGCACGTCCGCCGGGGCGTTGATAATAGCCTGTGTGCGAGGCTGCGCGTGCGCCGGGGCAGCGATGCCCAGGAGGAGGATTGCCGCCGCAAGCATCAGGCTGTTCTTCATGCAGCTGTGGAATAGGTCCCCCTCCCCCGCCTTCCCGTGCGGGACTCCTTGTAGCGCTTGATCTGGGGCTCCAGCTTCTCAATGCAACGGTCCACCGCGTCGATGGGGCTCTTGCGCCGGGATTCCGCGCGCAACTGCTTGCGGGGCAAATCCACCGTGATCGTCACCTTCACCTGGTCCTTGTTCTTCTTGGTGGGCCGCCGCTCTGCCTCCACGCGGATCAGGGATGCCGCGTCCTTGAGGAGCTTGCAGTACGTGGCCAGCCGCCCGATCTTCTTGGCGAGCAGGATCAAATCGCGGTCGCTGTAGTGCAAACCTTTCTCGAAGTGCTGGACGTTCATAGTGTGGAAAGAGGGTAGGAAGGAGTGCTGACGATACCACAGTCGCCCTCCTCCTGACGACGAAGTTCGGGGGGGAAATGGACGAAAAACCCCCCTGGCTACATATGGCTGGAATTGCGTATAAATGGCTTATACGGTATAATAGAGGTACATATCAACACCTCCATGACCCAGCAAAACACACCGGAAGTTCTTGCTCCTGCACAGGAAACAAGCGAAAGCCCACAGGCACGCCTCGATGCACTCCGGCAAGAAATTGAGGGAGCATACAACACACAGGCAATCACCGCGGAGAATGCGCAGACGTACAGAGAACAGATCGGAGAGCTGCGGAGCAATCCGGACCTTCAGGAGCAGGAATCCCAGAATACACTCAACTCTCTCGAGCAGTATGTGGATACCGCAAGCCTGTTCCCCGGGCGGAATGCGACATCCGACAAAATGTCCGAGTGGATGCAGAGTCTCGAGCAAATCAAGGCAAAGGTAGAGGCATTCGGGGCGGGAATACTCAAAATCATTGCCAGTTTTTTCCCGCCGTCAAAGGGAATACATGCGCTGATCATGCGCATGGCGCAGAGTGAACGCGCACAGATGACGGATCTCCTCAAGAGCTTCCCAACACTTGCAGTACTCCCCCCGGAGACCCTGAAGAAGATCCGGGGAGCGATCAATACGCAAGCAGAGGACGTGCGGAAACTCCTCATGGACAGACAGGATGTGCAAGGAGCGGACTACGACTTCGTCAATCTCCTCAAGGCAATCAAGGAGAGAGGAAATCCCGGCGAGGATGCGGTGCAATGGTTCACGGAGCAGATGACGGCCGTAGTCAATGCGGAAACAGAAGCAACAACGACATGGAAAAGAGAGCAGACAACGCAGCAAGCTTCTGCAGCTGCAGCGGCTCCCGCCGCATCGCCGGCCCCGGCTCCTGCAC
>CAZCWV010000061.1:0-1787 GCA_964502425.1 uncultured Candidatus Peribacteria bacterium | reverse complement strand
GACGCGGACCTCGACGAATTGAAGGACGTATTTTTCGGTTCCTGCACCGGCTGCGGCCCCCTCGGCTACATCAGCCTCCGCTGGTACAGAAACTCCCGTGCCAACCGCGTAACACTGCCACTCCCCTCCCTTATGACTCTGCCAAATACCAACGAAATACCAACAGAAGCCCCACTTCCCACTGAAGTAAACTCGGTTGTGCGGGTCACACCGGCACCCGTCGAAGCTCCTACCGCTACTCCTCCCGCAGCGCCTGCAGAGACACAGAGCAATGAACAGGAGACCGTTCTGGAAACCGTCCGGAAACAGATCGCGGAAATCCAACAGCAAGTGGAGAGGAACGTAAATCTGGAAGCCGCAAAGACACAATTGCAGCGTCTGCAAGAACAAGTGAAACAGGGCTTACAATCAGAAACTGCAGAGACAGTGAAGACGCAATTACTGGATGTCCAGACCCAAGTCACCGGCCTCTTGGGGAGAGTGGAACAAGCCCTCAAGGGAGCCGGGAACAGCTTCGTCCACGCCATGGAGAAGATCGGCGTGGCCGGCGCCGTGGGCAAGGGTGCGGAGGGTATCGGGAAGGCGTTTGCCTTCGTCTCGGACGGCGTGAAGTACATCTACGAGAAGATCTTGAAACCGGTCTTCGGCGGAATGTCCACGCAGGCGCGGTCGGGATTGGCCGCGGCGCTCACGTTCCTCGGCTTCGGCAAAGCGGCAGAGTGGGTCAAAGGCATGGGGGGCATCACGCCCGAAATGGAGCAGAAGTTCAAGGAACAAGTCATCAACATCAGCAATAGCTTAAGCAATGGGCAGACACTGGAACGCAAGAGCTCCGAGGAAGAGCGGAAGGCGCTCTTCCAGATCACGACCTTGTACCAGGGACTCTCCAAGCCGTTGCAGGAAGGAACATACGCCACGCTGGACCTCTACGTGATGGCGGTGCTCAAGGAGCAGCTCCCCTTCACGCCGCTGAAAACCACGGTGACCATCCAGGAAATCGCCGAAGCAGCCGACAAGTTCAATGCTGATCCCAAGCGGAAGACGGAGGTGACAGCAACGGTGCCTCCGGCACCCAATCCTGCTCCTCCCGCAACTCCGGTCGTCACGGTCACTCCAACTGCCACGCCAACCCCCGTAGCTCCCGTGGCTTCCGTCGCGCCTGCAACGCCGCCCGAGCCCCCTCCCCCGTCCCCGACACCTTCTCCGACAGCGTGATCCGCATGCTTTCCGCTATACTCCCCATGATGCAAGAGTTTCTCCGCACCTACCTCTTCCTCATCCCGCTCGTGGTCCTCGTCCTGGCGGAGATCACGAAGATGTTTGTGGAACAGATGAAGACGGGTTCCGGACACCTGCGCCTCTTCCACCCGGGCGGCATGCCCAGTTCGCACTCGGCGTTCGTCATGTCGCTTCTCATCGTCGTGGGGAAGAAACTTGGCATGGAGTCGGTGGAATTCGCCATCGCGTTCGTGTTCGCCGCCATCACCTGGTACGACGCCATGAGCTCGCGCCGGGCCATCGGCGACCAGGCCAAGATCTTGAACAGCCTCCAGAAGTGGCAGCACTTCACGGAGACGCTGGGACATTCGTTCAAAGAAGTCATCGCGGGGATCGCCTTCGGCGCCGTGGTGACGGTGATCGGGATTACCGTAGCTGGTTGAAGTTCTTTGGTGAACGGAGAAGGTTGTAGGTTGTAGGCAGTAGGTTGTAGTACATCCATTTCATATGTACAGTATTCTTATGCTTCTTGAAGTACGATCGCATAAGGATCTTGTTGTTTGGCAGAA
>CAZCWV010000060.1:0-6790 GCA_964502425.1 uncultured Candidatus Peribacteria bacterium | reverse complement strand
AACAGAAGGGTAAGGATTTACCCTAGGTGTTCAACTTCGTTCTTGAACTCAGGATTCATCATATTTTCATTAATTCATCCTCCTTCATTTTCGCAGACTCCGCGATCTTTGCGTTTGCAGAATCTACCGCCTTCTGGAGCTGCTCGAGGAGCGTCTCTCTCACATCTTCATCTTTCTCCGCCTTGATCTTGTCATGCGCTTCCTGACGGTGCTTGCGGATGGAAATGCGCGCGTCCTCAGCCAACGTGGAGACAACTTTCTTAAGGTGCGTACGCCGCTCCTCCGTCATCGACGGAAAGGAAAGGCGTATGACGACACCATCGTTGACGGGTGAAGCGCCAAGATCCGCTTGCTGGAGAGCCTTCTCGACGGATGCAAGAATTGAACGGTCCCACGGCTGTACGACGATCGTCCGTGCATCCTGCACGCTCACGCCCGCAATGGCGCGCAACTGTTGCTTGACGCCGTAGGCTGTCACCTCCAGGTGCTCTACGAGTGCGCTGTTCGCCCGCCCCGTCTGGAGCTTGCTAAACTCCATCTTTAGGTGCTGGAGAACCTTCTCCATTTCCGCTTGGAACGCATCGAGTCGTTGATCTGCCATACATGAGGGGGTCAGGAATGTACGAGAGTTCCGATTTTCTCACCCTTGGCAACCGAGAGCAAGGAACCACGCTTGAGGAAGTTGAACACGACGATGGGGAGCGCCTGATCCTGGCAGAGGCTGAATGCAGCCTGGTCCATGATGCCGAGGTGCTTTTCGATGACTTCCTGGTAGGTAACCACGTCGAATTTCTTCGCGTTTTTGTTCTTCCGGGGATCATCATCATAGACGCCGTCGACGTTCGTCCCCTTGAGAAGGACATCGCATCCCAATTCCAAGGCACGCAAGGCCGCGGCGGAGTCCGTAGTGAAGTACGGGTTCCCCGTTCCGCCGGCGCAGATCACCACCCTCCCCTTCTCCACGTGGCGTATCGCCCTCCTCTTAATGAACGGCTCCGCCATCTGGGGGACGTCGATCGCGGAGAGGACGCGCGTTTCCGCGCCCTTTGCTTCCAGGGCGGATTGGAGAGCCACGCTATTCATAATCGTCGCCAGCATTCCCATGGCATCGCTCACCGTCCGTTCGATGGCCGTCTCCTTCGTATCCTTGTAGCGCCAGATATTCCCGCCTCCCACGACGATGACGACCTTCATCCCCAATTGCTGCACTTCCACGATTTGGGAGGCAATGTCATCGAGCGTCGGCTTGTGTATGCCGAAATCCCTCTCCCCGGCAAACACTTCCCCGGAGAGCTTGAGCATGATTCTCTTGTAGGGCTTCATCAGCGTGTAGCATACCGGACCAAGGCTCATGATACAATGTCCATATGCCCCGGTAGCTCAGTTGGATAGAGCAGCAGCCTTCTAAGCTGCGGGTCACAGGTTCGACTCCTGTCCGGGGTACCATTCGACTCGCGCTCGCTCATGGTCCTCACCCCTCACTTTCGTTCGGGGTTCGGGCCACTCTTGGCGTGCGCAAGTCGAATGACTCTGAGCGACCGAGCCGCAGCGAGGGAGTCGAAGAGCCCTTCCATTTCGCGCTCACTGTTCGACTCATTTCGTTCGCTCACAATCCTTCGATTTCCTCGATAAAGGAATTGCTGACGTGAGTCGAACAACCCTGAGCTTGTCGAAGGGTGGTCCTCGCCCTTCGCTCACGCTCGGGACTCGGGCCATTCTTCCATGTGAGCGAGTCAAACCGCCGATTCTTTGGCCAAGAGTGTACAGAGCGAAATGACAAGCGGCGCATGAATAATAACAGGGAAGTAACTGGCGTATCCTCCATCGATGCGTATACTCCTCGCGCGATGTCATCAGCACCCTGTTCCGTTCGGATGGCGTATCTTCTCGTGCCGCTCTTCTTCTTTGGCGTTGCACCTTCCGCGGTAGCTGCGCAATCGTTCCGTGACGTTTCGAAGAATGATTTTTACTACGAAGCCGTCGAGGCATTGCGTACGAAGGGCATCGTGAACGGGTACGGTGACGGAACGTACCGTCCGAACGCAAAAGTCACGCGGGCGGAAGCGCTCAAAGTGATCGTTACGGCAAAGGGCGTTGACGCATCGAGCCTCTCCGCTTTGCGTACGAGCGATTATGACGACGTTCCGGATGGCGCGTGGTTCCTGCCCTTCGTCGAGTGGTCGCGGAAGGAACTCCAGATTGTCGATGGTCCCCCCAAGGCCGCCTCCTTCCATCCCGAACGGACTGTGAAGAAAGCGGAGTTCCTCAAGATGGTCATTCTTGCCTACGGGATGGATCCAACTGCCTACAGTAACATTACTTTGCCTTTGGCGTTGGACGTGTCGGATGCGAAGGCCTGGTACTACCCATATGTGCGCCTTTCCCTCGCGACACTCCTCACAGGAGCGGGCGAGAAAGACCTCATCAGTCCCGAGCGGGAACTCACGCGCGGCGACGTTGCGCTCCTTCTGCATAGGCTCCTCCTCTATCGAGAAGGACAGAGGACACAAGATCTCCTCTCCGCTGCCGAAGACGAGATCCTCACGGTCGTCGACGCGCTCAATGCCAATGACATCCGTACAGCGGAACATGCGTCTGCCCGCGCCTTAGTCACGGCGCGCGGCGCGCAGACTCTTGCGTCGGACGCGAACGTCGTTAAAGCGGCGCTCAAAGTTGCGGAAGGCTACAGGGCTATGGTTCGCGGAAAACGCGCTGCCGTGGAGAAGGAGTATGACGACGCCATTGCACTCTACAAGGATGCCTACTTCATCGCCGACCAGGCGCTGGAACTCCACGATGGCGTACGGCCATTCGCGCAGGGTTTACGGGAGAGCTCGCAAAAACTCGCCACCGAGGCGCGTTCACTCCAGTAAACAGTCCAACACTCTTCAAGATGAAGGAAAACACTACGATATTCATGCAAGTCTTTGCGCAGTTTAGGACGTATGAAACATTGATGTTCTTGGCTTGATATGTCATAATAGTAAGGTTGTCATACCTGTCACTGAACGTATGCGCTTCACAAAAATCATCTGCACGCTCGGACCGGCAACCAGCACGACGGAGGAAATGCGGAAGCTCGTGCAGGCGGGGATGAACGTCGCGCGTATCAACCTCTCGCACGGCACCATTGAGCAGCATTTGGCCACAATCCGGTCCCTTCAGGAAATTAACAAAGAATTAAAGAAGGGGAAGGCGGCGCCCACGAGCGTGGGGATTCTTCTCGATACCAAGGGAGCGGAAATCCGCACGGGCGACGTGAAGGAGAAGATCGTCATCGCGGAGGGGGATGAAGTCGTTTTTTCCTTCCAGCCGCTCGACGCGGGCAACCGGAAGAATGTCGTCGTCAACCATGAGCATTTTGGACAGGATGTACGGGAAGCGGAGAGCATCCTCATCGACAACGGCATCCTGACTTTCGAACTCGTGAAGGTGAATCCCGACGGCTCGGTGGTCGCACGAGCGAAGCAGGACGGAACCATTGGCTCACGACGGCACGTCAACCTGCCCGGTGCAAACCTCCGGATGCCTTCCATCACCCCCAGGGACTGGGAGTCCATCACGATGGCTGCGAAGGAAGGCGTGGACTTCCTCGCGCTGTCGTTCATCCGCGAGGCGAAGGAAGTGCAGGATGTCCGCACGTTCTTGGAGGAACACGGCGCGCACATCAAACTGGTTTCCAAGATCGAGACGCGACAGTCGATACGGAACATCAAGGAGATCATTTCCGCTTCCGATGGTATCATGATCGCGCGCGGCGATTTGGGCGTGGAAGTGCCGTTTGAAACCGTTCCGGCAATACAAGACGACATCGTGGAGGAGTCGCGAAAGGCCGGTAAACCCGTCATCGTGGCCACGCACATGCTGGAGAGCATGATTGATGCCCCCATGCCCACGCGGGCGGAGGTGACGGATATTGCGCACGCCGCTATGACGCGCGCGGATGCCACGATGCTTTCCGGCGAGACGGCGAGCGGTGAATTCCCGATGGAGTCCGTCACGGCAATGGACCACGTGCTCCGCGCTACCGAAGAACACATGTTCCAGAACTTCACCTTGGCGGATGCCCCCGAGTTTACGGAGCGCGAGGCGCGCGCACATGCCGCGGCAACACTCGCGGCCACCACGCGCGCAACGACGCTCTTCGTGATGACGAAGAGCGGCACGACAGCCAGGGACATCTCCCGCTTCCGCCCCAATGTGCCGATCCTCGCCTTCACCGACAGCGAAGCCTCTCAACGTGCCATGCAACTATCCTACGGCGTCCTCCCCATTCTCATCCTCTTCCACGAAGACCCCGAAGAGACCGTGCGTTCCGCCATGGGGGAAGCCAAGCGTCTCGGGCTCCTCAAAAAGGGCGACCATATCGTCCTCGTCTCGGATACCAAAGCCGGGAATAGCACCGTCAATACGATCCAGATGCGCCAAATCGGTTGAGACCGCTCACAACCCCGGCGCTTCTTGCGCTTCCGCAGTGACGTACCGCTGCTTTGTCATTGTTGCCATGTCCTGGACCTGCATATCCTCCTGGAGCCGCTTGAGCGACTGCGCTTCCGCAATTTGCATATTGAGCACTTCCTGCTCCAGGAGGAGCATCGTCCGCTCGCGTTCCAGGCTCCTAAGCTCGTAGCCTTTCGTCGCCGTGGCGTTCTTGTGGAAAAGAATGAGCAGCGCAAAGGCAAAGATCAGCGTCCCGATGGACGTCATGAGCATGGCCGTACTCTGGTTCACCAGTCGCCCCAGGGAGAGCCTGCGCGGCATGCCGGAAGACGATTGCGCGTCATCAGAAGACACAGCAGGAGTCTACGGTATGGCGCGATGTTTGGCAGTTGACAGTCCTCCCCTTCAACGTGTTTTCGTGATAGCGCGGAACTTCGCGCTCCGCGCACGGGAATTCCGTTGGACTTCCTGATCCGACGGGACAATGGGCTTGCGCGTGAGGAGAGTGAATAACGCTTCCTCCGCAACGGCGCCCGTCCGTGGATCCTTGATAGGTGTCGCGAGCGAACGGAATTTCTCCTTCACCATACGGTCCTCCAGTGAATGGAAGCTGATGATGCCCATACGCCCTCCCGGCTTGAGAAGGTTCGGTGCCGCATCCAGGAATTCACGCAAGGCTCCCAGCTCATCATTGACTGCAATGCGAAGAGCCTGAAACACCTGAGGGAGGATAGCGGCCGCGCGGTAGCCGAAGAGACGCTCAATGATGCGCCGAAGGTCCCCGGTTGTCGCGATCCCGCTCCCACGGCGGACCTCGCGGTACAGCGTTGCGGCAATTCTCCCGCTCTCGCGCAACTCGCCGTTCTCCTTAAGAATGCGTTTCATTTCCAGTTCGGAAGCATCGGCGAGAATCTCAGCGCCAGTTACGCCGCGTGTCCGGTCGAACCGCAGGTCAAGCGGGGCATCATGATGAAAGGAGAACCCGCGCGATGCATCGTCGAGGTGCGGCGAGCTGAGCCCGAGGTCAGCGAGAATGACGTCGACCAATGGGATTCCCATTGATCCTATATCACGAAAGTTCCCGTGCATGAACGCGCACTGATCAGTGAACGATGACAGGCGCTCCTTCGCCGATTGCAGGTTCACCTCATCGGCATCCACCGTAAAGAGCCGTCCTGTGTTCCCAATGCGGGTGAGGAAGCCTTCCGCATGCCCACCCAGCCCCACGGTCGCATCCAGCACTATGTCCCCTTCCTGCGGCTGCAGGACGTTGAATACGGAAGGCTCGTAGCCTTCGCCGAGGACGGATTGGTGCTGCACATTCGCTCTTTTCACGCTCGTATTGTAGAGGGAACCTCGATAACCGTAATCCTGGGGGAGAAATCATTGGTTTTTGGCTCTCTAATGATGATTTCGAGGTGTTAGGTCGTACACCTTAAGGTATTGACAAGATCATATACATACGTAGAGTGGTTCGCTTTGCGGCGCCTTTTTCTCGTCATCGCCGGCTTATCGTGTACTGCCCTCCTCTGGGCGCAGACAGCTGTTGCTGATTCCACTGTTCCCCTCTCCTCTTGGATGCCCTGGGCGGGGGACCGCTTCATCGTGAACGTAAAGGAAAACGTAGGATACTTGGTCCATTTTAACGGTTCGTACACATCCTTTCCGGTCGCAACAGGCCAGCGCCGAACAGTCCATTACATCGGTCTTACGTACTTCGCCGCCACGCCGGAACGAAACTGGACCGTAAAGGCGCTCGACGTAAAAGGGAAGTCCATTACCTTCGGTCCCACAGGCAGGTTCCTGCGCCTCTTCTACGACAATAATCGTACGAGCTACGGACTCCACAGCCACCGAGACGTTGCCGAAATGCTTCAAAAACAAAATTCAGAACGGTACAGGAGTATGGGATGCATCCTCGTTGACGAAGAGGTCCTCAACATCCTCGAGAGAACCTTCGTGGAGGCGGGACCCTTCGAAGTGATCACCGCAGGCAACATGAAACCGATGCCGACTTTCGTGCAGGATGTAACGGTGAGGGAGATTTGATGCGCCAAAGTATACGTTTTCGTACTAGGATATGACTATGACTGTCGACAACGTCTTCACCATCACCATTCCGGGATACGTACCGAGGACAGAACAGGAGCTTGATCGTTTGTCGAATGATCAATCTGATGAATTGCTGCAGGATCGTCAGGCTCGTATGGACGAATTCTTAGGGGCAATTGGTCCGACACTCCGCGGCCTAAACATTCCGGAAGATAATGTGTATCCGTTAGAACAGATAGGCATTGCGGCGTTTTGGGACATCACCACAGAACAGCGCCTTGCTCTCGAAGATGCCGTA
>CAZCWV010000059.1:0-6822 GCA_964502425.1 uncultured Candidatus Peribacteria bacterium | reverse complement strand
ACGTCGACGGCGTGCTCTTCAATACCGACGAGGTGTACTTCGCGTTTCTCCGGGAGGCGCTGAAGGCCGAGGGAATCTCCATCGACGAGCAGTTTTTCATGGAACATCACTACGACGATTGCATCGATGACCTCGGTCTGGATGCGCAGGCCAAGAACCGCGTGCTCGCGGCGTTCCGCGACCGCTACTACAGCAATGAGATCCTCCGGTATGTGCGCTTGAAGGATGGCGTCCTTCCTGTCCTTGAAATTCTCTCCAAAGCATTCCATCTCGCCACGAGTTCCGGAGAGCTGGAATCTCAGATCATGCGCTACCTCGAGCACTTCAGCCTCAAAAAGTACTTCTCCTTCATCGGCCACGGCGGACTCGTGGAGGGCAGGAAATCCAACCCTGCGTACTTCCACGCCATCGCGCGTCATTTCGGTGTAGAGCCAGGCGAGTGCCTCCATGTGGGAGACGCGCCCTACGATCAGCATGCCCTTGCGGCCGGTGTTCCCGTGGTCATCATCCCCACGCGCTATACGGCTCAGTCGCCCGTCGATTCGCGGTGTACCGTTCTGAAGAATTTGGATGAGTTGCCGTTGTTCCTCGGGGTACAGGGTCTCTCTTTGTGAAGAGGAATTTGGTACAGTGCAGACGTGAAATGCGTCTTCTGCCAAATCATCGATGGAAAAATGGAGGCAATGAGAATCTGGGAGAACGACCAATTCCTCCTCTTGTTGGACCGTAAGCCTATCAATCGCGGCCATGTCATGCTCATGCCCAAGACGCATGTTGAAAACGTGTTCGATATGTCTGAGCCCACGTACAACACCTTGTTCCGGATCGCAAAAGATGTTGCTCCTATTTTGCAGAAGTTGACGCAGGCAAAACGAATCGGCCTTGCGATCGAGGGCTTCGGCGTCCCGCACGTTCACGTACATCTCGTGCCGGTGAACAAGGGGGATCAGCTCAATCCCTTGCGTGCGAAAGAGGTCTCCGCAGCTACTCTGCGGAGAATCCAAAAAGAATTTGTTCCGGCTTTTCGGAATCTTTGTTGACATGAACAATGGAAAGGTTGGACAAGCCGCTGTCCAATGTGGCAGAGCAGCCCAATCAGGAACTTTGGATGTTGAGTCCCGGAGGGCGTCTTTGAGAGGTGGGGTTGACCGTACACGAGGGTAGACCGGTTGGGGTTTTAGGGGGCTAAATGTGACAAATGGAACAGGAGAAAAGGGCTAATGGAAGCCAAAATTGCCATACGATCGTTCTGTGGCATAGAGAAGATTCGAGGGAATCCGTTCCATTTCCCCTTTGCGAAATCTCCTATAATCTCCTATAATCTCCTATAGTCCTACATGTACAATCCCATGCCAAAGAACCGCTTCGAGAAACGGCTGCAATTCGACCCCAAGACCTCGCAGGAGATCACGAAACTCCTGGCGCGGATCGACGAGTGTAAGGGCTACTGGGAGGCGTTCTCGCTCCTTTCTCCCGAGTACCTGAAGCGCATGAAGCATGCGGTGATCGTCAGTTCCAGCGGCTCCTCAACGCGTATCGAGGGGGCGCATCTCAGCGACGAGGAAGTGGAGCAGCTTCTGCGCAACGCCAAGGTACGGCGGCTGCGAACCAGGGACGAACAGGAAGTCCTCGGCTACCTCGACACGATCAAAGAGGTCTTTGAGTCGTGGGAAGCGATGAAATTCGGGGAGAACCTCATCAGGCACATCCATGCATCTGCCTTGAAATACAGCGAGAAGGATTCCCGCCATAAAGGGGAATACAAGTTCGGACCGAACCGCGTGGAGGCGGTGGATGCCAAGGGGAAAGTCGTCGGTATCATCTTCAATCCCACACCGCCTTTCCTGGTGACGAAGGAGATACAGGAACTCACGGAGTGGACGCAGAAACAGTTCAAGGAACAGGCGTTGCATCCGCTCCTTATCATTGCGAACTTCGTCTACGAGTTCCTCGCCATCCATCCCTTCCAGGACGGCAACGGCAGGACGAGTCGTATCCTCACGAACCTGCTGCTGCTCCAGCACGGCTACAGCTTTGCGCCGTACGTTTCCCACGAGAAGATCGTCGAGGACCACAAGGTGGACTACTACGTTGCGCTCAAGAAGACCTCGACGACATGGAAGGGCAAGAAGGAGAACATTGTCCCCTGGATGCTCTTCATCCTCCGCGTGTTCGCGAAGCAGGGCGAGATGGCCGTGGCTCTTACGAAGAAGGATCAGATCGAGAACCTTCTTTCCGGGAAGCAGCTGGCCATCTGGCAGTCGTTCCAGGAAACGGACACGCTGAGCAGGAAGGAGATCGCGGAGAAGACCGGAATCAACATCCGGACGGTGGATCAGGCGCTGAGGAAGCTGCTCGATCTCAAGAGGATCGTGAAGATCGGGGAGGGAAGGGCGACGAGGTACCGGGTGGGGGAGAAAAGTTGATGCAGTCCGCGTCCCAGGTCAATACCCATCCCGCAGCTGCTCGTTCACCGTATCGATGTCGAATTCCGCGGGATCGAATTCATCCGCGCTCTCCAACCCCAGCCATTCAAGCATGTCAGCATGTTCCTCGTCCTTGGGATTCGCGAGAACTTCAAGCAGACGCTCATATCCCCCGATACCCCCGCAGTCTTCCGGCGGGCACGCCCGCTTCCCACCAATGCAAATCGGATATTCGACGCCCTTTTCGGGTTCGACGATCTTTTCCAAGAGGATTTCATGTTCCCAACTGTCCCCAAAATCGTATTCGTAAGCGATGCGGTCGCCGGGTTTGGAGAGCCTCTCGCGCAGCTTCACCTTCCGTTCGTCTCCGGGTTGCTCCTCATCCCCCCATGGGGCCGGTTCATAGGTTTGTAAATCCGTTATTTTTCCTTCGATATACATCCCCCTCCACTTCTTCGTGGAGAAGTCGTGGAGATGGCCGTCAGCCCACCCCATTGTAAGTTGGATGGCATCGTGGAGTTGGCGGAACGTCGCATCGGCAGGGATGAGGATCCTGCGCCAGACGGGAGGAGAGATATTCTTAAGGGTGATCTTGAGCTGGTAAATGGGAGACGCGGGAGGCATGGAGGCATCATAGCATTTCACAGTTCCTCGGAAGGGGGACGGGCGAGCCGCCCCCCTTCCCGCTACGAACAACGATCAGATGCTCATGTGCTCTTTGTTCCGAACAAGCCTCTTGAGTTCTTCCGTGAGAACCGAGAACCCGTTCTGGCTCATGATCGACTCGGGATGGAACTGGAACCCCGAGAAATGATCCCCCCGTACCGCAAAGACTTCGCCTGTCTCCGGATCGGCGCAGACATCCACGCCGGCGACGGCATTGTTGCGCCTGGCGGTGAACGTATTGTAGAAACCGAGCCGCTCCTTGTTGCCGAAGAAGTCGATGTCGCGCTGCATGCCCTGGGACGGCTCAATTTTGGCCTCCACGTCCATTCCCAATTTTTCACACAGCTTCTGGTGCCCCAGGCAAACGGACAGGAACGGCCTCTTCCGCCTGAGCAGGCTTGACGTCATATCGCCCAAGGCGCGCATTTTCGGGTCGGACTCATCACGCGGATCATGGGGTCCCGGCCCGACGATTACGATGTCCGAAGCGTCTGCGTTGATGTCCACATCGTCGAAGCGTTTCACCATCGTGCGGGCCCCCGCCACATCAAGCATGTGCTTCAGGACAAAACTGAACTGGTCCTCAAAATCGATGATCGTGACGGTTTTGTCCTTGAGCTCTTCCACGGACCGGTCCCGGTCGGACTGGTTTTCCAGGAGGAAGGTGTTCATGGTCACATTGCGCTCCCGCAAGATCGCGTTCATTTCTTCATCCATGATGCCCGGCAATTGGGGAGTAGCCTGCCGGGACGCCGTGCCCTCCACTGCCCTTTGTACGCCGCCGGCTTTGGCATGCACTTCCTTGCATTCTCCCGCCGGGCTGGAATCGCGCACGATGGATGCACCCACCCTCATGGCCAGAAGGCCGTTTGGAAGGATATGCATCGTGCGGATGGTAATCACGCTGTCCAGGAATTCCGTCCCGTCCGGATGGTGCCCCAGGAGCACCAATTCGCCTGCGTAGTAGTTCCGCGGTTCCCCCTCGATATTCTTGATGATCTTCATCGCGGGTTCCATCGGCGATCCCGTGACGGTGGGGGCATGCAGCGACATGCGGAGAAGGTCGATGCAATCCTTGGCCGACCGGCCGATCAGGTAGTATTCGGTATGGACGAGCCCCGACATTTCCTTAAGGTGGGGGCCGGTGATGGTACCGCCTTCCTCGCACATTTGCGCCATCTGTTTCACTTCCTCGTCCACGCACATGAAGAGTTCGTTGATCTCCTTCGGATCGCGCAGGAATTCCTTGATCGCCTTCCGGTCAATCAGGAAATTCACTTTCTTGCACGTCCCGCTGATGGGATTCATCGTCACCTCGCCGTGATCCACGGTGATATGCCGCTCCGGCGATGCGCCGATGTGGTATTCCTTGCCGTCATAGAAGAAGAATGTCATGTAGGCGCCGAATTCCCGCGTGAGGATATTCCTGAAGATCGTCAGTGCCTTGCGGGGGGACATTTCCGCGATGATGCCCGTGATCTCCAGGCTGATGACGACGTTGCAGGCGTCGCCTTTCCTGATGTGCTCCTCGATGACGCGCCGCACTTCCGACTCGTATTGTTCGTCGGACTTCCGGGGATGCGGCTTTTCTGCGAACCGGATGGGTTCCGACGGCAGGACATGCAGGAGGTCTTCCAGGGAGAGCCGCGTTTGATCCCGGACCTGCATGCAACGGATGCGTGATGCGTCGGGAATGACGTCGAGTCCGCGTTCCTTCGCTTGCGTGAAGGGTATGAGGGAGAGGGTGTCATAGCGGAATTCGCCGGGTTCCCCCTGCGGCTGGCGCGGGATCTGGTCGAGTGTTTCGCATTCCTGCACGTCGCCCGAGAGAAGATATGCTTCGTCGCTTCGCTCTTTCTGTATGATCGCGAACGGCGTGTCGTCCTTTAGCAGACGATCAAGAGATGCCTGTGGCGTTGATTCTTGTGGATTCATGGTAATAAGTGGAAATGGGAAATACAAAAATACCGGCTGGACAGCCGGGCTTGGATACGAATCGAGGAGGTACTATCGCCAGCTGTACAGCGGTGTATGCGCTGCCAGCCACCAGAGTTGCCGTGTGGGGAGGATGTACTGTTGCACTGGTACAACAGTACACTCCTGCTTTCGGTGCGTCAATAGAGATATTATGTCGGTTGCCTTGAGCCAATAATTGGCAGGCCTTGCCGGGGATTCCTAGGAGTTTGTGTCCATGGGTATTCGATCAGTCGCAAGGCTGTTAGGTAGATGTGTTGTCATCGGGCGGCTGGATGCGGTCTTGATTGGGTTTTTCCACGATGGGAATACCGTGGGGAGGAAAATCTTTTTTCCCAATCAGGATTTCCAAGCCATTCCCGAATGTTAAGATTACGCGAAAACCCGAGAGACTCCTCGCATGGAACCTCGTGCCATGAGGAATAGTTATAGCGGATTTCCCCATCATCATCGTAAAGTCGCCGTCCAGTGTGAAGTCAAAGGATTGTTCCGGTTGTTCACGAAACTTCGGTGAAGATATCGCGGGATCGCGCCATGCGGGAGCAGGTTCTTTGTCGAGATCCTGAAGGTCGCCCTCTGTAAGTCTCATGTAGCCATCCTCAATGAGAAATCTCCCCTGTGGAGGAGGCATAGCGCCGAGAAGTTGACGAATTTCTGCCTGCACCTGATCGGCCTGCTGTTGGATGGCAGGCAACTGATCCTCGCTCGTCACCTTTTCCAATTGCTGACGGATGCGATATAGAGAATAAGAGACAGCCCCCTTCCCTCTCTTTTGTTCTGGAGTGCGAGGAGTTGCTTGTTCCAACATTACCTCTGACCTGTTACATGTCTGAAGAATGGAAGCGAATTGCTTACTCATACAAATATTATATACTAATTATTTTACTTGTAAATATCATCTCAAAACAGCGATTCAGTGCAGGAGAAGAGACGAAAAAAACCAGTGTCTTTCTACCTGTTTCACTCCGTGTTTCTCGCGGACAGTCGTTGCAGTTCTTGCTCGCCCCCGTAAAGGGGACGTGGTCCCCCACGGGGGACTGTACGTCCTGCGAGCGATTTTACGTGACAGGCCTTGCTGAACGTTATCGGCCGCAGCCCCCTCACTCCTTAGGAGTTTGTGTCCATGAGCTGTTATGATTTCGGTATGGGTAGCGAAACGCTGAAAATCATTCTTCTCCACGGCAACAACGGCGGAAAGGATGACGGAGGAGCAGCGCACGACTACTGGTTCCCATACGCCAAGCAGGAATTTGATCGCTTGGGACTCAATGTCATCGCGAAAGACTTTCCAGATCCCAAGGTCGCTAAAATGAGCATCTGGTTGCCGTTCCTCAAGCAGGAATGCGGCGCGGACGAACAATCCATCTTGATCGGCCACAGTTCCGGCGCCATCGCCGCCATGCGGTACGCGGAGACGAACAGGGTCCTCGGCTCGGTCCTCGTAGGCGCGTACTACACGGACACGGGGGATCCAAATGAACGAGCAAGCGGCTACTTCGATACACCATGGAATTGGCCGGCCATTCGGAAGAACCAGCAATGGATCATTCAATTCGCATCTATTGATGATCCTTTCTTTCCCATTGAAGAACCGCGCTTCGTCAGCAAATGGCTACAATCGGAGTACCACGAATTCATAGATCGAGGTCACTTCTTCGACAGAGAATTCCCCGAACTCGTCAAAGAGGTGAAACAAAAACTATCGTGAATATTTGGGCTTCCGTAAGCTATTATTATGGCAGAGCAGCCCGGGCGT
>CAZCWV010000058.1:0-7163 GCA_964502425.1 uncultured Candidatus Peribacteria bacterium | reverse complement strand
TCCAATACCTGCTGGAACGACGGGGGCAGTGGTGCCTCGATGGTCACGTTCCGGCCGGTGAACGGATGGGGGAAGGAGAGCCGAAACGCGTGGAGGAAGAAGTGGTGATGGCGGATGGCGCGGCCGATGGCGCGGTTATACTTCTCGTCCCCGTAGAGGTTGTCCAGGATGAGCGGGTGGCCGATGGCGGCCATGTGGCGCCGGATCTGGTGGTGGCGGCCGGTGGCAATAATGGCTTCCACGTAGGCAAAACCGTCGAACCGCTTGAGGACGCGGAACGTCGTATGGGCGGATGCCTCCCCCTTGCCGGTGCGCGCGGGGAGCGGAAAACGGATCTCCCCGGAGTCCTTCGGCTGCCCGGCAACGAGCGTTCGGTAGACCTTGAGCCACTTCCCGTCCTTCTGCTGTTGGATGGCCGCCTCCAGCGCCTGCTTCGTCCGCGCGAAGAGGACGATGCCGGACGTCTCGAAGTCCAAGCGATTGGCGGGACGCAGTCCCGGTTCGTTCTTCTTGAGGTAATCCAAGAGCGGCAGCTTCCCCACTGACCCGCTGCCCTTGACCACCAACTCCCGCGGGAGCTTTTGCACCGCGAGGAAGGAATCGTCCGAAAAGAGGATGCGGCCGGGATGGACGGGCATAGCACCAGTGTAGGGGACGGGACGGCCGTCCGACAGGCCCCTTGTCCTCCTCTCCCCGGCTTCGCCAGTTTCGTTCATGCTTCTCCATGGGCCAACGGCAACTGCACCGTGAATGTCGTCCCTCCACGCGTCGAAACGAAGGAAACCTTCCCCTGGAGCTTCTGCACGAGCAGAGAAACGAGGTAAAGGCCAAGACCGCTCCCCTCCGCCAGGGTTTGCATGGCATGCTCCCCGCGGAAGAACTTCTGGAAAACGCGATCCCGCTCGTGCGCGGGAATGCCAGAGCCACGGTCTTTGATCGCTATCGCAACAAGTTTTCCCTCGTGGGATACGTCCGCGGAAATCACGGACTCCGTGGGGGAATACTTGATGGCATTATTGATGATGTTCGCGAGGACCTCCTTGAGCAGCCGAGGGTCCGTCCAGATGTGCGCGGACGGTGCGCAATGGATGACCAAACGCTGACGACGCACCGCGAGTTCCTCCCGGAACGTTTCCCGGAGCCCCCGGAGGAACGTGTGAAGCCGTACCTCGGACACGACGAGCGATACGGCACCCGCCTCAATGCTGGAAATGGAGAGCATGGTGTTGATGGTGTCGGCCATGCTCCGCGTCCCCCGTTGCGCGGCATCGAGCAGGGGAAGCAAGGAACGGTGCACGGGGTCCTCCGGCAGCAGGACGCGCCGCATGCGCCCCAACGCCCAGCGGATGGCCGTGAGCGGCGTACGGAGCTGATGGGAAGCAAAAGACATAAAATCGGATTTCGCCACGCTCACGCGCTTCTCCCGCGTGATGTCGCGATACATAATGATCTGACCGCGGTAGACGCCTTCGTCGAAGACGGGGAGGTAGTCACGCAGGAACACGCGCCCGTCGCGGAAGCGCACTTCCTGCCCGTGGACGGGCTTCCGCGTTTCTGCAACCCGGGAGATCGTCCCCAAGTTCACGGGAGGGGTGAGAATGACCTGACGGATGTACCGCAGCAGGTTCCTCGCGGCCTTGCCGATGACCGGCTCCGTGGAAGGGATACCGAACAGGCTGCAGAAGCGCTCGTTGGCATGCAGGACGCGGAAATTCTCGTCGAACGCGATGACGCCAACGGAAAGGTGCGAGATGATATTCCGTAAGCGTTGGAGATTGGCACGGTCTTCTGCCCGGGCCTTCTCGAGTTCGCTCGTGCGCTCGTGCACCTTCCGCTCCAATTCCTGGTTGAGCCGCCGGATGTTCTGCGCCGCCCTCCAGCGTTCCGTAATGTCGAGACCGTAGATGCGGATGCGGCCATCCTGCACGAGGCAATGCAACGTTTGCTGGTACCACGATCCGCCCACCGCGATACCGCGCTGGACAACCTTGGGTCCGCCACTGCGGCATTCCCGTGCGAACGCGGCCACATTGGCAAGCCACGGATGCCGGAACCGCCGCCTGCGCATGGTGGGGAACAACCGCCGCGCCGCGGGGTTGATGTAGAGGATCCGACCGGTGTCGTCCACCTCGACGATCGGGTTGGTATTCATCTGAGGGAACGTCGCGAGCCGCGCCATCTCCTGCTCCGCACGCTTGCGTTCCGTGATGTCAAGGATCATGCCGAAGGAACGGACCACCTTGCCCCCCGCGCCACGGTCATGCCGGCACTTCTCCTGGACCCAGCGGATTTCGCCGGTGCCCTTGCGGATGATCCGGTGGTCGATGGCGTACTTGTCCTTCCCCTCCCGAAGGGAATTTTTGTACGCCGTATCCACGGCTTTGCGGTCCTCCGGATGTATGTGCTGCAGGAACGCTTTGTACGAAGGCTTAAACGTCCCCGGTCGCATGCCAAAGATCCGATAGGCTTCGTCCGACCATGTCAGCATGCCCTTCTTGAGGTCCAGCTCCCAGCTGCCCAAATGCGCGATCCGCTGCGTCCGGATGAGGCGATCCTCGCTCTCGCGCAGCGCTTGAACAATCTCCTGTATGTCAGGGGTCCTTCCGCGAGATGGGACGCGACGCGGACGCCGACGCTGCTTCTTCACTGCACGAGCCATAGAAGCCCATTGAACCGTTCCCCGCGGCAAAAGGGAAGGGAAATGCAGACAACGTAGGAAAGAAACGCAGTGAACGATACTGGATGGTTTTGCACTCCAAACGAACTACTCTCCTTCGCACCTGGTTGGCCTGCCATCCGTAGCCGCAGCGTGGTGGGAGAATGTACGACGAACGAACACCAGGAGACTACGCTGGGCATCCTTCGCTGCGCGAAGGATGGTGGACGATACTGGACTTGAACCAGTGACCTTACGGATGTGAACCGTACGCTCTAACCAGCTGAGCTAATCGTCCGGGTTGGCAACAATATATCATACCTCCCGCGCACGATCGAAACCGTTTCGGAGCCATTCACTGGTTCCCAGCCGCGAACTCCACATCCATCGCCAGCCTGCTCTCCTCGGGCAGCACCTGCCCCTGGTACTTGCTCCCCGGCTTCCGGTAGTACGGCACCGCGGCGGGGCTGGACATCTGCTCAAAGGCGATCTGGCACACGCGCATACCCGGATAGAGGGCCACGGGGAGGCGGTTCAGGTTGCTGATCTCCAGCGTGATCGTGCCGGAGAAGCCGGGGTCCACGAAACCCGCCGTGGAGTGGATGATGATGCCAAGCCGCCCGAGCGAACTGCGGCCTTCCACGCGTGCCACGAGGTCGTCAGGGACGGTGAGTGTCTCCTCCGTAACACCGAGGACGAATTCCCCCGGCTGCACGATGAACGAATCCCCCTGCACCACCTCGATCGTCCGGGTGTTGCCCTGGAATGTCTCCGGCTTTTTGGGGTCGAGGATCGCGAATTTGCTGTGCTCGTAGAGCTTGAAGACGTTGCCGAGGCGGAAGTCCATGCTCGAGGCGTGGATGTGGGGCACATAGGCCGGATCCGTGGAAGTGACCTTCACGCGGCCGGCTTGGATGGCGGCGATGATGTCTCTGTCGGAGAGGATCATGGCATCGAACGGGAAGACGGGGAGCGTACCATACGACGATGCAAAATGCAGGGATTGTTGGAGGGAAAACGGCCCGTCATGTGATACGATGACGATGCATGCGGCAGACGCTCCACTCATCACACGGCACGGCATTTGCCGACTCCCCCTCCGAGTGGGAACCCGGGGACGGGACGGCGGAGAATGGCCAGAGCGCCCGCCGCAACGCCATCCGCGCGCATTGCCGCGACCAGCTGGAAGCCTGCGTGGCGGATCCCCGCTCGGCTATGACCCGGCGGGACGTGGAGGACTACATGGCAGCCCTGCGCGAAGACCAGTTGCATGGACCGGGGCTCCACACCGAGGAGGAAAAGACGGAAGCCGTGCAATCGCTCGCCAGTGAACACGCCCAGCGCTTCATCCGACAGGCGCAGAAGGCTGGTGCGGCGGCTCTCCGTATCATCGACGACGCGGAAGCCAAGCACTGGATCCGGCATGCAAGTGCCCAGGAGTGGCGGCGACGACTGAAGAATGAGCAGTATTCCTGGCCCGACAGGCAACGGTTCATCGAGAAGACGCTCCCAACATGGCAGAAGAACTGGAAGCAAATTGCCAAGGATTCCGGGGAGATCAAGAACCTGGAAAAGGAACTCGGCATCACGCCCGAGGCAGCGATGAAGATCGGAGACCTCAAGGAATTCCACAAACCGGATTTTTGGAGCGGCTCGATGAAGTTCCCGCAGCGCCGCGCCATTGTGTATAAAGCCCTCGCTTTCCTCCGCGCGCAACGCGGGAAGAAGGAATCGGGCAGCGAGACAGGGACCGCGGCGCTCTACGTACAGGCGAAGCAACAATTGGAAACGGCAGCCCACAATGGCGCCCTGGCCGACGAGAAGGTGGGGACATGGCTCCGGCGGATCTTCCAGAACGACGCAAAGGAAGAGGAGATCCGAGCGTTCGTCGGAGGGAAAGCCACCAACAGCCTCCCCGTCCTCATCCGCAACTGGACGTCAGTCCGCAGGCGTTACGATCGTATCGAGGAGAAGCGCGCCGCGGTCGGAACGCCCCGCAGCTTCCACTTCGTCCACCACAAGCTCTTCCTCGGCAAATGGACATACAAGCAACGGGAAGCATACGTGCAGGAGGCGGAACACCGCTTCGCGGACTTGGAGAAGGAACGGTACAACATACTGGAAATCCGCCATGCACTGGACACGAAGGATTGGGAAGGCGCGGAGGAAATGATCCGGGAAGAATGGAGGCACATGAAGGACCTGACGAAGGAAGACGATGAGAAGCTTCGGTCCATGGAGAACTTCCTGCGCACCCATCGTCCCACTCGGGCTGCGGGGAAGAAGGAAAAGCCCAGCAACCTGGAACTCGTACGACGTTTCGACACCCTCCTCAATGCCGTCCCTGAGCACCGTACGCTCCAACTGACGTGCTGTAAGCGCAACCTCGGCGCCGCTCTCACCAAGACGAAGCTGGATTACAACCTCGTCTGGTGCAAGGAACACCAGTGGTGGAATCCGCGCGCGCAGCGGCTGAAGCGGGAGGAAGCGCGTGAGCAAACACCCGAGCGCGTGAAGTGGGGCCATGGCAGGGGGTTCGAAGCCAACGACATTACGGGCCCGGGCAGCCAAATGCCCGCCATCCGGGAGCAGAAGGAACGGGGAGAAGCCCAGTGGGTCTTCGCGAAGTTCAACGAAACCGACAGCGTGGAAACCGTGGCACGAACGTGCGACCGCGAGCAACAGAACCGCCGATTCTGGTACTACACGAGCGAAATCGATGAGAACGTTTCCTACGGGAAAACCGAGTACTTGGTCAAAGTCGTCCAACCCCAATTGAAGAGCGTGATACGGGAGCTGAACAACCGGGGGATCCTGCAGGAAACGGCAAAAATGCTGCTCGGCGAAAAGAAACAGGAAGCTGATTATGCACTTGCAGCTTGAAACAACAATGGTATGAACCTATACTTTCCCTGTCTTCTTCTCCGGAGCTCTATGCGAAAAAACCTCCTCCCTCTCCTCCTACTTCCCCTCCTCCTCGCATCCTGCGGCGGCCGATCGCCCATAGAGAAGACGAGCATCCGCTGGGAAAAGCTTCTGGAGAATCCCCTCTTCGCCGAGCAGTACTGGGACGAGCTCACGGAGCGCATGGTCAACGTTCAGCTCTACGGGGAAGACGCGGCCAAGGATCCGCGGAAAATGGCAGTGCTGGACGAAGTGCGGCGGATGGCGGTGCAGAAATCCCAAGAGGTGCGGGTGGCAAAGCGGGACGGAATAATGGGCAGCTTCGTCACGGTCCTGGAAACCACCGAGGGTCTCGTCCTCCTCCGCGGCCACACGCTCTCCTTCTCCCCCCACTTCTTCACCTACCCGGGAGCCGCGCTCAAGATCTACCTGACGACGATGGTCGACCCGCGGGAAGGGACGTTCCCCGATGCGGGCAGCATCGAGGTGGGCCGTCTGGAATCACCCTACGGGGCACAGGAGTATCAGCTTGCGGAAGTCCTCAAGACGGAGGGTACGCGGTCCGTCGTCCTCTACGACGCCAAGCTCGACCGGTTGTACGGGTTCGCGCAGCTGCAATAATACTAAAATACCCGATTCGTTTCGCTCTTCTGAAAAGTTTGATGACCCCTCAGAGCTGCCGCTGAGCCTCGTTCGCCAGCGCCGTGTCTATCGCCAGCTCCAACGATGCAAGATCGGTGGCGATTTGCTCGCCGTTGACGAAGTACGTTGGCGTCCCCGGCGCTCCTGCGGCACGCGCCTCTTCGAATTCCGCCATAATGGCCTTACGCTTGATATGCGACTCGACGCAGCGGTCGAATAAATCTTGATCGGCGACATTCAATTCCCTGCTCCACGCATCAATATCCGCCTGATTAACCTGGCGGGGAGGCTCCTCCTGGTCCATTGCCAGCTGCTTCTCGTACGCCATATCCGCGAATTCCCAGAACTTCCCCTGGTCGGCCGCGCATTCGGAGACCTCCGCGAGCGGGAGGGAATAGGCATGGCTGGGGAGCGGGAACTGCCTGTGCTCGAAACGCACCTGCGCACCATACTTCTCCAGGAGCGGCTTGGTGATGATGGCATGCGCCACGCGGCAAGCGGGGCACTCGAAGTCGCTGTACTCCATGATCGTCACCGCGGCGTTGGGGTTGCCACGGGGGGTCTTGCTGGACGTGGGATCAATCCCCGTGGTGTCCACGCAGGCGGCGAGAAGAAGCGTCAGTGATGTGAGGACGATGTACTTGTGCATAGGGAGACAGTATGTCGGAACTTCAGCTCCATGACAACAAAAGAACCTGCGAACCGCTGATCGCTGGCCGCTCACCGCTGATCACTCATCACTGGCCACTGATCACTTCCCCGATCCAAGCAACACGCTATACTGGTTCCCTCATGTCCCTCTACAGAAAATACCGGCCACAGATCTTCGCCGACGTGGTGGGACAAGAGCATATTGTCACAACATTGGAGAGTGCCGTCAAACAGGCGCAACTGACCCACGCCTACCTCTTCTCCGGATCACGCGGGACGGGGAAGACCTCGGTGGCCCGTATTCTCGCCA
>CAZCWV010000057.1:0-7428 GCA_964502425.1 uncultured Candidatus Peribacteria bacterium | reverse complement strand
GCGACGAGATACGCTCCCGCAGCCTCCGATGTCCGCAACTGCTCACGGTAGAACTGAAGGGCGGCCATAAGCACCTCCCGGATACGATCCTTCTCGTCCTTCTGCACACCGGGCTCACGGCGCTCCTCCACGCGCACCCCCGTCTTCTCCCCCAAGTCCTTGAGCGCCTGCCGAAAGTCCACCGACTCGATGGCCTGGTAGAAGCTGAAGATGTCCCCGCCTGTCTGGCAGGCGAAGCAGTACGCAATGCCCTTGTCGGGCGAGACAAGGAGGCTCGGGCGTGAATCCTTGTGGAACGGGCAGAGCGCCACGAAGTTCCTCCCCTTCTTCTGGAGCTGGCAGTACTGCCCGACGAGTTCCTCGATCGGGAGCCGCGCCTTGATGTCCTGCGTCACATCCATGGGGATCGGAGTATATACCAACATGCATGGCATGATGGAAACTCAGACAGCTCCGCCTCGGAAGGTGCCTGATTGTCATAGTACGGAGGAATAGCAAGGATTTCTCAAACCGGAGTCGGGTGGGGATACATTGCGTTGGCACTATCGCGCACGGTACCATTGCCTACCATGAACGGACGGATCTTCATCCCCGCCTCCCTCATTGCGTTCCTCCTCACCGGGTCGGTTTGCATTGCCCAGAGTTCGCCCGGCACCTACGTCTCCGGGAACCACGATTTCTCCTTCACCCATCTATCCTCCTACCAACGGGAAGCAATGGAGGAAGGCGATCGTGAAGTGATCACACTCAAGGACCGAAAAGGGATCGTTGTGCTCATGGCGACGTTCATCCCCACGGCAACGGGCGCCGGCTTGCCCCTCCTGGAACTGGTGCAAGCGCACGGCATCCCTTCCTGCTCCTCCACCTGCACCGTTTCGCGTACGACGGCGTTGTGGTTTGCGCCAGGCATTGACGCCGCGCGGTACTACTACACCGAAATCCTTCCGCCCAGGGAGGAAGGCGGAGCGGAAAGGAAAGCGGGCCGCGGACCCCTCTATGCGGCGCTCCTCCACCCCGGGAGCGGTGATTTACTGGTATTCGTGCCGGCCAATGCCACTGCGGAAAGCGCTTTGCTGGACATCCTCCCCACCATCACGCCGGCTCTCAGCCCACGATCCCCCATTGCCGCACCAACACCGGCGGAAGGAACGGGAAGCGCCTTCGCCCCTCCTCTCGACCTTCCCCTCCCCGTTCAACCCACCGACCTCCCCCCTGCCGCATCGACGGTGGTTGAGGAGGAATTGCTCTTCGGCTTCATCAACCCCCAACTCACCGTCGCGCAAACAATCGCACTCGGCCTCGGTGCGCTCTTCGCCATCCTGCTCCTGTTCCTCCGTTTCAAACGCAAGCGTGAGTACGCCAAGGCAACCGCGCAGCTACTGCAGCAGTAGCCGCTGGATCCAATTTGCATGCAAGGATCCTCAACATACGATCGCCAACCGTAGCGGCGATTCCCACATCGCTGCTCCGTTGGACACCGATGATGCACCTGACTTACCGGGAGATGGCACTAGAGCAGCACAGGGGTCATTTGCTCTACCGCCCAGGGCAAGCCGACGAGCAAAATAAGATCCGCCATACCGTGCGCCACCATGGCCGCCTCCAAGCCACGCCGCCAGTAGAGCCATCCGAACAGCACACCCGACATACTGTTGAGGAGGAGAGAACGCGCCGTGGAGGAAATATCAAGGATCGTCACCTCCGAAGCGAAAGGGAGGTGTCCGATGCTGAAGAGGGCCGCCGCAATGAGGACGGCCATCGTTGCGCCGAAGCGCGAGAGCCCCGGTACGGACCGCCGTTCCGCCCGGTGGAACAGCCACGCAATCACGGAGAGGCCGAAGAAACGCATGAGGAGTTCCTCATTGATCCCGCCGTAGAGAACGGCCAGGAGCCTCTCGAACGGGGACGCGATCAGGCCGCGCGCCAGTGCGGCGCCGATGGCGGTATGGAAGAGCAGCACATCCGTCGCCACCACGAGCCCCGCGGCAATGACGCCCACGGCGGAGGCGAGCACGACACTCAACAGGAAGGAACCGAAGCCCGGGGCACGCCGGCTCCCGTCGGAAGACGTACGGACGTATAGCGCGGGGACCGCCGCGCCGACGATGCGCGCCACGTACGGAGCACCGATGCCCACCCTCCCCGACGCAGCCATACCAAAGGGTATGGCCACGAACAGGAGCACGACCGTCAGGAGCACCTGCAACGTCATAAGGTTCTCCACCGGCACCGAGAGCTGCATCTGCGCCACCCCCACCGTCGTGAACGCGTAGGGAACCACCGCCACCGCCCCGATGAGCCCGAGGAGGAAGAGTACGAGTGCGAGCTTGATGCGCGGGAACGTCACGGTATGGAAGTATAGCAGAGGATAGGCGTGGAAGAGGGACGTTCCGGGGACGTCTTACGATGATCAGGACTTCTGGATGATCCACCGCGGCAGACGATTGAGCAGCTTTCCTTCTTTGGCCAACCCGAAGCCGACGATCATGCCGCCGTAGCGGAGGAGGATATCACCCCGGAGCTGGGGATCGCAGGAGGCGTCCTTGCCGTCGAGCAAGACATCCAAGAGCGCTTCATTAATATTGATCACATTGCGCGTGGCAAGATGTCCCCGGAGGGAGGCGATCTCGTGGTCAATGCGGACACGACCATCATCCAGACGCCGCCCGAACGGCATACCGAGCGCATAGTCCTGGACCGGCAACGGATACTCCATGATCTCTTCCGTGGAGAGGATGAGCTGCGTACCCCGCTGGAAGAGCCGCTCGCCGGGTAGCATGAAGGAGGTTCCGTAGAAATCCTCCAGCCTAGCTACGAGTTCCTTCTGTCGTGTCTTGGGGATGATGTCCTCCTGGAAACAAAAAGAGGGAAGGCGCTCCACTGCGCGTGTGGGGGCGGTCTTCCGGAGGACGGCAGCAAAGAATCCCTCCGTGTCGAACGTCTGCGGCCACAGGCGGAGCGCGGGAAAAGGCCCCACGCCGATATGGCGTTGAACGCGATGGGAATCGTCGAGTGCTGATTCTAATCCTGATTTTCGAATTATCCCTTGTTCTAGCGGTTCTACTTGATCACTAAATTTGTTCAAAATATGAGCGATGACCCCCTCGTTCTCCTCGGGTGTCAGGGTGCAGGTGGAGTAAACGATGACGCCGCCCACCTTGGCGGCATGGACCGCCGCCTCGAGCATCTCCTTCTGAAGACGCGCCATCTTCCCCGCGTTCTCCTCGGAACTATAGAGGAGCGCATCGCTGTCCTTCCGCGCCGTCCCCTGCGCCGTGCACGGCGCGTCGCAAAGGACACGGTCGAACCGTTCCGTCATCTGCCTGCCGAACCACTGCCCCACCTTCTTCGTCACGATGTTGTGCGCCACGCCGCAGCGGTGGAGGGCTGCCTTGAGCGTCCACAGCCGCTTCTCCTGCACGTCATTCGCGATGATGATTCCACGTGCAGGCGCATCCCGCGAAACGATCTTGGACGCGATCTGCGTCGTCTTGCTCCCCGGCGCCGCTGCCATGTCCAGCACGACGTGGCCCTGCTGCACATCCAGCAATTCCACCGGCAGCATGCTCGCCGCCTCCTGCATGTACGTGTGGCCGAGGAGGTGGAGGAGATCCTTCCCCAATGCCGTTTCACGGTTTTCACGATCGACGAAGAACCCCTCCGGGCACCAGGGGACGGGCTCAAGCTTCCATCCTTTCTTTTCCGCCCACTCCAGGAATTCCGCAACGGAACCCTTGAGCGTGTTCACGCGTTGGGATTTGCGCAGCGGCCGCTCCGAAGCCTCCTTGAGGGCGGCAACATCGGTAAAAGGCGCATAGCGGTCGAAGGGGTGGGACATCCGTCGCAGGATACGCGACTCCCTTCCAACTTGCGACCATTGCCCTATACTCCCCTTCCAATTTGCACATGGAACCCACCCTGCCCATTCTCCGTGAACGCGCGTCGGTTGCTGCCTCCCGGGCTCTTGAGAAACGCACGTCGTCACAGCAGCCCGAAAAGGTGAAACTGATGCTCCTCGATACGCTTTCGAGGATAGAAGATGCCATCATCCGCTTGCATGATCTTATCTTCTCCAAAGCACAAAAATGCTCATTCCTCAGCATCCAAGCGCTTATCACTTCAATCCGAGAGGACGAACGGGATCTCATGGAGATGTGTGTCCATCGTTGCGATCGTGAAAATCCAGACATAAGCCTGAACCATGATCGCGTGAACAATGATGTGACTCTTTCATTGTACGAACAACTCTCCATTGCCACGCAATTTGGTGTCCGTTACCGTCTCATTCTCCTCCACCAACTCCAAAGACAAATCTGCAAACGCTTGCAGATTCTGGGGATAGACGTCTCACAGGGCTAAGCACACTGTCCAATGCTGCTTCTCATAAACCCAGGAGCTGTCTCAGCCTCCCAACCGTATGGGGCTTTGTTCCCGCATACTGTGCCGCCTCCTCTGGCCGTACAATCGCACTGCCATCAGGTACTTCATCCAACGCCTGTCGCACCTCAGCCGGTACATTCCTCGGATGGTAGAATCCGTTATCGAATGCATTCATCCATCCCGCCGCATCCTCACCGAGCAACATTCCATCCTGCAAATCCGAAATGTTAATGACAGTGTCCAACTGCTTACGCAGCTCATACTGCAACGTGAGGAAATCCTCCGGTGTCCCACCAATATCTCCAACAAGATCTGTATCCTCACTGATAGTGTCTACGTCGACGCCAAACACATCCGCGATAACTCCTTCAAAACTGTCTTTTGCCAACAGCGGCAGTACCTCTTCAGTGGCGGGGGCTTCTTGCATAGGAGGCGTACGCTACTCCTCCAACTGCCAAACGCAAGGAAGAGGAATATCCTCAGGATTTCTGCCCTTCCCCCTGCGAAAAGGTCGCCCTCACACCACGAGGCTCACCAACCGCCCCTTCACGTACACTTGTTTCTTCACGGGGCCGGTGAGGAACTTCTTCACGTTCTCCTCCTCCTTGGCTTTGGCGAGGATGTCGGGCTCCGCAGCGTCGCTGGGGACCTCGATGGTCCCGCGCAGCTTTCCATTCACCTGGACGACGATCGTCATGGTATCGGAGGCAAGTTGCGCGGCGTCGTACTGCGGCCAGTCCTGATCGATCACGAATCCCTTCTGGCCGAGCGTCGCCCACAATTCCTCCGCCAGGTGGGGCGCCAGAGGCGCAATGAGCCGCGTGAAAATGAGGGCGGTGTCCGTGGAAATCTGCTTCGCTTCCTCCGCGGCATTGAGGAACTCCATGAGCGCGGCAATGGCGGTGTTGAAGCGGAACGTGGAGACGGAATCCGTCACGCGCTTGATGGTCTTGTGGATGAGCGATTGGAACGCGGCGCTCTCCGTGACATCGGCTCCCGACTGCTCCGTCAACATCGTCCACGCGCGCTGCACAAACCGGTCAATGCCCTTGATGCCGGTGTCGCTCCAATCGCCCCCGTCCGTGAACGGCCCCATGAACATCAGGTACATGCGGAAGACATCCGCGCCGTGGCGATCCACAAACTGGTCGGGGCTCACCGCGTTCCCCTTGCTCTTGCTCATCTTGGCGCCCTGGTTGGTGATCAGCCCCTGGTGCACGAGGCGCTGGAACGGCTCTTCGTGAGACACGACGCCAAAATCCTTGAGCGCCATCATCACGAAGCGGGCATAGATGAGGTGCATGGTGGCGTGCTCCGGCCCCCCGATGTACATGGAGACGGGCATCCACTTCTCCTCCAATTTCCTATCCACGAACTTCTTCCGATCCCCTTCCATTAAAAACCTCAAGTAGTAAAAGCTGGAGCAGACGAAGGTATCCATGGTGTCGAACTCCGGCCTCCAGCCCTTGCCGAAGAGCTTCTCCGTGCGCTCGATGAACTCCTTGCTCTCCGTGAGCGGGCTCTTGCCCGTAGGCTTAAACTCCACGTCCGTGGGAAGCAGCCAGGGCAAGTGTTTTTCGGGTACGGGATGCGGTTTTCCCTGAGGGTCGTACACGATGGGGATGGGCGCGCCCCAGTACCGCTGCCGGCTGACGAGCCAGTCGCGGAGGCGATATGTCGTCACGCGCTCGCCCCACCCTTTGCCGACGATGAAATCCATGATGTTCTCTTTCGCCTCCATAATCGGAAGCCCGTCGAGAAAACCCGAATGAACCATCGTCCCCTCATCTTCCTGCACTTGTTCGATGCGTTCAATGGTGGACGTGTCGCCATCATTTGCGACGACGACGCGGACGACATCGAGACCGAATTCCTTCGCGAACTCGAAATCGCGTTTGTCGTGACCGGGAACACCAACGACGGCACCCGTCCCAAACCCTCCAAGGACAAAATCGGACACCCAGATTGGCATTTGCCGATCGGTCAGAGGATTAACGGCATAGAACCCTGTGAACGCCCCCGTCTTTTTCCTTCCTTCTTCCTGGCGTTCAAGTTCCGTCTTGGACATCGCATACTCAAAATACTTCTTGACCCCTGCCACACAAGAACCGTCCTCCGGGATGATCTCTCCCTCCATGACTTTCTTCACAAATGGATGCTCGGGCGCAAGCACGAGGAACGTGGCACCGAAGTTTGTATCCGGCCTTGTTGTGAAGGTAGTGAGAGTAAGGGGGAGAAGCGAGAGAACGCGTCCTTCTGGTTCCAAACCTCCCTTGATGGGATTGTTCTGTATGTACTGAAGAGTCGTATAAAACTGCTCCGAGGATGTCACCTCCTCGAAATGCTTTCCCTCTCCCCAGAGATGCGCCTCCTGCCCGTTAAACCTCTTCAGGAATGACCTTGCGCTTGCGCCTTTCAGCTTCTTCATGACGTCCTTCTCGAGATGCCTCCCTTCTTCAAAGCCGACCAAGAGATGTACATGGTCAGGCATTGCACATGCTTCATGGAGAAGAATGTCATGGCGCTCCGCGACCTCCTGCAAGATCTGAAGGATATGCTTCGCCCAATCCGCATGCTCGAAAGCCCGCGACCGCTCATGGGGCGAAAGGACGATATGACATGTACGGGACGAATGAATTCGCCCCTTCCACTCATCCGTTAGCCGGCGGTTTAAACCGCCGGCTAACGCGGTGCAATCAGCGGGCCAATTCATTGGCCCCACGACACCACGTTTCGTTTGGGCAACCTCGTATCGAAGATCGATCCCCTCCTTCCGCCCGATCCAATTCTTCTGCATCAACTTGGTTTTCTCCGGCCACTCCAGTTTTTCCAAACCATCCAGTAACCGGTCCGCAAACTGCGTGATCCTCCAAAACCACTGGGCAAGCGGCTTCTGCACCACTTCCGTCCCGCACCGCTCACACTGGCCTTCCTTGACTTGCTCATTCGCCAATACCGTCTGGTCCTTGGGGCACCAGTTCACGAGCGCCTCCTTCTTGTACGCGAGTCCGTGCTCGTACATTTGGAGGAATAGCCACTGCGTCCAGC
>CAZCWV010000056.1:4432-7875 GCA_964502425.1 uncultured Candidatus Peribacteria bacterium | reverse complement strand
CTCGCCAACGTGATCTTCACGTCCGGCGGAGAGACGGTGAACATCAAGAAGCTCTACGTTGCTGTCCAGGCCAACACCGTCACTGGTGCCACGCTTATCACGGGCCGCAGCAGCACATCGTACGACAACGTCACGGAAGTCCTCGAGAACGTCACGATGCGCAATGCGGCGACGGGCACCTCCATCGAAGGCGTATCCCTCACGGGCGCGTCCGAGTACGGAGTCAATGCCGGCGCCACCGTCGGTACGTTCCAGATCTACCGCTTCGATGATTTCACCGTGAACGGCAAGGAGACATGGCAGTTCAAGGTCGACTTCATCGATAACGGCTCCGGCCAGCACCCGCTGAACGGCGACCAGTTC
Source organism: uncultured Candidatus Peribacteria bacterium (assembly GCA_964502425.1). Lineage (GTDB taxonomy): Bacteria > Patescibacteriota > Gracilibacteria > Peribacterales > Peribacteraceae > CAIKAD01. The sequence continues at coordinate 7,512 of CAZCWV010000056.1, read as the reverse complement.
AAGATCCACATCTGCGGCGAGCCCACGCACCTCAGCTCCGGCGCCAACACGGCGGGCTGTGACTTCGGCGCGCTCACCGCCAACACGACCACGACGACGTGGAACATGGAGATCGAAGGTCTCTCCACGGGCGACAAGGTCCATGACGTGCGCCCTCGCGGGAGCATCTCAGGAGCCGCGCACCGAATTTCTGACGCGTCCCTCATGGTCAGCGTCAAGGCTCTTACCGCAACAGAGACCGCGGTGAAGAACGCCAAGAACGTCCGCTTGCTGCGCTTTGAGGCGCGCGCCGGTGAGGCCAAGAACATCCTCCTCACCAAGCTCATCTTCGAGGCCATGGGCGGCACCCTCGGCAGCACCGCCAAGAACGGGACGAACTACGCCCTGTGGGTGGACTCCGATGGCGACAGCGTGGTCGACACGATCGTCGACAAGAACAAGGCTGCTTCCGGGACAGACTCTGCAGGTTGGACGGTGTCCTTCGACACCATCACCAACAGCGGGTATGTCGTCGGCAAGGAGCAGACGGTGCTCTTCGAGGTCCACAGCGACATTGCAGGCTCCCTCGTTTCGCCGTCGAACCTCCAGTTGCGCTTCGCAACCGGCTCGTCGATCACCTACATCGAGGCCGTGACCGTAGACCGCGGCTCCAGCCTCTCGGGCATCAAGACGGACGGTACATGCACGAGTTCCTGCGACATTAACGTCACGACGGCCGTGTCCACGCTCTACTCCCTGGCCAACCAGGGGACGCTCTACGTGACCAAGGACACGACACCGGTCCGTAACCACCAGCTCCTCGCCGGTGCGCTGGGCGACACGGTCCTCCGCTTGAACCTCCGCGCGGAGAACGAGCCCATCGACGTGACGGACCTGCAACTCACGTCCTCGGGAAGCACGGCAACCAACGTGAGCCGTCTCGAGCTCTACAAGGAAGGCGCCACGACGCCGTTTGCCTACGCCACGACCAACGGCTGCGGCAGCGACGACGTTCCGACCTTCAACCCGAGCAACGCCTCCACATCCATCACATCGTTCTGCGCCAGCATGCAGAGCCAGCAGCTCGTTGTGCCGAAGAACAGCGAAGTGAAAGTGCTCGTGAAGCCTGCCCTCAAGAGTGATGCAGAGGGTGCGGTTTCCAAGCAGCTCATCGCCCTCTTCATGGATTCGGATGACGTGAACAACGACGCCACGGGCACCGGTTCGGTGCGCGCGCGCGGCGTGGATTCCAGCAACAACCTCAACGGGAACGACACGGGCGATGATGGTGAGGTGGTGATCGGCGCCTCTACGGCCGTCGGTGCGTCCAATGCGCTCATCGCGAGCAACACGCACATGGCGGTGTTGAGCAAGATCACTTCCATCACCAACGCCAACCCCGATGCGAACGGCACGTCCCTGACGGCCGGTTGGAGGGACCTTGGCCAGTTCAAGATCGCCGCTGCGGCGAACACGAACTCCAAGGACGGGTACAACAAGGTCACCCTCTCCGGTGTGATCTTCAACGTCACCGCTACCAACGTCCAAATCGCTTCGGGCATGCTGCTCTACCGCAAGGGGGCAGAGACAGTCACGAAGACCTGCCAGGCGCTTCAAGCGTCGGATGGTGTTGTCATCGGCACGGCCGGAGGCAACTCAGGTTCCTTCCTCGTCTCCTGTGACTTCCGCGCGAGCACCAGCAGCCTGGACCTCCAGATTGCCCAGGGTTCCGACGCCACATTCGTTCTCCGCGGCAACGTTTCCCTCACGGAAATCACCGCTGGGAACACGTCTACCGTCCTCGTATCACTCCAGGATTTCGCGGATATCGCCAAGACGACATTCGCGTACAACACGAGCCACTTCCTCTGGGAGGATCAGGACGACAATGCCAGCACGAGCAAGCCCTTCACATGGGTCGAGTACCCAGAGACCGCCGTCAACTCCACGAGCTACACGAACTAAGGAGAAGACGGACATTCTCTGGCCTCGTGGCTCGACAAGCTCGCCATGACAAGGCAGAAAAGGCCCCTCGCGAAAGCGGGGGGCTTTTTTGTATTTCCTCTCCTCCCAACTCCTCCTTTTGTTTCCCTCTCCCCTTACCCCTCCCCCGAGGGGGGAGGGGGATGTTTGTGTTTTTGTCTTCCATAATTACGTCCTTCGCCTCGTCCAAGACTCTGCTCATCATCGTTGGACATACTTGCGTATGGGATAACGCCTCTCCCCCTCCGGGGGAGAGGGGGGAGAGAGGGAGGAGAGACAAAACAACAAACCAACAACAATCCTTCCTTACCCCACCAACCTGCGTTTCATCTTCAATAACCTCTGGGCCAGAGGCCGGAGCACGATCTGCTGTTCCTCGGGATACGTCACCACGGTTCCGCCGAACTTTTCCTTAAAGCCCGAAATTCCCGCCCAGGGATGGCGAGAGTCCGTCCCCGGCGGGGCGATGCCTAGGAGGTCGTACGATGCGCAGCCTTTGGCCTTACAGCGTTGCATCGCTTCCCACTGGAGCAGATAGGGGGCCATGGCGGGCCGGTAGGCGTAGTCCGAGGCGCCGTAGTAGTAGACGCTCCTGCCGTTCCAGACGACGCCCATGAGCCCCGCCACGGGCCGCCCGGAGGCCGGCATGGAGGCGAGAAGCAGGAAACTGCCCGGCAATTGCTCCGAGAATGCCCGATAGGTGGCATCCGGGAGAGCTGTGAAGCCGTCCCGGCCGGCTGTCTGTCGGATGAGATGCACGAAGGCATCGACATCCTTGGATTCCTCCACGCGCACGCCATTCTTGCGCGCCACGGAGATGTTATAGCGGCCTTTGGGCTTCATCTGGGCGAGGAGTTGGTCCTCGGGCAGGGTGAGGTCAACGACGCGGGTGGCTTCCGGCTGCTCGTGACGCGCTGAGGCGCGAATGGGAAATGTAAAATGGGAAATGGGAAATGATGACGATGGAGAGAGGTACAGACACAGACAGCCGCTCATCTTTGCGTCCAAGATAATGGCATTGATCATTTCAAATTTTGCATTTTGCATTTCTTCATTCCCGAGGGGGCCGCGAGGGATGTCCCACGTGGAGAGGCCAAACGCCGTCCGGTCGATCACGA
>CAZCWV010000056.1:0-4332 GCA_964502425.1 uncultured Candidatus Peribacteria bacterium | reverse complement strand
GGGCCGCGAGGGATGTCCCACGTGGAGAGGCCAAACGCCGTCCGGTCGATCACGACGAGCGCCGAGCCCACAATCCGACCGCCCTCCAATCCCGCGTAGACCTTCACGCGCCGCCCCAGCGCTTCCTGGAACGTCTTCCACTCCAGGGATTGCCAGAGGGTTCCCTGCGGGTGTCCTTTGACCCAGCGGTCGTACGTGGCGAAGTCCTCGGCCGATGTGAGGGGACGGAGCTCCATGGACGAAGTATAACCGTTCTTTCGTTATTTGGTTATTTTGTGCAAGTGGTCATGGCGATCAATACTCCCATCCGAAATAACGAAATAACGAGTGAACAGAATTGCATCCAGCGCGGATACTCTTATAATGAGCCATTACTACCCCAACGAAAATATGCCTTACGCCCTCCCCGCTCTACCCTATTCCTACGACGCGCTCGAGCCGCACATCGATGCCAAGACCATGGAGATCCATTACTCCAAGCACCACCAGGCGTACTGCGACAACGCCAACAAAGCCCTTGCCGGCACAGAGTGGGCCGAGAAGCCCATCGACGATGTCCTTAAAAACCTCGATGCCATTCCGCAGGACAAGCGAACGGCCGTCCGCAACCACGGTGGCGGTTTCTACAACCACTCCCTCTTCTGGACGTTCATGGGCGGCAAGGCGCGGCAGCCTTCCGCGGACGTCCAAAAAGCCCTGGATGGAACCTTCGGCGGTTTCGATGCATTCCGTGAGAAGTTTGAGGCCGCTGCCGCGGGGCAATTCGGCTCCGGCTGGGCGTGGCTCGTGCTCAGCGGACAGCGGTCAGCGGACAGCGGACAGCTCGAAATAGTACAAACTTCAAACCAAGATTCCCCTATTTCTGCCGGCAAGATTCCCCTCCTTGCCATAGACGTGTGGGAGCATGCCTACTACCTCAAGTACCAGAACCGCCGGGCCGAGTACGTGAAAGCTTTCTGGAACGTGGTGAATTGGGAGGAAGTGGCAAGACGGTTAGCGGAGGTGAAGTAGTGGCTTGCCCGGCGAAGCCCGGAGCCTCTCGATGGCACTCGGGGTAAACGAAGCGGAGGGCGAAGTCGGGTGGAATGTTGCGAATTGGGAAGAAGTCGGGCGAAGACTCGCTGAGGCCAAGTAGCGGCTTGCCCTGAGTCAGTCGCAAAGCTCCGGTTCAGGGCGAGCGGCATCCTCAGTTTCACGCTGCCCGATCAGAAAAACTTGTTGACAAGAGGGGATCGCTCCCTATAATCGCCGCTTGTACAACGCTTTTCCCTGCGTTATCCCCACGCAATGGAGCATTCCTCCGATCCTACAGCCCTCGATAGAACCGCGATGCGAACCAGCCGCAAGAAGCAGATTTCGCATCGCTACATGCGTGATCGCTGGAAGAACTTTCTCTCGCAGGACGAGCGGGGCATGTTGATGGTCGAGGGCGTGCCCGTGGACCGCATCATCGAAAAATTCGGCACGCCGCTCTACGTGATGGTGGAGAGTGAAATTCGTCGTAGGGCGCGACGATTCAAGAGCGTGTTCGGGCCCGCCATCAGCTTGCAGTACGCGGTGAAGTGCAACAGCAATCTGGAGATTTTGCGCGTGGTGCGGGAGGAGGGATTCGATCTCGACTGCGCCAGCGTGGGCGAGCTCATCCTCGGTCTGCTCGCGGACTTCAAACCCAAGCAGCTCACGTTCACCAACCTCTACAAGACCGAGCAGGATCTGCACTTCGCGGCCAAGATCGGCGTGCAATCCATCACCGCGGATTCCATCGAGGATATCGAGCAGATCGCGCGCACGGCCAAGAAGCTCAAGAAGCACATCGACACCGTCATTCGCGTCAATCCCATGCTGGTCATTGGGCAGTTTTCCACGCGCAACAACAAGTACGGCATCCCCATTGGGTACATCGACCGCGCGGTGGAGCTGGCGCGCAAAAGTCCCTTCGTGGACTTTCAGGGTTTCCACTTCATGGGCGGCTACGTTCACAATCCGCGCGTGTTCAAGGCGGCCGCGCGTGCCTTCGTGAAACTCATCAAGCGGTATCAGGACGATGGCATCCGCATCAAGACGCTGTCTTTGGGTGGGGGATTTCCGGCGGCCATCGGCGATGAGGACGCGTTCCCCATCGAGGCGATGCGGGATTTTCCGCGCTACTTCGAGCGGCTGCTCCGCCGCAATAACGTCCAGCCGTTCCGTCTCATCTTCGAGCCGGGGAAGGGCATCGTCCTCAATGCGGGTATCGGGCTTATGAAAGTGATCAGCAAGAAGCGCCTGGGGCTCAACAAGCGGATGGTCATCGCAGACGGCTCCACCTACAACTTCGTCCCGGATGCCCTGGTCCAGGACGGGGTGCGCTACGACGTGCTGCCTGCCTCCCTGATGAATTCCCGGCGCATCCACACCGTCACTATCGCGGGCAACACCTGTGACGCGTGGGATCTGATTACCCGGGGCATCGAGATGCCCAAGCTCCGGTCGGGGGATTTGCTCGCAGTGATGGACGTGGGCGCCTACGCGCAGGTGCTGTCGAGCAATTTCAACACCATCAAGCGTGCGTCCGTGATCATGATCTACCCCGACGGTTCCACGAAGATCATCCGCCGCCGCGACCGGTACTCGGACATGTTTGCGCCGGAGCTGGACGTGCTCAAACTGGCCGGGCCCAACGAGCTGGAGCGCTACAACAACATCTACCGCGTGAACATCGACAAGATTTGGCGCGGGAATCAGAAGAAGAACGCGAAGAACGGGAATGGGAACGGGAAGGGGAACGGGGAGGCCAAGGAAACTGCCGGCACGCCAGTGGTCAAAGAAGCGGAGGCTACGGGGGCGGTGTAGCCCCCACCCCCTTCATTTCGGAATGGGGGCTCTGTTTCCGGATGGATTCTTTTCCACCTTTTCCGGCGAAAAGGTGGAGCCAAACGCCGGCACGCCGACTCCCCTCCGCCCGGCCCCGTACCTCCTCGTCGGTTCCTGCAGGGTTTCGGAACCGACTCGTCGGTAACGTCCTGCACCTTTCCTTTTGGGTATGGGAAATCCTTGTGGAGATCCATTCCTTCCACTCGCTTTCCGTCGGAAAGGTGCGGGACGGGGCCTTCCCCTTCACCCCCCGCGGCGCGCCAACCCCCCCCTACCCTAGAGCGAGAAATGGACCAATTACTCTCGGGGACGTTACCATTGCCATCACTTTCTGTCTTCACAAATCCAGCAGCACGGCGGCGATCCACGGGAAAGCGACCGTGACGTCGCTCTGGATAATCTGGTAGTAGCTCTTGGTGGAGAGCTTGTCCCACGTGATCTTCTCCTTGCCGCCGGCGCCGGAGTAGGAGCCGTACGACATGGGGGAGGAGCCGATCTCGATGAAGCCGGCCCAGTCGCGGACCTTGGGGACATGCAGGTCGTGCTTGAGGGAGGGGACGGCGCAGATCACGAAGTCCGCCGCGATGCCGCCGCCGAGTTGGAGGAAGGCAACGGGGGCGTCCTTGGCCGTTTCCATGTACCAGTCGTAGAGGGACGTGAAGTACTCGAGGCCGCTCTTCATCACATCCGGTGAGATCACCGGCCCCTTGTCCTTGCGGTACTTGCCGTCGTACGTGTAGCTGGCGAAGATATTGCCCATCGTGGAATCCTCAAAGCCGGGGATGACGATGGGGATGTCCTTTTCGTACGCGGCGTACGTCCAGCAGTCGCTGGGGTTAGCCTTGGGGTCCGGCTTGATGAGGTTTTCGGCGAAGAGGCGGCGGAAGTACTCGTGGGGGAAGGAGCGTTCCTCCTTCTTCTCCGCTTTCTTCCACATCTTGAGCAGGTGGGGTTCCATGATGCGCACGCTCTCGTCTTCCGGGAGGAACGTATCCGTAATGCGGCGGAGGCCGGCGTCGCGGAGCTCGGCTTCCTGTTCGGGCGTGAGTTCGGTGTAGCGGGGGATGTACGCGTAGTGGGAGTGGGCGACGTACCGGTAGTAGGCTTCCTCGTGATTGGCGGCGGTCGCCGAGACCAGGTGGACTTTGCCTTTCCGGATCAATTCGGCCAGGGTGATGCCGATCTGGAAGGAGCTGAGCGCGCCGGCGAGGGTCACAACGAGCTTTCCGCCGTTCTCCAGGTGTTGCTTGAGCCAGAGGGCTGCCTGCAGCGTGGCGCCCCCATTGGTGTGGCGGAGCGTCCTCTCGGCGAACGTCGAGACCGGCTTTCGGCTCCCTTTGACGTCTGCGGAGATGGCGTGGTTCCCCGTGATGCCGGGAGTTTCGGGGACGATGAGCTTCTTGAGGTCGGGCGAGAGCTTGGTGAACTTCTTTTTCATGGAGAACGAGGGAAGAAACAGCAGAAAGCGTACCTCTTTCG
>CAZCWV010000055.1:0-7884 GCA_964502425.1 uncultured Candidatus Peribacteria bacterium | reverse complement strand
AATGGCGGAATTCATTCCGCACCACGGTCTGCTACGCCGCGATGCATCCGGCTGGACAATCTGACTTCAGAAACCGCGGCGTAGCGGTCTCGATGCTCTGGGAAAGGAAGCGCTTCCGGACAATGAGTGACGATGAGACCGCGAAGCCGGGCTACCACTTCCTCCCATACCACGGCTCAATGGTTCTCTTCTCGTACTTCTGGTCGGAAAGGAACGCGGGGAGGACCGAAGAGAGGCCCTGCAACGGGACTTGGACGGCGCCCTTGGCGCGGATCGCTTCCTCGTGCTCCGGAATCAATTCCCCGATCCAGGGCACGCCCTCCGGCAGGGTTTTCACAAAATCCTCAAGGCGCGCATGAGCCGACTCCGGATAGTCCCGCGCGTACGTGCCAAACCCACGGGAGAACAGTTCGTGCTTCTTGGTGGAGTGGAGCCAGAGAAAATTTTTCTGCGGGCACTGCATCCTCTTGAGGTCGCTCAGGTGGATGCCCGTCGCGGGGACGTAGAGGGCGAACGACAGCGCGTTCGTGAATGCCGCGGCAACCCGCAAACTCGTGAATCCCCCCGGCCCCGTGACGCACGCGATCCGCTCAATGCTTTCTTTGGTCCACTTGGCCTCCGCGAGCAGCGCCTCGAAGAACGGCAGCAATTCCGCATCGCTCATGCGGTGGTCCGCTTCCTTCAGCGCGACAACGGCTTTGCCATCGACGCAGGCGAGGACGCCGGCATGGGAGGCGAGGTCGAGGAAGAACGTTTTCATCTTCACCCATGATAGTGGAAGTGACGGGAGAATCGTAGGGGGCTGCCAGCCTTCAGCTTTCAGCTATCTGAAGCGATACTGGCCGCTGATAGCTGGCCACTGACCGCTTCTCCGAATCGGCTATGATAGGGCAGTGACTCACGTCTCTCTCTCCATCGTCATCCCCACCCACAAGCGCGCGGACACTCTCCGCGAATGCTTGAAGAGGATCGCCGCGCAGACGATCAAAGACCAGATCGAAGTGATCGTCGTGAGTGACGGCCACGACGATGCGACGGCGGCTCTCTTCTATCGTCATCCTCAATACCCAATACCCAATACCCAATACTTCGAAATCCCCAAGTCCCAGCAAGGCGTGGCGCGCAACCGCGGCGTGGAACGGGCGACCGGCGACATCGTGCTGTTCGGGCAAGACGACATCTTCTTCGAACCGGATGTTTGTGAAATTCATCTTCGTACACATAAGCGAATGGAAAATGGAAAATGGAAAATGGAAAATTATGGAAGCAATTCTGAAACGAAAGGTAGTGGCGAAATTTCCAATTTTCAATTTCCCATTTTCAATTCTCCAAGAGCTGTGCTCGGTTATACGGAGTGGGATCCCACTCTTGAGATAACCCCCGTGATGCACTGGCTTGACCGGACCGGCTGGCAATTCGGTTACCGCTTCCTTCAACCGTATATACATTCGTATATACCAAAGGAGATCCAGCACCGCTTCACCTACACGAGCCACATCAGCCTCCCGCGCGAGGTGGCTTTGAGATTCCCCTTCCGCGAAGATGTGTCGCTCTACGGGTGGGAGGACGTGGAATGGGGATGGCGGCTGGCAAAGGGGGGCATCCCCCTCTATTACGAACCGGACGCGAGGGCCTTCCATCACCACCACATGACGCTGGAGGATTCGCTCAAGAGGATGGAAACCCTTGGGAAGTCCGCAGTGATTGTTGAAGGGCTGAACCCTGCCCTCACCCTCACGCCCAAGGGGATGAAACGGATGGCCTACCGCATGCTCTCGCTGCTCCCGACGATGAAGGGAACACACGCAAAGGCATTGATGAAGGGAATGGCAGCTTCACATCCCTGAGCCCGAACACCGGCGATATTCTTCCCGTATTCTCTGCATCGCCCTCCCGAGCAGCCCCTCTGCAGCCGCTTGTTCTTCTTCCCTTTCCCTCAGCGTTCGGGGCAAGGTTCTCACCAGGGATTCCGGGGGCGTGCGGATGGATGTCACCTCGCCATTCCCGTTCCTGATATGCCACACGCCGTTCTCAGGGGTCGTCATGCGGGTTATTCTACATGGGTGAAACATAGTGCAATCACGTTGACTCACACGAAGAACGTAGTATTCTCCGCTCCTTTTCCCTCTTCACTCATGGGACAGATGTATGCTTCGATTCTCCACTGTTTTTCAGGAGAAACGCGCAGGGTAACCGCCGATATTCAAGAGCAACAGCAGGCTTTGGATTGCCTGCTACACAAAGCTGACGAGCAAAAACTCAGGCTACAGGACGTGTTCCCGGATATGGAAGATGCGCGACACTTCCTTGCGGAAGGGGAAGCAGATACTGAGGTGAGTCAGGCAGGCGAGATCATTGTTAAGCGGATGAAGGAACTTCAAGAGAGGCTACGGCAAGCCCTTGAATCGAAACCCCAATCGTGAATTTCCTTGCTTTCCCAATAAAACAGAGTAAAATGCAAGGAGCATCGAGTTGAATCTGAGACTATCCCGGTAATCCGGAATGGTCCTTTTTTCAACGACGTAAGCTTGCCACGTGGCACAGCCCCTTTCCCACCCCTGTTATGAGAGCTTCATTCCTCGCCGCCATCAATCAAATCTGTTCCGAGAAGAACGTCTCGCCCGACCAGGTGATCGAGGCGGTCAAACAGGCCATCGCGACCGCGTATAAGAAGGACTACGGGAACAAGGAGATGGAGGTGCGCGTGGATCTGCAGGAAGGCCGTGATATGCCCACCATCCTCCTCGTGAAGGAAGTGGTAGAGGACGTGGAGAACGAGAACATCGAAATCTCCATCAAGGACGCCCGGAAGGTGAAGCCGGATGCCGAGCCGGGAGACGAGATCACCATTGACGTCACGCCACTCGAGTACGGACGCATCGCCACGCAAGCCGCCAAGCAGGTGATCCTCCAGAAGCTGCAGGAAGCGGAGAAGATGAGCTTGTACCAGATGTTCAAGGACCGCGAGGATGAGCTGCTCACGGCGACGGTGACGAAAGTGGACCCCAACTGGGTGACGCTGGAAATTGAAGGCATGACGGTGAGCCTTCCCTGGCGGGAGCAAATCCCCGGCGAGCACTACTACACCGGCAAGCGGCTCCGCGTGTACTTGGAAACAGTGGAGATGACGGGCAAGGGCCCGCAGCTGCGCATCTCGCGCACGCACAGCAAGCTGGTGAAGAAGCTCCTGGAATTGGAGATCCCCGAAGTGCGCAACGGCGACGTGGAAGTGAAGGCCATCGCGCGCGACCCGGGCTTCCGCAGCAAGGTAGCCGTAGCGAGCAACGACCCGCGCATCGACCCCATCGGCGCGTGCGTCGGCCAGAAGGGCGTGCGTATCCAGGCCGTGATGGAGGAGATCAACGGCGAGCGCGTGGACATGATCGAGTGGTCCACCGACCCCATCAAACTGATCTCCCTGGCGCTCCAACCCGCCGCCATCTCCGCCGTGATCATCGTGAACGGGGAGGAGCGCGTGGATGACCAGGGCCGCCGCATCAAGAAGCGCGCGGCGGTGTTCGTGGAGGAGGCGCAGCGCCCCATGGCTATCGGCAAGAAGGGACAGAACATTCGTCTCGCAACGGAACTCTCCAGCTACGAGCTGGACATGTACAACTACGAGGAACTGCCGGCCTTTAAGGCCAAGCTCGCCGAGTTGAGGGGTGAACCGGTGCCTGCCTCGGACCCGAGCCTCTCGATGGCTCCCGAAGCAGACGCCGCGAGTGGTTCAGGGCCTGCCGAAATCCCCGCAGATCAAGCGGCAGCGGAAGAGACTGCTCCCGCGCCTGCAGATGCAGAGGCGACCGTCGCCGCGCCTGAGTCCGGGGAAGCGCCGGCTGAAGCTGCGCCCGCGGAGACCCCTGTGAAGAAGACGAGGAAGAAGAAGGAAGAGACGACTTGATCGTTTTTCGGGCTAACGTTTTTCGTTTTTCGATGAAACAATCGACGTAAAGCGCGGGAGAGTTGAGTCCTTGTTCCGAAGGTACTGTATGAGCCGCGCGATTTGGGCGGTAATTTTCCTGGTGAGTTCCGAAGCCTCATGAAATTCCGTCTGGGTCGCATATCCCTCATCCAAGCCATAGTATAAATGCGATCGTACTTCTGCCGCTGACCTTTTCGCATAGCCTAAAAATTGGATGAATTCGGGATTCGTCTGAGCATCGTTTCCTTCAGCTATATTGGCCATGATCGAAACCGTTGCCGAGCTTATTTGATCAACCCACCACCAATCTTTCTTCGTCTGCGCTCTCCGACAAAATACACGGATCATCCTAAGAAGTTTCCGTGCCTCTTGCCATGCCTCAATTTCTTCGAAGATCCTGAATCCCATAATCGAAAAACGAGAAACGAGAAATGGTCGAAAAACGGCAAATAGCACGACACTATATAATCTACATTGGGAAACCGCAAGCGGGGACGCTAGGATGGACTCGTGGAACTCCCGCCTCTGCCACTGGTGGTCCTCGATACCGAAACGACCGGTTTTGTGCCGCGCACGCACCACGTGATCGAGTACGCCGCGGTGACGGTGCAGGGCGGGGAAGTGACGGATACGTACGAACAGCTCTTCTCCACGGACGAGATTCCGCCCGTAGTGGAGGTGATCACGCGGATCCGCATGGACGACCTGCGCGGGCAACCGACGTTCGAGGAGAAGCGCGACGAAATCCAGTCGCACATCCCCGATGACGCCATCATCGTCGGCCAGAACACGCCCTACGATTTGGGGATGCTGAAGGGGGAAGGGTTGGATTTGTCGGAACGGCCGTGGGTGGATACCTCCATGCTCGCGTCGCTCGTATTCCCGGAGTTGGAGAGTTACTCGCTCGGGTACCTGAGCACCGTGCTCAAGCTAAACCACGAACCGCAGCACCGCGCGCTCGGCGACGTGCGCGCCACGTTGGAACTCCTCGGCCGCGTGTGGGAGCGGCTCCTCGAACTCCCGCCCAAGCAACTCAAAGAAGCGCAGGACATCATGGTGCGTGCGCCAGCCGGCTACCGCCTGCTCTTCGGATCCCTCCCCGCATCGAAGGAGAAGACAATCCCCTCTTGGCTCCAGAAGTCCGAAGAACCGGTCTTCAGGCACCGGAGCATCTCCACTCCCGTGCTCCCCACGCCCCCGATCGGCGATATCCGGCTCCGTGAGGAACCTCTGGACTCCGCCGAACTGCAATCGTTGGTCGAAGCGGCGCAGAAGGACACGTCCGTCCGGCACTGGATCGCGGTGAAGAACTTGGACGCCGCCGTGCGCCGCCTCTCCTTTGAAAGTGGCGTCCGCATCCTGTACCCGCCGAGTCATCTGCTGGACCCCGCGGCGGCGCGGAAATTACTGAAGGCAGAGACTCTAACGGCGGATGAAGCGACGCTCCTCCTGAAGATCGATTGGTATGCGCCCGTGACGAGGAACGATTTCCCGCTCCACGGCGGGGAGGAATCCGTGTGGCGCGGGACATTGGCGTGCACGGATGCGTCTTCTGTATATACAAAGCAATTCGATGACCTCCCTGGCGTCGTGTTGATAGACCATCAACAACTGTTGCGCTTCCTCGAAGAGAAGGACCATGCCGCCGCGAAAGCCCTCGCGGAACCAACGCACGTGATCGTGGACGACGCATCGATGCTGGAGGACACGGCCACCAAGGCGTACGGCTGGTACGCGGATGTCTCGGCGCTCCGCGCGGGGAGCGAGCGGGACGGTGCCCTCACGCGCATCACGGACTTGCTGCAACTCTGGATCGAGAAAGTGCGCGGGGGGCTGGACGTCCGCGCGCTCACGGCCGCGGATTTGACTGCGCCGGAGGCCAAGGGTTTGCGCGCGCAGATCGAGGAAATGCTGGAACGGGATGAAAACGTGCCCGAACCCATCCGCGTCCAACTGGATGGCGTGGCAAATATCCTCAACCCGGAGAACCTCGCGCGGCGCTACGCGTGGATCGAGCAGCGCATGAACGGCGCACACACGCTGCAATCCGTCCCGGAGCGCGTGTCGGAGTTCCTGCAGGACCTCCTCTATAGCCGCTTCCCCACGACGCTCCTCATTCCGCCGAAAAGTGATACGGAAATGCGAGAAATACTCCCTCTGCAAGCAACCGTCCATGTGGAACCAATAACGGCAACACTGACCGCTGACCGCTCACAGCTCATCGCTCTCTCGTTTCCCCTCACTCCTCTCCACGAGATCCTCGCCAATCCCCCGCCGGGGAAGACCATTGTGCTCATGCCCGGCAAGGGCGCCATCGCGAACATGTACGTGAAGTACATGGAGATGCTGGAGGAGCGGGGCGTCACGATGATCTGCCTGGGCGTGAGCGGCGGGCAAGGGCGCATGCGGGCGGAGTTCCTGGCGGCGGAAGGGACCGTGCTGTGGCTGCTGACGCCGTGGGTGTTCGAGGGGATCGAACTCCCGCCGGAGACCATGGACCGCCTGGTGATCAGCGCGCTTCCCTTCGATTACGCCTCGCACCCCGTCCTCAGCCGCCGCGCCGCGCGCCACAAGAGCGGCTTCATGGATTACTTCCTCCCGCGTCTCAAGCACCGCCTCTTCCGCATCCTCCGCACCTTCGCGCGGTTCAAGACGGAGAACGCAGACGTGCAGATCTTGGATGACCGGCTGCGGAGCAAGGAGTACGGGAAGGAGGTGATTGCCTATCTGAACCGTTTCTCAGTGAAGGGAGAGGGCGGGAAAATTGAAAATGGAAAATGGGAAATGGGAAATGCATTGCCGACAACACCGCGTCCGCGGTCCGGCAAGATATCCAAGAAGAAGCCTGCGCACAAGAAAGTGGAGAAGGATCAGATGAAATTATTCTGATCCCCTGGCGGAAAGATTGTAGTTGACGAATAGTACATAGAGTTTATGATTACTGTTGGATGCACGTCGCATCCGAAGCGTTTCCGTTCCTTCTCACCTCAGGAGGTGTACCATGGCCGACACATTGAAAATGGCCAGCACGTTCGAAGCATTCAGGCTATTTGTGGGGTTTGAGCCAGTGCGGCTTGGGGATGCGATTTCTCGCTTCCTGGAACTGGGGCTTTGCCCCACGGTCTGCGGCTACGAGAAAAACAGGGTGTTGGTTCGTCTTATTATACCTATCGGAAAGGACCCTCACGGAAGTCACAAAGCAATAAAGAGGGAGTATGAGGCTCTAGGTGGCGCGCTTTTACGCGCGACTACCACTGAGCTTATCGGTCCTGTGGATTGAAACGCTTCCCGCCTCGTCGCCCCGCAAGGGGCGGCGGGGCTTTTTTAATCCGCCCCCTTCCGGTCGAAGACCGTGAACACCGTCCGCCACAGGATCCACAGGTCCATCCGGAGCGACCATTCTTCGATGTAGCGCAAATCGAGCTTCATCTCTTCTTCAAAGGAGAGGCTGGAGCGGCCGGAGACTTGCGCGAGCCCCGTCATACCCGGCTTGACGGCGAAGACGCGTCGCTGCTCCAGCGAGTACTTCTGCACTTCGGAGGGGAGGTGCGGGCGGGGGCCGACGAGGGAGACCTGCCCCACGAGGACGTCGAGGAGCTGCGGGAGCTCGTCCAGCGTCCAGCGGCGGAGGAACCGGCCGAACCGCGTGACGCGGGGATCGTTCTTCATCTTGAAGAGCGGCCCGTCATGGCGTTGGTTCTGCGCGAGGAGGCTTGCCTTCATGGCGTCCGCGTTCCGTACCATCGTGCGGAATTTGATGATCTCCACGAGCCGCCTCCCCTGCTCCCCCACCCGCGTGGAAACGTAGAAGATCGGCCAGCCGCTCGTGAGGAGGATGCCGGCCGCGATGAGGAGGAGGAACGGTGAAAGGAGAATGAGGAGCGCCGCGCCGGCGACGAGATCGAAGAGCCGCTTCCATACGCGTCCCCAGCCATCGAGGGGTGTGGGACGGAAGCGGATGA
>CAZCWV010000054.1:0-7891 GCA_964502425.1 uncultured Candidatus Peribacteria bacterium | reverse complement strand
AGGTTCGCATCAATGAGCTTCTTCTCCTGTTCACCCTTCACCTGATCCAGCTGTCTGCGGACCGCTTCGAGGAACGCGCTCTTCTGCTGCACATTCCCGTGTTCCGCAACAACGCCGATCTGCCGCTCCGCTTCCTCAAGATAGCGCTCCCCTTCCCCACTCGCGTCCGCCATGGCGATCAAATCACCGAGGTATTCCGCGGAGATTCCCTCGATGCTCTCAAACGCATTGGCGGGACCGGACATTGTTTGGAGTGGGTATGTAGTACTATTATACCATAAATTTACATTCTAGTCATATACTGTTTATGGCTTCCACTAAAGAAGAAGATGCACAACACCTCTCTATTCCATCGATTTACGCAACTTCCCTCGCAGGCCGATTGCGCTCACGCATCAACTTGCTGAGATTACTCACGGCCTCTCTGATCTTTTCCATTCTCGAGACAAAGACGCTTCGATGGAACGTCCGGAGGGCAGGAATAAACGAGCCAACCACCTTCTTCCACCCGCCAGGTTTCTTCACACGGAACACCGCCTCCCGAAGTGTACCCAGGTCAAGCAACAGGTGTTGCTCGCTAGCGATCTGCTCCAACTGTCCAACGCCGCGCTGTAACTGCTCAATGATTTCCCCCTCCCGTGTCGCGAGACGATGGGAACGGATGTTTGCGAAAATGGGCCACGTATCACTCCAATTTTCCACCCGATGCTCCGTCCCTAGATCAACCAATTCCTGCGCCAGGTGCTGCATGTCATCGAGAATCCCCTCCATCTCGTCCGTTGCATGATCGTCCACAACCTGCTGTTTCTCCGGCGACGCGCCGGCTATGGGCAACGACGTCGGATCATCCTCAACAATGGGAGCTGCCATCACTGCAGGCCCTAGTAACTGATGCATCTTTTCCGCTTGTTCGTGTCGCACGTTTTCCGGTTGACCTGATGCAATGGAAGGACGGACGGGAACATCCTGCTGTTGTTCTCGCGATTCTGGTGTTTGTTCCATGACATATATTATACATTACTATGAAGGATTCATCAATGTTTGGTTTTTCTCATCCTCAACACAAAATCACAGAGAGTCGTCCGCAGGACACTGCACAACCCTCGTCACCATCTCTCTCCTCCTCCCCTCCTTCGTCCCCAGAGTGAAGACGTACTCCCCTTCCACGGAGGGGGTGAAGCGGTACTCCTCGCCGGGCAAGACCCAATCCTGCAGTGTTGCGCCGTTACCGTCCGGATACCGGACGCCGCGAACGACGAACGGTTCATTGCTACGCAGGACTACTGTAAGCCCCGCCTTGAGGACGTGCGGCATACCGGGAAACAGGCGGACGTTCTTCGTGATGCGGCTTTGGTAGCGCGGAGCCGCCGCGCAGGGCCCGACGATTGCCGCGTCGCCGAGGCGCTGGAACGTGACGTTACGGAGCACGCCCGCCGAGCGGGGCGAGAGCTGCAGGAATGCGGCCAGGCTCAGATCCATATCCCGTCCGCTCACGTACGGCCCGCGGTCGTTGATGCGGACCGTGACGCTCTTGCCGTCATTGAGGTTCGTGACTTTGACGAGGGTATTGTGCGGGAAGGAGCGGTGCGCGGCAGTGAGCGCGTACATGTCAAACGTCTCGCCGAACGCCGTTCCCTTGCCGTGGAACTTTTCGCTGTAGAGGCTCACCTCGTGCACCTCGTCACGCAACGCCTTGTCCAGGCCGCGCATGAGGTCGAGCAGCTCCTCTTCCGACACGTAGACCGTCCCATCAGGGAGGACGGTGAAGGGGTAGCGTTCGAGGAGCGTGAAGAGATCCTCCCGGGACATCTCATCGATGTCTTTCCCCTCCGCCTCCACGCTCCGCGTACGGAAGAGCCAGAGCAATGCATCCTCCAGCGCCAGCGGATCATCCGGCCGGAACGTCTCCTCATCTTCGAGCAATCCGCGATGCTTGGCGTACGTGATCTCCCGCGATCCGACGGATCCCGAAGGGACGTCGGTGTACGGCTGCTCCCGCGCGTCTCCCGTCGACCGGCTGATGCTGCTCCAGATCTGGAGGAAACCGTCCCGCCGCGTCACTGGTTCAGCCGCAACGGCGGAGGGATAGGCCGCCGCGAGAACGGATGCAATGGCAACGGCGGAAAATAACACGCGCATGCAGACGTTGTAGGAAGCCTGGACACGGAAGGCAAGGGTGTCTAACGCTTCGCAAGCGAACGTGGATGCGTCAACAAACGAAAAGGCGGGAGCCTCGCGGTGGAAGGGACGGCAATCCCTCCATCTTTAGAGGACATCCCATCCGCTTGCGCGCACGAGGGAAAGGAAGTGTGAACGCATCTCCGTCAAGAGCGCCCTGCGCGTCCCCGGACCCAGGTTCCCCGCTCCGCTCTCCGCAGCATTGTTGATGACACCGGCCGCGAGCTGATACGCAACCACCGCCTTGCGTGTCTCGTCCCCGAAGTAGCCGGTTGCCCGGTCCGCACCCAAATAGCCCCGCGCGACAAGGAGACGCTGGAGCAGGCGAACCTGCTCGCCTGTCTCGCCCTTGGCGAGGAAGGTACTGGGAATGGCGTTGCGCTCGCGGAGCAGATCGTCGATGCGCGCGAGGAGGACGTAGTCCTTCGCGTGGCTGGCTACCCTCCGTTTCCAAACGCCGCGCGCGACTGCATCACGCGTGCGCGGCCCCATTGTCCCCGCGCCTCCCGACGACCGCGACGCAATCACGCCTTCCGCGAGCTGGAAATCCAGGACGGCCCGCCGCATGTCGGCGTCGTACACGCCGTCCGTGCGTCCGCGATAGTACCCAAGATACCGCAGCAGGCGCTGCACGTTCCGCACCTCCGCCGGATCACTCCCGATCGTGACGGTATGGGGCAGCACGTCGGGCACACTCCGGTCGGCCGCGGCGAGGAGAACCGCGGCGATATCGCGCGTGAGCGTCTGTGGAGACGCGTCCACGTTAAAGTCCGCAAGGAATTTCCACACGCTCTTCTCCGTCTCCGGACCGAAGAACCCGGTCGGATCCTGGTTAAAGTATCCGGCCGCGCGCAGTGCCTCCTGCATCAGGACCACGGACGCTCCATGCTCGCCGCGCCGGGGATGGGCGTTGAGCAACGTCTCCCTTCCTTCGAGGAAGGTCAGGAGCTTGGTCCACGGCGCATCGAAGCGCGCGAGGGAGAACGATTCCGCCGGCAGCGTCCCGCCAGGAAGGTACACGGTCCCCGTCACGCGTTGAACGCCGAATGCCAGCGCACGGGACAGCCCCTCCTCCCCTTCCCCCATCCAGAGATCAAGACGATGCACCTTCCCCTGCTCGATAATCGCCCCGCCGCGATCCTGGACGGTGACGATCCCGATGCCCGGGAGCTCCACGCGCGTGCCGAAGGGATAGCTCTTGGGCGCCGCGGCCATGCCGGGGTGCACCTCTACTCCGCTCGCGCCGTTCGTTCCCCTGCCGTTGAGGATGATGTCCGCTTCATACGAACCGCGCACGTAGCAACACTGTCCGGGCTTGGGAGAGTAGTACGCGGTGATGACGAACTCCTGGCTGCGCGGCGCAACTTCATTACTCCACGCCACACCCGGCGTGAGGACACACGCAAGGAGAACGAGGGAGAGGGCGCGGCGCTTGAGACCTCGGACATTGAGCCGTTTCGCCGCCCGGCGCCTGGCGAATGCCCTACCGGTATGTTTATTTGTATTGACGTGCATGTTTCCGCTTATTGTAGCAGAAATACGCTTCCCTGACCAGCGTTTGTACATCACATGCGCTCAGGATACATACACCATATCCTCCACCCGCATCCCGTACCTCCCCGGGAAATACACGCCGGGTTCCACGGTGATTACTTCGCCGGCGAGGAGCGTTGCCTCCGGCCGCTTCTGCGAGAGCGTCACGCCCTCGTGGATCTCCAGGCCGACGCCGTGGCCGAGCGCGTGGCAGAACGCGTCTTCCAAACCCTCCTCCCGCAGCACGTCCCGGGCGCACTGGTCGAGCGCATGGGTGCTCGCACCCGGCCTCACCTCGGCCATCGCGCGCCGCTGCGCGCGCTTGAGTATCCGGTACACGCGCGCCTGCTCCATGGTGGGTGCACGGGTGAAGAACACCTCGCTCATGTCCGCGCAGTAGCCTTGCACGCGGGCACCCACATCAATCTGCACGAGATCGCCGCGACGGAAACGCCGCGATGTGGGCACGTGGTGCGGGGAGGCCGTGTGGGTCCCAAAGGCCACGATGGGGTCGAAGGCCAGGCCGTCCGCCCCCCTCTCCAAAGCCCAAATGCGGAGCATCCGCGCCAACTGTTCCTCCCGCACGCCGGGACGGAGAGAGCGCGGGACGCACCGGAGCATCGCGCGAGTGATGCGGTGGGCCCGGCGTATCGCGCGCAGTTCCTCCGCTTCCTTCCGCCGCCGGAACTTCTCCAGCACTTCCGTGCAGGGCAAAAACGTCGTGCGCGGGAAGGCGCGCTTCCATGCCTCGCGCCGATGGACGTGCACGCGGTCGGCTTCAAACCCGCATGTCCGCTCCTTCCGGAGACGATGCGGCAGTTCTTCGCTGTCCCGCACGATGATGCCCGGCCGTACCCGCCGTTCCGCATCTGCCGCAAACCGCGGGTCGACGTAGAGGATGTACTGCCGCGGCGTGACGAGGAGGAGGCCTGCATCCCGGGGAATGCCCGTGAGATAGCGGATATGGAGCGGCTCCGAGACGAGAAAAAGGGGTGCTTTTGCGTGCCGGAGGAGCGCTTGCGGCGAGGGTCGCATGGGGTGGCTGAAAATACCGTTTTATGCTATCATAGAAGAGCAAATACACCCACACCACATGGGAACATTCCTCGCCGACCTGTCGCTGCGTGCGGCAGCAAAGCTCATGATTTTCTCCGACATTCTCGCCCCACAAATCCTGGCGGCCACCTACGGAGGGTCGGGCCTGGAAGGCGGGCTTAATCAAGCGGGGGGCATTACCGGCATCTCATCCGGAACGGACTTAAAGCAACTCATCATCCACATCATCGAATTCGCGCTCAACTTCGTCACGCTCCTCGCCGTGGGAGTGGTGATTTACGCCGGCATCCGGCTCATCATCTCGCTCGGGGAAGACGAGTCGAAGGAAAAAGCGAAGAAGTCCCTCATCCACGTGGCCATCGGCCTCGTCATCGTTATTCTTTCACGTGCCATCGTTCTCCTGATTACGAACCTCATACCCGCTTATTGATGGTTGTGCAGAAGGAATTCTCCCGGCTCGCGCGCGTCACGGCGACGCTGCTCTCGGCAGTGCTGCTCCTCTCCGCACCCGCTGCCCTCCGCGCACAGGACACGGAGGAAGAAACGTGGCGCCTCTCTACCGGAGACATCGTGGAAATTCTGGGAACGCACGACGATCCGGGCGCGCAATTCTCCTGGGTGCTCGAACGCGACGGCATTTTCGTGCAAGCGGCGCGCACCCCCACGTTCCGCACGCGTTTCGTGGAGACCGGCAAGTACCGTCTCTCCGCTTCCGCCTCAGCAATCGACGGTACGCCCCTCTCACGGCACATCCTTCTCCTCGACGTCCGGCCCCGCGCGTCGGATGACGGCACGTCCGTTTTCGCCACCGGCACCATCGTCACCACCAACCCCCCCTCCCTGGACGGAACTCTCTCCCTCGCATCCGGACAGGAAATCGTGGTCCTCACCCCGAATACGGCGGAGGAGACGATCTTGCAGATCGACGTGGACACGTCGGTGGATACCAGCGGTGACGGCGATCCCGCGAATGATGACGACGCGGCGGGAACATTCTTCCACTCAGCAAGGCTGCCGGTATGGGTATGGTTCCCCGTGCAACGCGCAGAACGCGAGATGCGCGTGCGTGCCAAGCAGGGGGGGACGGAGACTGCAACGCAGACCGTGCGCGTGGTTCTCGGAAGCGAGGCAGTGACGGAACCACCGTCCCAGGACAGCGCCATCGCCGTGGATGCGACGGCGGACGGCGCCCTTGCCTTTGCGCTTCCGCAACTGCAGACGACGACGCTCCCTCTGCTCTTCACCTGGTCCTTCGGCGACGGCGCGCAGAGCATGGAAACGTTCCCCGTGCATCGCTACCTGCAGAGCGGCACGTACGACGTGCGCGTGAGCGTGCGGAACCTGCAGAGCGGCACCATCGTCTTTGAAGCCTCGCGATCCCTGATCGTCACCGCGGCACCGTCCGGCGGCGTTTCGTCCGCCTCCGCAGAAAGTTCCTCCTCTTCCGCTCCGGCCACGACCACGGAACCCGGCGGCGGGAAGATCATGCTCTTCGTCCAGATCGCGCTCATCCTCCTCGGCGCCATCCTCGCTGGTGCGGGGGGCGTGTGGCTGGTGGGAAAGCTGCTCCGCCGCAGCGGCGGGGGGCTGCAGCGCACGCTGGAACAGATGGAATCACTCATCGTGAACGAGAAGGAAGCAGCGCCGAACCATGCGCCGCCTCCGCTCGCCATCCGGCCTCCGGACACCGGCGCCCCGCCCCAGCGAGAACCGGCTGACCTTGTGATGGAACAACCAACCGCACCCGAGGCGCCGCAACCACCCGTGCAGATCCCTCCCGAACCGATCGTGGAAACGGAGAACGCCCCCACGTGGTTGCGGAAGGGACTGGCGAAGGCGGAACAGATCCCCACGCGCCCGCCTGCACCGCAACCGGAACCGCAACCGGAGGCCTTTGACGCCACCCCTCCGCCGTTGCCCGTGACGTCCACGGCACCGCCTTCCACTCCTCCACCTGCTGAAGAGCGTATTCCCGCTCTGCCCACGGAACCTCCCGTCCGTGACGTGGCGCAGCAACCGTCCGGACCCTCGGACATCACGCCGCCACCGGAACAACCCGCAGTGGACATGAACACAGCGCCGCCGTGGCTGCGGAAAGGGCTGGAAGCGAAATCACCTGTCGTACCCGCGCCCCCGTCTCCGCCGCCCGTACCGCCCCAACCTCCTCCCACATCACCACCCGAACCCGTTCCTCCTCCTCCCGAACCTGCTCCTCCGATACCGGAAGAGAAACCTGCCGAAGTCCCGCCCGCGGCACCCGCACCAGAGCCGGAACCGCCTGCTCCCCAGCCTGAGCCCACGCCTCCTCCTCCGCCACTTCCCGTCCCATCACCCACCCAAGCGACTGTTCCGGTGCCCGCACAACCGGCACAGCCAACGACGGATGCGGACCGTGAACGGCAGGAACGCGAGCGTGAGCGCAAGC
This sequence comes from uncultured Candidatus Peribacteria bacterium, assembly GCA_964502425.1. GTDB lineage: Bacteria > Patescibacteriota > Gracilibacteria > Peribacterales > Peribacteraceae > CAIKAD01. The sequence continues at coordinate 699 of CAZCWV010000054.1, read as the reverse complement.
GTCTCAAGCGGAAGAGGTACAGGGAAAACCTGAAGAAGAGGCAGCAGGCGGGGCAGGCGGCTGCCCCGGAAGCGTTGGAGAAGCGGTCAGTGGTCAGTGGTCAGCGGCCAGCAATCAGTGATCAGCAATCAGTGATCAGTGGTCAGGGGCCAGCGGTCAGTGATCAGCTTTCAGCACGACCACCGACTCCGTCTTCCGTGACACCGTCGCTCCCCGTCCAACCTGAACAGATATCCGTTCCGCCTCCACCTCCCATCCAACCGGAACCGACGGTCCAGCCTCCGGCACAACCGCAAGCACCGCAGGCATCCCCTCCTCCGACTCCCCCCTCGAGCCCATCACTGAAGAATGACACGACGGCGCAACCCGGCAAAGCCTCGGCGGAGCTGGAGGCGCAGACGGGCGATAACGACGTGGTGTTCCTCGTGGAAGCGGAGAACATCAAGCAGGAACCGGAGAAGGATGCGTAGGAACGGAAACGTATTCCGTAGCGCGTATCGCGTATTTCGTATGTGGAAGCCACTCATTAAACATACGTGATACGGAAGAGGAAATACGCAATACTAGTGAGGTGCAGAAGACCTGCAAGCAATGCTCCTCGGCCTTCGATATCACGGATGATGACCTCGCCTTCTACGAGAAGGTCAGCCCTGTGTTTAACGGGAAGAAGGAGTTGATCCCGCCGCCGACGCTGTGTCC
>CAZCWV010000053.1:4585-7896 GCA_964502425.1 uncultured Candidatus Peribacteria bacterium | reverse complement strand
AATAATGAGAAGGACGAGGACGTGGCGCGCTGGAGTAGGGTGGGGATTGGAGCGGCATCCGGAACGTTTTTCTTGGGGGCAATGGTCGCGGGGTCCGGCGGTACGGCGCTTCTCGCTATTCCCGTCATTATTGCCGCCCATGAGGGTGTCAGTCAATTGAAGGAATCCATCGCCCAACACCGCCGCCGTCAGTTCATCGATCGTGCTCCCGTGTGGCTGCTTGCCATGCTGGGGTCGGCGGGGATTCTTGGACGGGACGAGTACGGCATGATAGACGAAAATACCGGCATCACGCGGTCGGATGTTCTGCCGCATGATTGGGAGGAAGCGGGTTCTCTTCTTCTGCCTGGCGGTGGCACAAAATATCTGGTGGAACGTATCGGGCAGAGCGGGGAAACGGAGAAGCAGAAGCGGGAAGTCCGTGAAAAAATGCTGCAAGCGCTTGCCTACGGCGAGATGAGGGCGTATCACCCTGAGCTTCGCGCTGAACTTCCGGGTGGGGGCGATGAGCGGATCCTGTTCGACCCCCAGGGGGAATTCCTCAAGCCCGGAGGGGACTATGAATCCATCGTGCTTCCGTTCGCCAAGCTCCAAATGCTTGCGGAAGGAAGATTCGCCAGCGTGGAAGATGCGGACAACCTCGATGTTTCTTCCGCAAAATACGGCGAGACGTTCATTGGCCATCCTATGCGTCGCGCCATGCTCTTCTACGTGCAGCATGTGCGTGAATTGCAGTACAGGGAAGTCATGAGGGCCATTGCGGAAGAGCCGGATGTGGGGACCAGGCAATCGCTGCAGAAGGAGTTTGAGGAAGAGATCGACCTGTTCAAGGACCAGTGGTACGTCTTCAACACCCATCCCAAGAACCTGCCAACGTTGGAGGGGGAGGAGACGTACGCGCAAGTGTTGCTTAGGGAACGGTGGGAAGCTGTCAAGAATGCGGGCGCGGATGCCGGCCGCGTGGCGACACAAGGGTATGTCGTACCGGGTGATAGAATTGCTGAGAATAGCCTCGCGCATTTCCTCAACACCGCTGTCGATCCACACTTCCGTGAAGCGCAAAAAGCGCGTCTGGAATCCTACGCATCACGACCTGGGCAGACATTGCCCATACCCTTTGCGGATATGGAGACGTGGGGAACCGATAAGGATTTCAACGCGATGTTCACTGCGCGAACCGAAGAGATGCGTCGTCTCAATGAGGCGGTTGAGAAAGGGGGGATGTTGAGTGATGCATCGGTTCGTGCCCTTACGGATCAATTCTCCATGGCGCAGATCGATGCGTATCTTCGCTTCCAGCAGCATAGGGATTTTTATATGGAGTACCTTGAGTGGCGTGGTAATGGAGTGTCCCTGCCGGCTGATTATTCAGTGTGGATATCCCTGTTCAAGGAGTGGAAGACCGACGGGGAACCCGTTCTGCTTGATGAGCAACTCTTTCAGCAGATGCAGGGCTCTTTTCAAGCTGTGACGGACGGCACTGTTCCATTTAATGCGGAGTCCATTCTCCAACCAAACAGAATAGACACCGGTTCCGAGTTAAACGTTTCGTCCTTTTCCCTTGCTGGATACGATGCACAGAAACCGGGGCAGGTCCTCTTCACTTTGGATGGATACTTTGCGCAGCGCGCAGAGAGAGAGCGTATGCGTCAGCAACAGGCTATTGGAAACACCACTCTTCTGACCGGTGGGATATCCCGACAGGAATCCCCACTCGGACCTTTCCAGGAATATGTAAGCGCCACCACTGAGGCAGGAGAGGGACCGAGTGATTCTCCAGCGAAGATGCCTGCCGCCGCAGAAGTTATTGACCGAACGGGACAGTGGAAACCGCTGCTGTCACTCGCTGGTTTGGATTTGGGGAAATGCCTTGCCGTTCCCGAGGAGCAGATCAACACAGTTATGTCACAGTTTCAGAAGGGCGATGGTCTCGATGCGCTGCGAATGGAGATGCTCGTACGGAGGGTTTTCGTCATCGTGCGCATACCGTCTCTCGAAGTGAGGAAGGCGGCCTGAGCATCACCGGCGATGCCATTTCCGACTACCACGACCCCCGTTTTTGTGCTATAATTAGCGGATAATAGCTTAATCTCCCCTTATCTCCATGGTCGGACTTGTGCGCCTCCTCTTCTGGCCGATCCTGTGGGCACTCGTGTGGCTCTCGGGTGAGGCGTTTGCGCATGTCAACGTCCTCCTCGTGGTTTGGCGTTGGTGGGTTGCGAACCCCTTGGAGAACACGCTCATCATCCTCATGGCGTACTGGCTGTGGAGGGTGTTCAAGCGCTCGGTGCGGTTTGCGTACGCGGGGTGGATGGGCGGGCGTCTGGTAAGCATGAAGGTGCAGCTGCCGCGGTCCGACAGCAAGATCGACCAGGAGAAGCGCACGGAGAAGGACTTCAAGGAGAAGGTGGCCATTATGGAGCAGCTCTACCGCGCGCTGTGGGAGGTGAAGAGCCTCACGTTCTGGCAGTACGTCCACTTCTGGATCTTCCGGTTCGCCACCGTCAGTTTTGAGCTGTTCGTGGAGCACGGCGAGCTGACGTTCTACGTGCTCACGCAACCCTCCCTCGCCTCCATCGTGGAGAAGCAGATCACGGCGTTCTACTCCGATGCCGAGGTCACGCTGCAGCAGACGCCGGAGATGATGCGCAAGGGCTACAAGCTTGCCGGATACAACATGATCGGCAAGAAGAAGTACTTCTTCCCCATCCGCTTCTACGACGAGATGCAGGACGATCCCCTCAACGACATCGCCAACGTCCTGAGCAAGCTGGAGACGGACGAAATGGCGTCGGTGCAGGTGGTGATCACGCCGGTCTTCACCGACAAGTGGGCCAAACGCACCAAGCAGTACGCGAGCCTCAAGTTCAAGGGGAAGGAAGACCGCTGGGTGGCGCGCATCCCGCTCCTCACGTCGTTCATCCACGTCGTGGGCGGCGTGGCCACGGGCACCGATGGGCAGACGTTCGCGCCGGGGGCCACCCAGGGCGACAGCTTCATCCGCATGATCCAGCCGGAGGAAGACCTGTACAAGCGCATGGGGCAGAAGGCGGGGATGAGCGGCTTCAACGCATCCGTTCGTATCATGGCTTCCGCCAAGACGTGGAAGCGCGCGTTGGACATCACGAACAACATGCAGGTGGCGTTCAATGTCTTCAAGGACGTCTACGGGAACTGGTTCATGAACCGGCGCATGTTCGTGGACTTCCTGCCTCTCGCGTTCAACGCCCCCATCATTCACTGGCTGTGGCGCCGCCGCATCAACGGCTTCTGGCACAAGCGCGACCTCTTCGTGGAGAAGGAACTGGCGG
>CAZCWV010000053.1:0-4575 GCA_964502425.1 uncultured Candidatus Peribacteria bacterium | reverse complement strand
TCTTCCACTTCCCGGATAGCCGCTACAACAAGATCCCCATCATCCAGTGGATCACCTACAAGGTTCTCCCGCCCCCGCCCAACATGCCCAAGGATGGCATCCTCATCGGCATCAATCGACACCGCGCGGTGGAGACGCCCATCCGCTTCTTGGACGGGGACCGCACGCGCCATCAGTACATTGTAGGAAAATCAGGCTGCGGAAAATCCGCGCTCATCAGCTACCAGGCGCGGCAGGACGTGGCGGCCGGCGCGGGGTTGTGCGTCGTGGATCCGCACGGCGACCTCATCGAGGACGTGCTTGCGCACGTGCCCAAGGAGCGCGCCAAGGACGTGGTGGTCTTCGACCCCTCGGACATCGATCGGCCGATGGGCCTCAACCTTTTGGAGGCGAAGACGGATGAGGAGAAGGACCGCGCATCGCTCGATGCCATGGAGATCTTCATCAAGCTCTTCGGCAACGAGATCTTCGGACCGCGCATCCAGCACTACTTCCGCAACGGTTGTCTGACGCTCATGGACGACGAGGAGGAAGGCGCGACGCTCATCGATGTCCCGCGTCTCTTCGTGGACGACGAATTCCAGCGCTACAAGGTGAGCAAGTGCAAGAACGTGGTCGTCCGGTCCTTCTGGGAGCACGAAATCGCCAAGACCGGCGCGCGGGAGAAGGAGGAAATGATCCCGTACTTCTCAGCGAAATTCGGTCCCTTCGTCACCAACACGACGATGCGCAACATCATCGGGCAGCCGAAGAGCGCGTTCAATGTCCGGCAGATCATGGACGAGGGGAAGATTCTCCTCGTCAACCTCAGCAAGGGCAAGATCGGCGACGTCAACGCGCAGCTCCTCGGCCTCATCTTCGTGAACAAGGTGAATATGGCCGCGCTCTCCCGCGCCGATATGCAGCGCGAGAAACGCACGCGCTTCTACCTCTACGTGGACGAGTTCCAGAACTTCGTCACGGACGCCTTCGCCACCATCCTCAGCGAAGCGCGCAAGTACGAGCTCGGGCTCATCATGGCGCACCAGTACATCGGCCAGCTCGTGGGGAAGACGGCGGCGTACGAGCAAGCATCCACCAAGATGCGCGACGCCGTGTTCGGCAACGTGGGCACCATCCTCAGCTTCAAGATTGGCGCGGAGGACGCGGAGTACATGGCCAAGGAAATGGCACCCGTACTCTCCGAGCAGGACGTGATCGGCATCCCCAACTTCCACTGCTACGTGAAGCTGAACATCAACAACACCACGTCCCGCCCCTTCAGCATGGCCACGATCTGGGACGAATCGCAGCGCAACGACAAGATGGCCGCCCTCATCAAGGAGTACAGCAGGATGAAGTACGGGCGGAAGAAAATCTTCGTCAACCAGGAAATTGAGGACAGGATTGGGATTAATCGATCCTGATAGCTTACGCAGCGATGAGCCTGGGGTGCCGCTCCAGCCTCGTTACCCGGTCCTTGATCATCTCGATGCTGTCGTGCGTGGCGTCGAAAATGTCTTTCCTCTGGTTTTCGAACAAGACAAGCATGTTGCGGTGGGCTTCCTCAAATTTCTGGTCCATCCGCCGGTTCGTCTCTTCCAGTTGTTTGTCCATATACTCGCGCATTTCCACAAACCCCCCTTCCACACGCTCGGCGACGAACTGGAATTGGTCATTCATGGACTTATCCAATCCATCCATTCTCTTGTTCAATCCCTCCAGGTGCTGGTCGGTTGTGTCCATTCTCTTGTTCAATCCATCCAGGTGCTGGTCGGTTGTGTCCATTCTCTTGTTCAATCCATCCAGGTGCTGGTCGGTTGTGTCCATTCTCTTGTTGATTGCGACAAGGACCTGCTGCAAATCCCGTTTTGTGGCCGGCGGAGATACCTTCCTCTTTTTCATGGAAGGCTCACTGTACGCTGCCCAAAACACGTCTGCAAGCACTGGAAGAAATGGCCCAAATCTGCTATAATTCCTTGATACAAACACCATGATCCGCATCGCCCCCAACCAACCGACGGCCGTGCATGAAGATCTTTCCACTCGCTTTCTCTCCGTGTCGGAGAGGTTGCGGAGCCCAGATGTTGCGGTGCGGGAAGCGGCGGTACAGCAACGCGCGGAACTCATCACGGAAATGACCGGTGCCCGAGCGGGGCAGATCGGGAATTATCTTGATCAGCAGAAGGTTTTCGACCGTTTGGATTGGCAGGCGCGCACATCGCGGAACGGTATCGTGCGGCTCGGCGGCGCGATGAATACCGTCCTTGGCATGACACCGGAACCCGTGGGGCGGGCGACCGCCAGTGCGAGCGAGGCCGTGGGCCGCGCCGTGGGTGGAACCATCGGCGGCGTGGCGAAGGGGACGGTCCTGGGGCTTTGGCGCGTGTTCTTCAAGAAAAAGTAGGGGAGAAGGAATAATTTTTGTCCGCGCTGTCTTCTTTGCTACAGTCACTTCCTTTATGAAACTCCTCATTGCGAAAGATGACGAAGGCGTACACCTTGTGGAGAGATTTGCCCAGGAAGCGGGATTCCAACCGGCAAACATCACGGTGGCGCGAACGGCAAAGGCTGCGCTCGATGCATTGACGATTACTGTTCCCGATATGGCCATCGTGGATCCGCATTTGACTGAACGGATGGATCTCGAAGATGGTATTGAAGTGATTGCGGCAATTACTGAACTCCACCGTGGGTGTGTTGTGATCTGTCTGACATCACGTGGGTCGATACCCATGGGTCAGCGGGCGCTACGGCGGGGGGCGAGGGATTACGTCGATTGTGACATTCCGTATGTCAATTGGTGTTCGTACCTGAAGCAGAGGCTTGATTTGTGGCGTGGCGTCCTCATTGCAGACAGGGAAGAAGGCAAAACTGTTCCATGATGTGTATTTCACTTTGGACGAGTCATGGGGGGTCCGGTACAGGGCAAGCGGATTCCTCGGCATCCTCGGCATCTTTGGCATCCTTTCCGAGCCCGGAAAATGTTCCCTCGCGCTTCGATATCGTTTATGATCGGGGCATGTTCTCATTCTCCCAAGCCAAGGACATGTTCCGTCTCCAGAAGGAGGCGAAGAAAGTGAAGAAAGAGCTGCGCAACGTCCACGTGGAAGCCGAGGCGCAGGGCGTCAAAGTCGTCGTCACCGCGGAGATGGAAGTGGTGAGCATCGCGATCGGCAACGAAGTCCCGCGCGAGAAGATCCCTGCCCTCCTTGTCGACGCTCTCAACCGGGCGATGAAGAAGGCGCAAGTCGTCTCCGCAGAAAAGATGCAGGGCATCATGGGGGAAATGGGCTACCCGACAGGTCAATGATGAGTCCCAAGCGCGTCATTCTCCTTCTCTTGGTCATCGCGGCGTTTACCACGCTGTGGTACCTCCGCGCGCTCACACCGGTGGACGGAGGGGATGATGCGCGGCAAGCGGTCACCATTCCCCAGGGGGCAACGGCGGGGGATATCGCTTCCATCCTGGGAGGGAAGGGCATCATCCGGTCGTCGTTCGCTTTCGGTATTTACACGCGGTACCACAAGGTGCAGGCGCAGATGAAGGCGGGCGGCTACGTGTTCCGAAAGTCGCAGGGGGTGCCGGAGATCGTCACCGTCCTCACGCGTGGCTTCGGCGAGGAGGCCACCGTCACCATCCCCGAGGGCTACACGGTGGCGGATATCGACGTGCTCCTGGCGGAGCAGGGGATCATCGAGAGTGGCGCGCTGGTTACGTGCGCGCAGACGTGCGATTTTTCCGCCTTCACGTTCCTCCCGTCGCCGACCGGCCTCTTGCCGCGCGGGGGGCGCGTGGAAGGGTACCTCTATCCCGATACGTACTTCATCCTGAAGGACGATTTTGAGCCGCAGGCGTTTTTGGAGCGTCTCCTCACGACGTTCCGCAAGCGCGTCGTTGAGTCGTTGGCGACGGACATCGATGCATCAGGACATACGCTCCATGAGATCATCACGATGGCATCGCTCATCGAGGAAGAGACGCGCAACGCGGAGGAGCGGCCTGTGGTCTCCGGCATCCTGTGGAAGCGCTTGGATGCGGGGATGAGCCTGGGCGTGGACGCGGCGGTGCGGTACGCGCTCAGTAAGCAGAGCGCGCCGCTCACCAAGGACGACTTGGCGGTTGATTCGCCGTACAATCTCCGGAAGGTGCGGGGGCTGCCGCCCGGCCCCATCGCCAATCCCTCCCTCTCCAGCATCGAAGCGGCGCTGCGCCCGGAAGAAACGACGTACTGGTACTACCTTCACGACAGCCAGGGAACAATCCACTACGCCGTCACGAATGACGAGCACAACGAGAACAGGGCCCGGTACTTGTCGCAGTGATACAACTTCGCCTCGTTCGGGGATCTTCGCATTCCCATTGCTTGGAATCCTGGATCCCGAGAAATCAAAAATCTATCTTTCCGCAGGTCATAGCGAAAATCAGGAAAGTATGCTATACTGTTCCGATACGGGCGAGCCCGGGAACGGGTATACTTCTCCCCCATCTCAAGACCTTATGGAAACGCAGCACAAGCTGAAGATCGGCGTCATGGGTTCCGCGAGCGGGCCGCACACCAAAGGCGAGCGTGTGCGCGAAAGGGCTCGTCAGCT
>CAZCWV010000052.1:0-7964 GCA_964502425.1 uncultured Candidatus Peribacteria bacterium | reverse complement strand
TAGATCTTCAAAGAACCCTGAGGTCAATGACTGCTTTTGTCTTGGTTAAATCTTGTGCACATAGCTTTCGTTTTCCGCATGTAGATCAGAATATTCATCAGTGAATTATCGTACACATTTTGTATCCACGTCACGGCAACCTCCCCAGGCTATCGCAACTCCTTGCTGAATATTTCTGGTCCTTTATGATGCTCTGATCCCTTCAGGTAAGGGATCAGCACACCCACACAAACATCCCCCGGGGCCCCGGGGATAATCCGGTCCTTCACATCACCGAACTGTAGAGAGGAGAAAAGCCATGGAATAGCTAAACGTTCCTCCCGGCCACAATCCGCTTCACTTGCGCTTCCTGGGCACAGTGTTCGTATTGGCTTACCGTGGCTTCCCTCCTCTCTGCCGTGTGAAACCGTCCGTCTCCGCCGAGGATGCAAGATTGGACGTCCCCCTTTCACTCCCCAGTGTCTCCTTTGGTCCTCTGGACCTTACGGCTGGCCGGTACGGGGACTTCGCCGGGTTACGAAGATAAACGAGAACCCCATGCACAGCAGAAGACGAGGATCCTCCCTCACGCACTTCCTCTGTCGTTTCCGAGGTACTTGAACCTTCTCAAACACAGAGACACACATATAGATAAGACCGAACCGAGTGTTCGGTCTTTTTTAGTACAGACGGATACCGAGGATTCCGACGATGCCGAGGATCGGCCGCCTATCGGGCTCCCGTGTTTGGATAGAAGTAGTTCCTCGGAATCTTCGGTTTCTTCGGCATCCTCGGCATCTTCATTTCTTCTCCTTCACCGCCAAGAGCGTCTTACTCGGCGGCGGGACGCCGCCGGTATCCGTCAATTTCTTCTCCAGTTCCTGGAAGTTCTTCTGCTCTTCCGCAGTCAACGCTTCGCCCATGAACTGCTTCTTGCGTAACGCATTGAACTCATTGGTCCATAACTCCCGATCCCGCCAGGCGCGGTACTGCTCCAGCGACATCCCCTTCTTCCGCGCCTTCTTCAGCTCTTCCTCCTCCTTTTCCTTGGCCTTTACGGCCACTTTTGCCTGCGTCTTGGCCGTCTTGCTGCTTGCGAGCCACTTGCCGATCTTGTCCTCCACAACCGTTACGCGCTCGGTGTAACGCTCCCGCGAGAGCTTGCGGATGACGTTCACGCGCTTCTCATCATCGTCGACGTGCGGCGGCGGCAGCGTGCTCACGGAGAACGGCTTGCTGGGCACGCCCTTGATCATCAGGCGGATGTAGGCGTGGTATTTGGGGAGGCTGAGGATGTCCTTGGGCATCACGATCTCCTCAAACTGCTCACTGAGCGGCTCCGCATCGTCCGAGCCGATCTGGAAGCACAGGAGGGAGCCCACGTTGCCGAAGATGGCATCTTTGAGCGTCGTATTGTTCTTCTCCCCGATGAGGAGCTGGTTGACGTACTGGTTCGCCATCGTGAGATTGAGCCGGTACTTCCGCGCCTCGGACAGGATGGTGGCGAAGGATTCCGTTGCGAAGTTCTGGAACTCGTCCACGTACAGGTAGAAATCCCGGCGTTCGGATTCCGGAATATCCGCCCGGCTCATGGCGTCCAATTGGAACTTGGTAACCATCATGGAACCGAGGAACGCGGCGTTATCCTCCCCCAGCTTCCCCTTGGAGAGGTTCATGAGGATGATTTTCCCCGTGTCCATCGCGTGGCGGATATCCACCGTGGACGTCACCTGGCCCACGATGTTGCGGATGAGGGGGGTGGAAACCAATTGCCCGATCTTGTTCTGGATGGCCGCAATGGCCTCGGTGCGGTACTTCTCCGACCAGCTCGTGTACTCGTCCTCCCAGAAGCTCTTCACGAGGTGGTTGGTGACGCGCTCCAGGATCTTGGCGCGGAACACGTCGTCCACGAACAGGCGGAGGATCCCCAGCATGGAGTTGTTTTCGGCTTCGATGAGCGCCAGGAGGGCGTTGCGGAGGATGTACTCCATGCGGCCGGAGAAGGCGTCCGGCCAGAGCTTCTTGAAGATGCTCATGAGCCCCGATGCCACGAGCGCGTGCTGCTCGGGGTTGGGGCAGTTGAGCATGTTGAAGGAAATCGGGAATTCCCGGTCGGCGGGATCGAAGAGGATCACGTCGTTCGTACGGTTGCTGGGGATGGACCGCAACGCGGCATCCACGAGGTCCCCGTGCGGATCGATGACCGCCACTCCCCTCCCCGCCTCAATATCCGAGCGGATCATGTTTTCCAGGAGCACGGACTTACCCATCCCCGTCTTCCCGATGACGTACATGTGCCGGCGCCGGTCATCCGTGCGGATGCCGAATTTGCGCCGCTCGCCGCGGAAGACAGCCTCACCAAGCACGGTGAGGTCGGGATCCGGGGACGCATCATCCACGAGCGGCAAATCCACGGGCGGCTCCACCTTGCGGTACATCACCCAATCGAAGTTGGGGGTTTTGACGAGGATATTGGGTACGTGCCACAACGTGGCAACTTCCTCCACCGAGAGGACGTAGGGGCGCTCGCGGAAGCCACGGGGCAACACGGAATCCGTCTTCTTGGCCTCTTCCCGGAATCCGTTGCACTGCGGCAGCGTGAATGGCCGGAAACTGGAGATGATCTCGTCCGCCTTGAGCGCCGCCTGGTCCCGCGCGGCCGAAGGCGTCACAACGCTCACCCGGACGTTGGCCAGGAAGAGGAGCCTGTTCACCTTGTCCACGGAGGCCGTTTCGGCATCCTCCCGCTCGTGGCTGCGCATGCTCACCTTGTGATCCTCGCTCGTGGCATGCGCCTCATGTGTTTCCTCTCCCGCCATGGACGAGAAATCCATGGGGTTGATGAACCACGTCCGGAACCCCCCCAGGAGCATATCCATCGGGAAAAGGAGGAGCCGCCGCCAGCCGCGGGCGAGGTGGACGGAGCAGAAGAGGTTGGCGAACCACGGAAAGTGCTTGGGGAGCCCTTTGGTGAGGAGCGGGATAAAGGCCAACGCCCGGCGACGGTAGCGCGGCCCTAGCGGCCGGATGACCACCTGGATGTGGCCACGCATATAAGGCGCGGGGTACCGAACGAGCGCGGAAGCCATGCCCGCCAGGGTATCCACGTGCTGCCGCGTGACGAGATCGATGAATTGCGGGTAGCGCTTGATGGGTTGCACCTCCGGCCCGGAAAGCGACAGATCCGCGAAGACCGCCTCCTCGCCCGGCTGCGGATCGAGCAGATCAACGGGTACCTCCTCAATCTCGGCGTCGGGATACTGCGCATAGAGCTGGCTCTCGATCATCGCAGCCGCAGGACGGGTCGAGCGGACGTAGAGGGAAATCTTCCCCTCGCTCACGCCGATTTCCAGGCCCACCGTCCCCTCGGCGCCCTTGAGTGAATGCACGGCCGAAAGCACGGCCTCCATCATCAGGGGGCCGCGGGCGGCGCTCAGCTTGTCTTCGGGATCCGGAAGGGCCGGTCGGATGCGGAGGAGGACGTCTTTCGAGGTCACGGGCACGGTAGGATTATAGCAGAGGAGGGATCGGTAGGGACGTTCCTACGACATTACGAATGCGCCTTTCTGAGTATATCTGCCATCATTTCCAGCGCCACGGTGTTGTACGCATAGTCCATGCGCATGGGCCCCAGGATGCCAATGACCCCCTCATACCCCCGCAACTGGTATCGCAGGACCATCAAGCTGCAGCTCTGGAGCTGGGAAAGCAGGTGCTCCTCGCCGATGTAGTACCGGACGCGGTCATCCACTTCCACTTTGGAGAGGAGATCCGTGAGCTTCTTCTCCAGGACTTCCACCACTCCCGTGGCGAGCAGCGGATTCATCTGGAACTCAGGCTGCTTGAGGGCGTTGGCGAGCCCCATGAAGTACACCCCGGGCTTGTGGGGAACCGTGATGAACGCCACGTTGGGAATCATGCGGGAGAGGAGCGCAACAGCCTCGTACGCGTATTCCTGATCCTTGCGCTGGAAGTACTGCTCACGCAACTGATCGAACTTCTGCCGTACTTTCCGCTCCGCCCCCGTGGGCTGCATGAACTCCTTGACGAATGCCCGATACCCCTTGGCCGTGGGAATGCGCCCGGCGGAGACGTGGGGCTGTTCCAGGAATCCCTCATCCTCCAGCACGCCCATTTCGGTGCGGATCGTGGCTGACGAAACGGTAAAATCCCCGCACTCCAGAAGCCTCTTGCTCCCTACGGGCAGCGCCGTCTGGATGAATTGGTCGATGATGGCTACGAGAAGTCTGCCTTGACGATCATTCATGCTCTCATGATAGCACTCATATTAAGCGAGTGCCAGATTCGCAAATGGAGAGACTTCCCGGGAACGTCTCTCCGGACATGCCATCGACACGGCCTTCCTATTCCCCGCACACCACCGGCGTCGTAAACGTGGAAGCGTTGTCCCCCGGCTGCGGATCTGAAGTGCCGAGTGACTCTACGAATACGCGGTTATAGAGCACGATCTTGCATCCGGCATTCTGGGGAATCGTGAATGCCACGTTGAACGACCGCGCCTCCTCCCCCTGGAGCAGGAAACCCGCCCCCGCCGGCGCCCCACAGAACACAATGCCCGATTCGATAGTGCACGAAGGGTCGGATTGCCCGGGATTGAACTGGAGCCCGGGAGGGATCACGTCCCCAACCAGAACACCCACGGCGGGATCGGCGGCGGCATTCGTGACAGTCATCACATAGACGATGGTCTCTCCCGCCCGCGCCTCCTCCGGACCTCTCTGTGAAACCGAGAGATCGGCGCTGCGCGCGAGAAGCTGTGCGGAGAGGAGTTCCCTCCCACCGACGAAGGCGGCGAGGATCAGGATGGCGAGGATCAGGATGGCGATCCACGCGCGCGAGGGGCTTTCTGCCATGGAGACCGGGGGGAGTTGGTCATCATTGTAGGAGGAACCTGAGCGATCACCAAATCGAGCTCGCAGGAGCTATCAGCTTTCAGCTGCCAGCGGTCAAATTCTCGGATCGCTTCACTACTGAAAGCTGACTGCTGATAGCTGACAACTCCACATGTCAAAGAATAGACTCGCACCTCCTCAGGTGATCCTCATTATTTCTTCCCCGCAGACATGCGCTTCCTGAACCGCTCCACCCGGCCGCCGCGCGCTTCCTTCTGTGCCTTGCCGGTATACACCGGATGACAGCTCCTGCAGACCTCGACGCTCTGCTCCTTGATCGTGGACGGGATCTGGTAGACCGCCCCGCACATCGTGCACGTCATCTTGGCGTCTTGGAACATCTGCGGGTGGATATCGGGTTTCATAGCGGGGTGATTGTACAGAAACGGCTTCTTGTGTCAAACGCTGCACTGCGATGGATGGGGGGGAGGACGCAAGATCTTGCGTCCTTACGGCGTCCCTACGGCGTCCCTACCGTGCCTTGCCTCCCGCCGCCTCCGCCTCCTTGGCCGCCTGCCCTGAGCTTGCCGAACGGGCCGCCCGGGCGGCGCGCTTCACCTTCCGCTCCTCCTTCTCAATCGCTTCCACCTCCTCCACCCGCAGCTCCGCCGCGGCCTGCTGGACGGCCTCCTCTGCCTCCTTGTCCTCCATCACCACGCTCATCGTGGCCACTTTGTCCCGCGCATTGAGCCGCATAACGATCACGCCCTGGGTGGCGCGGCCACGACTGGGAATGTCCGAAAGGCGCATGCGAATCATCTGCCCCTGCTTGCTGATGCAGAGGAGATCGCCGTCCATCCCCTTCTCCAACACAAACCCACCCACGATGTCCCCCGTCTTCGGCGTCAGTTGTGCGGCTTTGACGCCGGTACCGCCCCGGCCCTGGAACCGGTACTCCGTGACGGGCGTCATCTTCCCCAGCCCATTCTCCATGACGACGAGTAGCTGGGAGTTGCGCGGATTCTGGATGAGCGCCGCCTCCACCATGAAGTCCCCCCCACCGAGGAGAATCCCGCGGACACCGGCGGCGGCGCGGCCCATGTCCCGCACGTCGTCCTCCTTGAAGCGGATGGCCTTGCCCTTGCGCGTGAGGAGGAAGATCTCGTCCTTGCCGCTCGTCGCCAGCACCCAGCACAACTCGTCCCCCGTCGGCAGCTTCTGTGCAATGAGCCCCGACCGTCGGATATTGTCGAACTCGCTCGATGCCGTCCGCTTGACGCAACCCTTGGACGTGGCCATGAAGAGGTACTTCTTTCCCCGCATGTCCGCCTTCAGCATGGCCGTGATGCGCTCGTTGGGCTGGAGCTGGAGAAGATTGACGATCGCCTGCCCCTTGGCCGCGCGGCTCGTCTGCGGCAGCTCGTAGACCGGGAGCTTGAACACGCGCCCTGTGTTGGTGAAGTACAGGATATCGTCATGGTTCATCGCATGGAGGAGCGAGAGCACCTCGTCATCGTCCTTGGTCGTCATCCCCTTGACCCCCTTCCCCCCGCGATGCTGCGCGCGGAACTGCATGGGGGAGAGGCGCTTGACGTACCCGCCCATCGTCAGGGTGACGATCATCGGCGCGTTGGGGATGGTGTCCTTGGCCGAGAACTCGCCCACCTGGCTCGGCACCACCGTCGTCTTGCGGGCGTCGCCGTAGACGTTCTTGATCTCCTCCAGATCAGCCTTGAAGATCTTATCGACCTTCTTCTTGTCCTTGAGGATCGCCTCACACTCCGCGATGAACTTCAGCCGCTCTTTCAATTCCTCCTCCACCTTCTTCCGTTCCAGGCCCGCCAGCGTCTGCAGGCGCATCAACAGGATTGCCTGGGACTGGAGGACCGAGAGCTTGAACTTCTTTATGAGGTTCTCCTGCGCGATCTCCTTCGTCTCGCTCTTCTTGATGGTCTGGATAACGGCATCAATGTGGTCCAGCGCCTTCTTGAGCCCCTCGAGGATGTGCACGCGCTCCTTGGCACGATCGCGCTCGAACGTCACCCGCCGCCGGATGACGATGCGGCGGTGCCCCACGAAGATCTCCAGCAGTTCCTGCAGATTGAGGAGCCTCGGCTGGATGCCGTCCGCCAGCGCGATCATGTTGTATCCAAAGCTCGTCTGGAGATCGGTGAGCTTGAAGAGCTGGTTCAGGATCTTCTGCGGGTACGCATCCTTCTTGAGCTCGATGATGATGCGGATCCCCTCGCGGTCGGACTCGTCGCGGATGTCGGAGATGCCCTGGATCACCTTGTCATTCACCAGCGCCGCCATCCGCTCGATCATGGCGGACTTGTTGACCTGGTACGGAATCTCGCTGACGCGGATGTGGTACCGCCCCTTCTCTTCTTCGATCTCCGCCTTGCCGCGGATGATCACGCTGCCCCGTCCCGTGAGGTACGCCTGGCGGATGGCCTCCTTGTTGTAGACGATGCCCCCCGTGGGGAAATCCGGCCCTTTGACGAACTCCAGGAGATCCTCCACGGTCGCCTCGGCGTTGTCCATCAAGTGGAGCGTGGCGTCCACGAGCTCGTTCAAATTGTGCGGCGGGATATTGGTCGCCATGCCCACGGCGATGCCCACCGTGCCGTTGAGGAGGTGATTGGGCGTTTTGGCGGGAAGGACGGAGGGTTCCTTGCGCGTGTTGTCGTAGTTGGCAACAAAATCCACCGTATCCTTGTCGATGTCCTGGAGCATTTCGTCGGTGATCTTCTGCATCCGCGCTTCCGTGTACCGCATGGCGGCGGCGCTGTCGCCGTCGATGGAGCCGAAGTTCCCCTGTCCGTCGATGAGCGGGTACCGCAGGGAGAAATCCTGCGCCATGCGGACGAGTGACTCGTACACCGTGGAATCCCCGTGCGGGTGGTACTTTCCAAGCACGTCCCCTACCACGAGCGCCGACTTGCGGTACTTGGCTGAGCTCCTGAGCCCCAATTGTTGCATGGCGTGCAGAATGCGGCGGTGGACCGGCTTGAGTCCGTCTCTGGCGTCTGGGAGGGCGCGGGAGACGATCACGCTCATCGCGTAGCTCAAGTAGCTCTCCTCCATTTCGGTGACGATGGGCCGTGGCGCGAGACGTCCGATGCTGGAAAG
>CAZCWV010000051.1:6551-8267 GCA_964502425.1 uncultured Candidatus Peribacteria bacterium | reverse complement strand
CCGTCGGTCCAGGCAAATCCGGTTGCATGGAAGACTGTACTCCTCCCGCATCGAAGGGGGTCGGGGAGGGGAGAGAATCCACCACCGCCATTGCCACGCTCTGCTTCATTTCCCCGCTGTCCGTCACCGCTCCAATGACGGCATTCTCCGCCAGGTCGGCCAGCGTGAGGCTTACGCCCCGTATTGCCTCCGTGATGGACTCGGCCGGTTCCGCCGTCTCCGGGAGGCTCTCCGCCACGATGTTCCGGACCACGGCGTCCTTCACGTCCTTCGTCACCACGGAATCCATGAGTTGCGACATTCCTTTCTGCTCCAGAATGGCTTCGGCTGCGTCCGCACCCGCGCCTTCACCTTCCGCAAGGGCAGCGGCAATCGTATCCTCCACGCGTTTTGCCTTGCTCCGTCCCTCTTCCACTCCCGCTCCCTCCGCGACGGTGTTCATGGCGACGGAATCGCCGGCAACGGCGGTCGCGATTTCCAGCCGCATCTCCGCGACGAGGGATTCCATCACGACTTGCCGGATGGTTGCGTCATCCACGATCGTTTCCACCACTTGCTTCGCCACCTTCTCCTCCCGCAGGTTCCCTTTCTCATCCAGTATTTCTGCTGTCGTTCCTTCCACGGCTTCCTGGAGGATGGTGAAGGCTGGGGGCGTGTTGGCGTCGAAGGAGTTGCCGCCCTTGGGTGTGAGGGAGAGGGCGTCGGTGGTGAGGGTGTCGCTCGGGATCGGGAGAGAGAGCACCTGCCAGGCGCGCGCCTCTTCCATGCGGAACGTAAAGGTGCCTTCGTTCACCATGGTGGCGATGAACGACTGCGGGGAGAAGAACGAGAGGGCGCGGAGAATCCGCGCGAACAGCGCCTGGAGATCGGCGTAGATGGAAGCGAAGAAACTTGATTGCCCGTCCGTGCTCTCCACCCACTCCGGCTGGAAGAGGCTTCCGAGGAGGTTGTTGGTTGTATCGAGATTGGTGTCCGTTGGGGGTTGGGGGGTGGTGGAGGAAACCGAGGAATCCGAGGAAACCGAAGAAGCCGAAGAAACCGCTTGCCCTGAATCGGAGCCCCTCGTGTCTTCTCGGGGTAAACTCTGCGACTGGTTCAGGGAGGATTCAGAGGATGCAGAAGATTCTGCCTGCTCTGTATCGGAGCTCTGCGACTGGGACAGGGATGATGCCGAGGACTCGGAGGAAACCGAAGAAGCCGAGGATCCCGTACCGGAACTCACCGACGATCCGGAAGACGATGTTTCGGAGGAAGACGAAGACGAGGAAGACTGATCACTGATCGCTGAAGACTGACCACTCATGGAGGAACTCTCGCTGCTTTCGATAGATGCGGAGGAGGAACTTGCTTCCCATCCTGTAATTTCCTTCGTCCCCTTCGCGGTGAGCGGTCCGAAGGAGGCGAAGAGCGGGGTGGAGGAGGGGGTCTTGTACGTGTAGCGCAGCGTCACCGGCGCGTACGCCTCCCACCGGCGCTCCCAGGCGATTTCGGTGGAGCCGTCCTCCTGCGTCGTCTGCACGGACAGGGGTTCCACGGTGAGCACTTCGAATCCGGCAGGGACCGTGTCCGTCACCGTACCCACGAACGTGGCGGAGGGCGTCACCGTGATCGTCATGTCCTCGGTGGCTCCGGGGAAGGTGCGCGTGACGGATGTGCGTCGGATGTCCATCAGGCGCTCTCCGGAGAGGCGTACGCGCGCCGTCAGGGTCTGGCCCG
>CAZCWV010000051.1:3110-6451 GCA_964502425.1 uncultured Candidatus Peribacteria bacterium | reverse complement strand
CGTTAACGGCCCAGCTGTGAGGGCGTACGATCCTGCGGACGAGAGGGGAGCGGAGAAAGAGTAATCCGGGAGCACGGTGAACTTGCGGACGGCGCAGGATTTCTGGTGCTGCAACGTACCGTCGCCGATGCGGAATGCACGGCTGTTCCCCGCGGGATCTGTGAGGTGGACGGGGAGGTCCGTTCCGCAGAGCGGCAGGCCATTCTCGCTCACGGTTGCCTGCGCCTCCACGTTCTCCCCCTGCAGCATGTCCGCGCGCTCGGCGTTGAGGGCGACGAAGCCCATGGGGATGGCCTGGTCGAAGACGGTCTCTTCCGTGGCGCCCGCCCCGCCGATGGTGCGGAACATGCGTTGCACGGCGCGCGACCCGCCTGGCGTCGTGTCCATCTGCACCTGCAGCCGGAAGAGTCCCGGTACGTAACTGCGGGAGAGGGGAACGCGGAGCAAGAAGCCGCCATTTCCCTCCGCTTCCGTGAGTTCCCACGCCGACGGGACGTCGAAGCCCTGCGGGGACGTGAGGGTCACCGTAAGGCGTGTAGCCAAGTCTTCCGCCGTGGCGACGCTCTGGACCTTGCCGACCTGCAGGAGCAGATACGTGTTGTCGTTCTCGAGGAGCGTCACATCCGGCGTCGTGAGGGCAGGGACGGTGGGCTCGGAGGAAACCGAAGAATCCGAGGAAACCGAAGAAACCGCCTGCCCTGAACCGGAGCTTTGCGACTGGTTCAGGGAGGATTCAGAAGATGCAGAAGAATCCGAAGAAACCGAGGAAGCATCCGCACTGGATGCACCCGTGCCAGAGTCCGGTTCCGATGATGCCGAGGACTCGGAGGAAACCGCCTGCCCTGAACCGGAGCTTTGCGACTGGTTCAGGGAAGACGCCGATGTCTCCGTTGTGGCTGCGGGGATTTCCGCCACGTCGGAACCCGTCGCGCTCACGGTCGTCACTGCATCCGCTTGCGTTGTTGATGCACTGGAAAGCGTTGCGCCTGTTTCCGTACCGGTCAAAACTTGCGCAGTAAGATTGTCGCGGGCCATGAGCACGGCAGCCGCGATCATTACCGCCACACCGAGGAGCGGGAGGAGCACCTCGGTGGGGAGGGAAACGCGCAACTTCAGAATGTGTATGTGTCGGTGTGAAGTCGCAGCGCTCTGGCCAGGGAGCGAACTGCTTTGTTTGTGCAAATCACATTATTATATCAAGAATCGCTTATCTGTGCAGGTATACATTATGCTATGGAGAACTTATTGGCCCTTGACGGCAATGGTATTTAGAAGAAGGGAATGGAAGGGTTTTACGCAACGTAATGGATGAATCTCCTCATATTATCACTATTCTTGACAGGATCCCTTATGGTGATGTCGCTTTTATGCAAGTTCGAACTTTGGTGGAAAGAGCAGAATTGTGAAAAATGGGAAATGTAAAAATGAGAAATGCAAAATGCAGCTGCAGATAATTGTTCGATCATTTCTTCCGCCATTTTCATTTTTCCATTTTCCATTTTCAATTATTGCATTTCTTATTCGCCTTTCGCCTTCTTGCTGTATGTCCGGTAGAGCAGAGCCCGTTTTTTCTCCTCCGGTTGCGTCTTGAGGTAGTCGAAGTACTCCTGCACGATGGGATTTTCGTGGGCGCAGCGGATCGGGAGGGCGCGGTCGATGGTGTAGAGACTCTTGATGCGCTCCTTCACGATCGCGAAGGTATTGGGAATGGGTTGTCCGCCGCCGCCGATGCAACCGCCCGGGCACGCCATCACTTCCACGTAATCCAGCGACCCGGGGTTCTTCTTCAGCTCCCGCAGGAGCGGCCAGATGTTCTTGGGCATCGCGACCACGGCAACATTCACCGTTTTTCCGCTGATCGTCAGTGATGCGCGTTTGCTCGCTGCGAAGCCACGAACGGGCTCGAAGTCGATCCCCGGGAGATTCTCGCCCGTGAGCATGTGGTACGCCGTGCGCAGCGCCGATTCCATCACGCCGCCGGACGCGCCGTAGATGGCGCCCGCGCCGGAGAACGTCCCCTCGTGGTCCACGGCGCCCGGCTCCAGGTTGGGAAGGTCGATCTCCCGTGTCTTGAGCAGGGCGATGAGCTCTCGAGTGGTGAGGACGTAGTCCACGGGTTTCACGCCGTTGATGTTGAGGTGTTCGAATGTTGCTTCGTACTTCTTGGATGTGCAGGGCATCACCGAGACGACCACGAGCTTCCGGGGGTCGATGTCGTTCCTCTCCGCCCACCACGTCTTGTACGCGCCGCCGGAATGGATGTGTGGTGAGCGCGCCGTCGTCAGTTGGGGGAGGAGATCGGGCCGGTAAAACTCTGCGAACTTCACCCAGCCGGGGCAGCAGGAGGTGAACATCGGTCCCGCGGGAGGCGCGTCTTTCCGCTTCCCGTCCTCAAAATCCCACTTGTGCCTGAGTCGTTGCGCCAGCTCCTCTGCCTCCACCATCGTCGTGATGTCGGCGCCCATATTGACGTCGAAGACCTTGTCAAATCCCAGCTGGCGGTACGCCGTGCAGAGTTGCCCCGTGAGGTCCGTACCGGGCTGCAGATTCCACCCCTCGCCGATGCTCGTGCGGATGCTGGGGGCCGATTGGACGATGACAGTGACGGAGGGATCGCGGAGCGCTTCGGTGACGGCTTCCAGGTGGCTCTGCTCGCGGACGGCTTCCACGGGACAGTGCGCGGTGCACTGGCCGCAGTAGATGCAGTCATTTGCGGGATCCGGGTTTATGCCCACGCGCATCTTGGATCCCTTTCCCTCAAGCCGGAGGTGGCTGATCCCGATGAGTTGGCATATCTCCACGCATTTGTTGCACCCGATGCAGAGGGCGGGGTCGAACTCCGCGGCCGATCCCATCCGGTGAATGCCCCGGCACGGGTCATCGCGCTTGTAGAGCGTGCCGGAGACGTCGTAGCGCTTGATCTCTTCCAATGTCCTGCTCCAATAGCCGTGACGGATGCGAGGGGAATTGGCGCCGTAGTCGCCGAAGAGCAGTTCCATGTTCTGCTTGCGGAGCCGGACCACTTGCGGTGTATCCAGCAGGACGCGCAGTCCGTCCGTCGCCTGCAGGCTGCAGGACGTTACTGTCCCTTCTCTACCCTCTACTTCCACGAGGCAGGTGCGGCAGTTGGCGTCCACCGGCAGGTCGGGGTGGGTGCAGTAGTGGGGGATGTCGAAGCCGTTTCTGAGCGCAACCGTGAGCACGCTCTCGCCCTCCACGGCCTCGCATGGCTTGCCGTTGAGGAAGATCGTCACCGCCTTCCCCGAGGCGGGTGCGTCGGATGGGGGAGCGCCGGTGTCGAGGGGAATTCTTGTGATAGTGATGAGGGATTGGTGCTTGGT
>CAZCWV010000051.1:0-3010 GCA_964502425.1 uncultured Candidatus Peribacteria bacterium | reverse complement strand
GAGCGCCGGTGTCGAGGGGAATTCTTGTGATAGTGATGAGGGATTGGTGCTTGGTGCTTGGTACTTGGGAATTGCGGTTACGGAACCAGCGCGGGTCTTTGACCCTGAACCAGCGCGGGTCTTCGACCCGCAGGAGAGTCAGGTTTTCTTCAGCACATTCCGATAATAGCTCAACACGGGGACCGGCACGGACCGTCCCAGGGCGCAGAAGGACGTCTTCTCCAAGACTTCCAAAAGCGGTTCCATCTTCTTCCAGGGGATGCGTTTGGAATCCTCCAGAAGCCGCACGAGCTGGTACGTCCCTTCGCGGCACGGCGTGCACTTGCCGCAACTTTCCCGATGGAAGAACGTGAGCCAGCCCAGGAGGAGGTCACGCGTCTTTTCCGATGCCAAATGGACGATCAACGCGCCCGTGCCGCGGACGGTTTGCGCCGAGAGCTGATCCCGGCTCAGCACTTCGCCGCTCGCGCCGCCGCCTACCTGTGCGAAGAAGTCTTCCCGCGGGACGTTTCCGGTTTCTTCCAGTACTTGCATCGCGGTGAGAGTCACGGGGAGACGGTACACGCCCGGCTTGGGGATGACACCGGAGACGGTGTAGAAGCGCTTTCCGTCGTAGCGCCCCGCGGCAACGAGGGCGGCGTCGAAGAGCGTCTCCACGTTATGGATGAGCGTGGGCTTGCCGTAGAGGCCCTCTGTCACGGGGTAGGGTGGCTTCATCCGCGGTTCGCAGCGCTTCCCCTCGATGGCGTTCAGGAGGGCGGTTTCCTCCCCGCCGATGTAGGAGGGGGATTCCTCAAAAATCCGCATGGGAAAGCCATCTTCTTTCGCCGCAGCGATCTGCGTGTCCAATGCCGCTCTCAGTGTTTGCACGTACTCCGCGTTCATGTTGAAGATGCCCTCCTTGGCTCCCACGGTCTTCATGGCGAGCTGCATCCCGGCGAAGAGAGTCTCCATGTGGTGTTCCAGGATGAAGAGATCCTTGGCCACGCCGGGTTCGCGTTCGGACGCGTTACAGATGACGAACTTCACCGCTTCCCCGGAGCCGCGCACGGCCTCCCACTTCTTGTACGCCGGGTACTCCGCCCCGCCCCGGCCGATGAGGTTGGCATCCTTCAGCAGCCCGACGATGTCGAGGGGGAGAACTATGACGGTAGGATAAAGTGAAAATGGAAAATGGAAAATTGAAAATTGCGTTGGGAGTATCCCGCATATTGTTCTACGGTGGGAAATATTCTCCTTCATTTTCCATTTTCACTTTTCCATTTCTTCATTTCTCTGCATTGGTTCGTAGTTTGACGATACGCAGCAACACAAGGGCAATCGCCCCGCCGATGAGCGCCGTGACGAGCTGCGGCCACGTCATCATCACGGAGAGTTTGGCCACGAGGGGAGCGGCGAGCAGGCGTGACATCACGATGTGGACGGATGCCGCGAGGAAGAGGAACTTGACGAAGGAAGCAGTCACAACCCCCGCCACGCCGCTCCGTCCCCGCAGGGACTGGAACGTAACTACGAAGAGGGCGTTCCCGATCATGATGAAGGGGACCATGGGGGCGAGCGGCAGGGGGAGGAGGCCGCTCATGAGGGCGATGGGGCTGGGGAAGAGGCTCAGGATTATGGCTTCCACCGGCCCTACCAAGGTACAGGTGAGGAGGAGCATGGCGTTGACGAGCGGGCCCGTGACGAACTGCGAATGTACCATCGTGAGCGGCGCGAGGGTGATGGCCGCAAACAGCGTCAACAGCATGACTTTCGACCAGTCGATCGTCTGGGGCAGGGTGCGGGCGATGGCGGGCATGGGGACGGGGGGACGGGTTGCAGGTTTGAAGGTTACAGGATAGGCACTCCGATGCAAGAAACCTGTAACCTGCGACCTTTGAACCTGCCACTACCGCGCCCGTCCGCTGCCCCTCCAGTTCCGCACCGCGAGTTTCCCCCCTTCCATCACGGGCACGATGGTTGCGGCCACCAGGAGGGCAATGCCCACCTCGCGCAGGGAGAGCGTGACGAGGCCGAAGGCGCCCCGGAGGAAGGGAACGGAGAAGATCGCGCCGAGGAGCAGGAGTTCCCATACGACTGCCGTGTTCAGCCAGCGGTTGGCGAACGGCTTGGAGAGGATGGAGTGCCGGTGCGAACGGAAGTTGTAGGCGTTGAAGAACTGCATGAGGCAGAGCGAGAGGAAGGTGAGAGTCGTGGCTGCGGGGAGATCGCGTCCCGAGGAGAGCGCCCAGCCGAAGAGCGCGAGGTTGGCAATGGCAATCCAGAGGCCGCCGATACCGAGGAGCGTCACGACTTTTCCCGTGAAGACGCTCTTCGTGGTGTCGCGTGGCGGGACGCGCATGATATTGGGATGAGGAGGGTTCAGCGCCAGGGCGAGGGCGGGGAGGCCGTCGGTGGCCAAATTCACATAGAGGATTTGCACGGCGCTGAGGGGGAGGGGGAGGCCGAAGAGCGCCGAGAAAGCCATGAGGCAGATCTCTCCCACGTTGGAGGAGAGGAGGTACATGAGGTACTTGCGGATGTTCCCGAAAATCGCCCGTCCCTCACGCACGGCCGCGACGATGGAGGCGAAGTTGTCGTCGGTGAGGGTCATGGCCGCCGCCTCCCGCGAGACGTCCGTCCCCGTGATGCCCATGGCGATGCCGATATCGGCTTTCTTGAGTGCCGGAGCGTCGTTGACGCCATCCCCTGTCATGGCCACCACGTGCCCCCGGGACTGCAAGGCCGTCACGATACGGAGCTTATCTGCTGGAGAAACCCGGGCGTAGATTTCGATGTCCTCGGTGTTGGAGGCCAGGGTGATGTCGTCCATCTCGTGGAGCTCCGTTCCCGTGACCACGCGCCCCTTCCCCAGGATCCCCAGTTCGCGGGCTATGGCCTTGGCTGTCAGCGGATGGTCGCCCGTGATGAGCACGACGCGGATGCCGGCTTTTCGGCACTCCTCCACGGCGGCTTTGGCTTCCGTACGCGGGGGATCGATCATCCCGAGCAGACCGAGGAAGACGAGGTC
>CAZCWV010000050.1:0-8280 GCA_964502425.1 uncultured Candidatus Peribacteria bacterium | reverse complement strand
CCGCAGCCGCAATCGCCCCCACGGCGAGAACGGCGAGAAGGAAGACATCCCCTCCACGAAGCCCCGCAGGACGAAGCCTGCCAAAGCCCCTGGAAAACACAGGTGCCGGTGATGGTGCGGGGCATCCGGAGGAATGTGGGATCATGTGCAAGGACGGGACTCGGCGGACGGCATGCTCCCCGGCACCGGTCCAGGCTTGATCACGCGGAAGGCGTGCGTGGTGAAGAGGTATACCCGGTCGCGCACGATGTCGTAGAAGACCCCCCGTCCCCTCTCCGGCGCGGGGACGTCCAAGGATTTCAATTCCCCCGCGGCGGTAAAGGTGAGCATATTCACCACTTGCAGCGCCTTCCTCCCGCCTCCGGCGGCGAAGAATGCATACCGTCCGAGCGGATCCATGTCCGTTCCCACAATGCTCCCGCTCGCCTCATGGAGGATGGGAACGCCGACGAGTCCATCGATAATCTTGAAGAACCACGTATTCCCCATTCCGGTGCCACCGTCCTTGGTGCATCCCAGCAGAATACCGGTGCCGCTCCGCGCGATGGAGAGCGCCGGGCGGTCCCCCGTCAGATTCTGGACCGTTGCGCCGTCCGCATTGAGCGTCGTATGTGAAGTATCCACAACGGCGAATTCGTTCGTGGAGGCGAGGGCGAGGTACGCCCCTGTTGCGGAAAGCGCGAGCGCCACAACGTCATCCGCGGGCGTATCGCCGGTCTTCTGCGCAACCACCGCATTCGCATCCATAATGTCAAAAGAGAGGAGCTGGTGCGTGGACGCATTCGTCGCGCCCACAAAGAGCGTGTCTCCGATCACGGCGAGGGACGTGGGTGTGCCGTCAATGTCCGTCTTCGCGGCCGCAACTTCCACGGGAGCTGCCGGGCTGCTGATGTCCAGCACGTGGAGTTCGCCATTTGTTTCCGATGTGAGAACGTAGAGCCGTGCGCCCCGTACCGCAACGGCCATTGCGATGACGGGGGTTCCGCCGGCGTCGAGGATGGAGTACGTGCCCGCCGAGGAGTAGGACCAGGGCAAGGCAGACGTGGAATCGGGAAGATTCACCATGTGGAGGGCGGGAGCCGTCCCCGCGGCGGCGTACGCCATGTTCCCTGCCACGGCCACGCCGTTGTACTGCACGGCGGTCCCTGACGTGATAGCCCCCTCCGCTGCGGCCAGCGCCCAATCACCGGTCTCGCACGTCATGCGCCAATTCGTAAGTTCCGTTGTGAGGATGACGGAACCGGAACGCGCATATCCATGCTTCCACTTGGCCTCCGCCGAAAGCCGCCGGATCTCCGCGTTCACGGGCTGGATGAGAACACTCGTGAGGAAATTCTCCGTCGCCGTACTCGCCACGCCGCTCCACTGCCACTTGCCGCCGGCATCCAGCGCCGCGCCGTGCTGCCCCGGCGTGAGCGCGGCGAATCCCCCGCCTCCCCGGATGTCCCGCGCCACTTCCAGGAGACGTTCCGCCAGGAACGTTGCGCGCACGCGGTCCCCGCTGGCTTCCGTGGATTCCTGTCCCCCCAGGAGCACGAGCCCCGCGGAGACGATGAAGAGGGCGAAGAGGGCGATGCCCATCATCACTTCCACAAGAAGGAACCCCGCCTGCATCCCGACGCGCAAGCGCATTGCCCGCTTCAAGACGTATCCGGAACGGTGCGGGAGCCGCATCATGGGAAGAGGGGGAAGAGGGAAAGGACCGCGGCGTCAGGAATCCGGGAAATCCAAGAGGAGGACTGCATCGGTAAAATCTTCGGTGGGAGGGAGGGGATCCGCGAGATCGCTCAGCTCCGCAAGAACCACAAGATCGCACTGGCCGGCAACGTTGATGGTCTCGAGATCGGCTTCCAGGTACCCAGCCAGCATCTCCACGAGCCGCGTATGAACCGCCGCGGGTAGGAATGCCGGCAACGAATCGCCGTCCCTGAGCAGGAAGGTCTGGTCCGAGCCGTCATTGGTCGTCACTGTCTCGTCGAACCGCAACAATCCCGCCTGCTCCAGATACCCATGGATCTGCAAGGCGAAGGGAACATTATTCAATATGCTCGCCGTGTCATTATCCGGCGGGATGATCTGTTCATCGCCGAACAGGCCAAACCATGCCGCGCCACCGTTCTTTTTGTACTGGAGGTACACAGGGATGGGAACGCACTCCGTCTCACAGCCATACTTGATGTCCGCTCCCAACACCCTCACTGTGATAGTAACACTGCCATTCGTAATCCTGATCGTACCATCCGGCTCGAGGTCGTATAGCGTGCAGGATGTACCCGGCGGCGGCGCGGGACAGCTGCCTTCAAAATCCCCGTGCGCCAGGTGCGCCGGGAGCGCTTCGATGGGAATCGTGAGTTCCCCCTGATCGTACGTACCGGGCTTATGGCAGATATCCGCAGTCGTCGCTGCACTGGAAGATCCCCCTGTATCCACAGCCACTTCGTCCGTGCTCACAAGCAGCCGTACGGCAACTTCCCGTTCCTCCCCGTTGAAGGCAACGAGGATGATCTCCCCCGTGTCGCTCGGCTTTCCTTCCAATTTGGAGAAGGACACGTCATAGAGCAGTCCGGAATGCGTGATAGTAGAGGGCATGGGATACACCTCATCGTAAACAGGATCGCGGGAGTCGTAATCCGTTCCTTTGTAGAGAACCCCGCCGGGGACGTAGAAGCCCCACGCGGAATCGCCGCGCACCGCCTGCGAGAGGAGCCTGGCCCTCCCCAATCCCTGCGCTACATTCTCCGTGGCTACGTTGAGATCGGAACGGACCTGGTAGGTGAGGTAGATAGGAATGGCGATAGCACCGATGACGCCGATCAGTGTGATCGAAATGAGAACCTCGATGAGGGAGACGGCGCGCTGTTGCATGGCAGGAGGAAGCCATAAAGCATCCTACCGCGCGGGGAGGTTCGCCGTGGGCGAATACCCTTGACGCCTCCGTGGATTAATTGCCCGCACAAGGCTTGTCCGGAATGCACGAGCCGAGGTAATCGCCATGCTCCTGATGCGCCGGCCATGCATTCTCAGGTATTTGAAGCGTCTTGGGAGTTGTCGATTGGCAATGACAGATCGTCAATTTGTCCTCCATGACAATGGGGATACCCTCCGCGAGGATAAGAATGGACACAGTGCGCTCTTCGCCTTCCAGATCAATCAACACGATACTCCCCGTTCGGCTGGGCTTCCCCTCCAGCTTCGAGTAGGACACTTCGAAATCCACAAGCGTCCCGGAGAGCGTGATGGTGGAAGGCATGGGATACACCTCATCGAACGCGGGATCGCGCATGTCGTACGATTCCCCCTTGAAGATGACTCCGTGTGAGGCATCAAAACCCCATGCTGCATCCTCCTGCGCATTGCGCGCGAGGGACTGCGCGCGGGAGAGCGCCTGCGTCACCTGCTCCGCGGAACGGCTGAGATCGCCCCGAATGAGGATACTGCGGTAGAGCGGTACACTCAGCGAGGTGAGCGCGGCAATAATGACAACGAAGAGGAGAAGTTCGAGCGATGAAAATGCGGGACGGCGCATGGGTGGAGTGTACCTGAGGAAACGGAGGAAGCCGAAGAAACTGAGGGGCGGTCGCTATTCGTGCGAAAGAAGTTCCAGGAGGCGTGCTCCTCGGAATCCCCTGCCCGTCCGAAGCCCGCAAGCGAAGGAGGGTCGCACCGGTCACCGACTCACGTTCCCCACGATGCTGTAGATCGGCACGACGATGGCAAAGGCAATGCTCCCCACGAGCGCGCCGATGAAGAGGAGGAGCATCGGCTCCAGGATCACGGGGAGTTTTTGGGCCGTTTCGTTTGCTTTTCGCTCGTAGATTTCCGCCACTTTCAACATGATTTTCGAGAGTGATCCCGTGCGCTCGCCGGTCATCACGAGTTGTTGCACGGAGAGCGGCAGGAGCTTCTCGCTCCCCCGGATGACCATGAAACTCTTGGCGAAAGAATCACCTACCAGGATGTGCTCCAAGAGCTTCTCGTAGAACTTGCGGTACGAGATAATGGTCGTCACTTCCACGAGCGAGCGCAGCGTGTCCACGAGTGGGACGCCCGCTTGGAGCAACCCTCCTGATATCACGCCGAAACGGGCAATGGTGGCTTCCCACATGAGGCTGCCGATGCCGGGAATGCGGAAGACGCACCACTGGAAGACGCCCTGCAGCGCCGTATACTTGACGAGGATAGCCAGAACCATCACCACGAGCATCGAGACGGGAACGATGGTCATGCCGTGCGTGGAGAGCGTGTCGGAGAACCAAATGACAATGCGGGTGGCAAGGGGGAGAGGGACATTGAGGGACCGCAGGACACCCACGAGATTGGGGAGAACGAACATCCCCATACCAATGATGACGATGAACATGAGAACGAAGACGATGGACGGATAGATCATGGCCATCTTCACCTTCCCGCGGAGCGCCTGGTCCTTCTCCTGCTGCTGCGAGAGATACATCATGTTCTCGGCCAAGCTGCCCGCATCCTCGCCGATGCGTACGAGCGCCAGGGCATCCGGCGAGAAGAAATGCTCCTCCTGCATGGAACGCCAGAGGGGGATGCCCGCTTCTACGCGGTCCGTGATGCTCTTGATGAGTGCGCGCCCCGCGCGGTTGCGCGTCTCCAGCTGCAACGTGCGCAAGGAATCCACGAGAGGCAAGCCTGCATTGAGCATCGTCGCGAGGTTCTGGATAATCTCATTCCGTTCCCGCCCCAACCCGAAGTGCTTGAGGGTATTGAGGATGCCCACAAAAACGTTATCGCGGGAGGCAATATTCTGCCTCTTGCCCGATGGGGCCGCCGGGGCTTTCTTGGCCGCCTCTTGGAGCATCTTCTTCCGTAGTGCTTCCTCTTCTTTCTGACGGCGTTCTCTCTGCTCCTTGAGCGCACGTTCATCTTCCTCCTGGCGCCTGCGCTCCTCCGCGGTCGGTGCCCGCTGGGCAAAGACCTCCTTACCATCGACGAATGACACGCTGTCTTTCTCGCTTTCCGGAAGCGGAGTATTCCCTCCCTTCCGAGACTTACGGTTCAGCCAGCTCCACGGCGTCTTACGAGGAGTGGCATTCGGTGGTCCTGGTTTCTCCGCCCCGGCGGACGACGGTACGGGAACTGTGGATTTTGGCGCTATCCCGCCCTGTGCAAGTTGAGGAAGAGGTTTCCCGGGGAGCAGGGCGTCGAGATCGATGGACCGGAGCAATGCATCAATGTCCGTGGGGGCACTGGACTCTGCGGCGGAGACTGGTGTGCGGGATATTCCTTTCTCCCACGCCTTCCCTTCCGTGACATTCTGTTTTTGTTCTATCGAAGATTCCTCTTCAGACGGAGACACATCCGCAGAAATCTCGGGCGCAACCTCAGGAGAACGGATCATGGACGGGCGTATCTCCACCTTGCCCAACAGTTGATCCAAATCCACTGCTTCCAGAACATGCTCCAGTTCTCGGGGTGAAGCCGTGGCTCTCTTCTCTGTTCCCTCCTTGCTTTCTACTGCCTGTGCGGAAGGATGTCGGGCGTCGTCTCTGCTCTCTTGGATACCTGCCGGCCGGCGCGGCTGCATCGCGCCGATGAACCTCTTCCACATTCCCGGGGCATGCAGCGCAACAGGATGGGGGCTCGGAAGCGCCCTCTTTGCGTGCACACGATGCCGGTGATGATGGCGATGGCGACGGTGGGAGCGCGAGCGCGCATGTCCCCCCGGAGATGGACGGGACGACAACGCGGCATTGTTGTTGCGCACATCAGCGGCCCCACGCCGTCGGAGGAACGGGAAAAAGGAAAGCAGGAAAGCCTGGTGGCCGGCGTCAGTCGCTCTGTTTGGCATCGCTCGTGAGGAGATCGGGCGGGGCGGCGACGCGCAGGAGTTCCTCCACGGTCGTCATGCCGGATTTCACCTTGTCGTACCCGTCATCGAACATGAACTTCATCCCCTGCTTGCGCGCCGCAATGCCGAGGTCGGTGCTCGTGGCCCGATTGATGATGAGTTTCTCGATTTCCGGCGTGACGGTGAGGAGTTCGTAGATCCCCACGCGCCCCCTGTACCCCGTCCCGTTGCACGCCTCGCATCCCTTTCCCCGATACAAGCGCAATGTTTCCCCTTTTTGGATGTACTGTGTGGCGCCAAGGAAAAGCTTCACAGCTTCCTCATAAGGCATCGAGTAACTGAAGCGGCACTGGGGGCAGATGCGCCGCAGGAGGCGTTGTCCGATCACCACTTCCAACGTTGACGCGAGGAGGAACGGCTCCACGCCCATGTCGAGAAGACGGGGAACTGCGGTCGCGGCGTCGTTGGCGTGCAGCGTGGAGAAGAGCAAGTGTCCGGTGAGTGCAGCATTCACCGCGATAGACGCGGTTTCGCCGTCACGGATTTCCCCCACGAGGATGATGTTGGGGTCCTGGCGGACGAGGGCGCGGAGCCCGATGGAGAATGTTAATCCGGTCTCGGTGTTCACTTGGATGTGGTTGATACCCGGCACCTTGTATTCCACCGGATCCTCGATGGTGGAGATATTCACATCGGGGTGATTGCGTAACTTCATGAGCGCGTAGAGGGTGGTGGATTTCCCCGAGCCGGTCGGCCCCGTGGTGAGGATCATTCCGAACGGTTTATGTGCCGCTTTCTCCAGGACTTCCTGGTACACGGCACCGAATCCCAGATCCCCGAGCGTGAGCGTGCGCACGTACTCCGAAAGCAACCGGCAGACGATCTTCTCGCCGTCGACGATCGGCACGATGGATACACGGATGTCCATGGGGTTCCCGCTTGGCGTGTGGTAACGGATCGCCCCGTCCTGCGCCGCGAAGTGCTCGTCGATCTGCATGTTCCCCTCAATCTTGATGCGGTTCACCACGCCCTCGTAGTATTCGCGCGGGATGCGCCCTGCTTCGTGCATCACGCCATCCACGCGGAAGCGGACGAGCACGTAACCTTCCTGCGGCTCGAAGTGGATGTCTGACGCCCGCAACTCAATGGCGTCGTTGAAGATCTCCACGATGATCTCCGGCGCTACTTTCCGCTGGCGTGTGATAATGGCCTGGAAGCGGGTGGCAAGCGGCTTCCGGTAGTTGACGAAGAGCGCTTCGATCGACTTCCGCGGGGCGTAGACAAACTGGATACGCCCCATGAATTTCTGCGGGGGAGGGGCGCCGGCGGGAGTGGGTTGCCCCTGTGCCTTTGGCTTCTGCGCTTTCTGCTTTCCGATGTTCATGCGCACGGTCTCCTCCAATTGTGCATTGCTCGGATCGGACGTCGCCACCACCATGCCGCCCTCATCCTGCTTGATCACCACGCAGCTGAATGCCCGCGCAACCTCCTCCGGTATGAGCGACACGAGCTCCGGCGAGGGTTGCATCTGCGTGAGGTCCGCAAATGGGAGCTTGTAGTACTCCGCCAGTGCACTCTCGTAGAGCTCCTCCGTGAGGAGACCCATCTCCCCCAGTACCGTCTTGAGCGGGATAGTACGTTGCCCGGCAAGTTCCTGCGCGGATTTGAGCTCCTCCTCGCTCACGTAACTCTGTTCGAGGAGGATTTTGCCGAGATCGACATCGGTAAGTGGCATGCGTGGAAAAGGGGGAGGCGGGGAATCATCCCAGCGCGTCCTTCACGCGCTTGACGATGCTCGCGATGGGGGTGTTGGCCTTGACGAAGTAATCAATGACGCCCAGACCCTTTGCTTTCTGCTTATCCTCTTCCAACCCCAAATTGCTGAGGACGAGAACCGGCGTCTTCACCTTTTTCTTCACCATTTCCTGGAGGAGCCCAAATCCGTCCATTTCCGGCATGATGATGTCGAGGAGGATGATTGCGTACTTGCCGGTGACCGCCTCCTTCATACCTTCCTGCCCCGTGACACACACCGTAGGCTCAAATCCCTCGCGCTTGAGCTTGAGCTCCAAAGCATGAGCGAGGGGCTTCTCATCTTCCACGATGAGGATGTTTTTTCCGGAGGAAGAGGTCGTGGCAGCCATGGTGGATTTGGGTGTAGAGATTTCATCTAATTGTAGCAGAAAACCCAGGTTTATGCAAGAATCCGACCCGCCCGTTTTCCTCATCCATTTGCCCCTTCTCGGACCCCGCCCCTTCCGGTAAACTCCTTGCGCCTTCCATCCTTCAATTCTTTCAGGATTCATCCTTCGAATTCTCCGGATACATGCCGAAGCGCGCCCTCCTTTCCGTCTCCGACAAAGCAGGCCTCGAAGACCTGGGCAAGCGCTTACGGAAACTCAATTTTCAGATTATCTCCACGGGAGGGACCGCCCGTTTTTTACGGGAGAAGGGGGTTGAGGTGACGG
>CAZCWV010000049.1:4488-8506 GCA_964502425.1 uncultured Candidatus Peribacteria bacterium | reverse complement strand
AGGACCACCAGGAACCGAATGCGCGGGCGGCGGGGCGGGGCGGGGGATGCCTGGTCATCGAACAGGAAGATCTGCCTGCAGCGCTCCTCCCGACGATGGCGCGGCTCTGCAACGATCCCTCGTCACGTACGTCAATGGGCGCAAAGATGCGCGCACTGCACCGTCCAGAAACCGCAAAGGAGATTGCGACCATTGTTCTGCAGACTGCACAAGGGAAATAACCCGGTGGCAACATGTGGGACGCCTGGCGGTTTGATGCCCTGGATCAGGCATCCGGCGTCTGGAAGACGATGGAATGCCAGCCGCTCCTCTTGCGTCTATACATCCCCCTGAGTAGGCTGCCCCGGTATGTATAAATTCCTGATCCCGCTTTTCGCGTTGGCCTTCCTTCTTGTGAGCTGCTCACCCTCCACACCACCTGCCGAGTCGCCGACCGGGGAGAATCCCCCCGCTTCCGCCGCGGCACAATCCATTGCCCCGGAGAAGCTCACGTTCGACGGTACGATCCTCACGGGGAAGCACATCGTCACCCTCAAGACCTCCGAGGGAGATATCACCTTAGAGCTTGATGCGGATGTGGCGCCCAAGACCGTCACGAACTTCGTGACGTTGGCCAAGAACGGTTACTACGACAACCTCACCTTCCACCGCGTGGTGCCCGACTTCATGATCCAAGGAGGGGACCCCCAGGGAGATGGAACGGGCGGCGTGAGCATCTTCGGCGATACGTTTGAGGACGAGATCAACGCCGACAGTTACGCCTTGGATGAGACCACGGTGGAGAGTGTTTCCGGCGGTGCGCAGCTCTCACCGGAAATCGCCAACCTCACGCTCAAGCAATACTACGAGCGGCGCGGGTACGCGTACAACGAAGCATTGACATCTCTCCCCCTCGTGCGCGGCTCCATCGCCATGGCCAACCGCGGGCCGAACACCAACGGGAGCCAGTTCTTCATCATCCAGGCAGCTGAGACCCCCTGGCTCAACGGCCAGCACACGGTCTTCGGCAACGTGACGGAAGGCATGGACGTAGTGGACGCCATCATCAATGTCCCCCGCGATACCAGCGACAAGCCGCTGGAGCCCGTGACTTTCTCGGCCGAGGTCGTAGCCCAATAATCCCTCAATCCACACTGCCCTTACTCCCGCTTCCCGGGGCGGGATTTTTGTAGATGAAGAGGTAGGGGTTGCGGCCTTGAGATGAGGCAAAGTACGTTGAAACGTGTGCAGGGACATCCTCTCTCCCTTGAAGCTCACTCACTTTGCCCCCGCAACGGAAACCGTATCCCTCATAGAGTTCTACAACTCTCTTGTGTTGCTCGGGATCGGCAGGATTGAGGGGCGTACTGAGAGCGACGAGCGTTTTCCGTCCCATCCCCTCAAACTGCCTTTTCGCGTGCGTCATAATTTGTCGTCCGATGCCATTCTTTGGATATCCCGCCCAGAATCCGGCGAGTTCGACGCAATCACCGTGATCGATGAGCGAAAATCCCCCAAGGGGTGAGGTATCGATGCGCACCACCCTCTGCTCCTGGCGCAGGAGTTCCTTCTCCTGAGTCGAACGCGGCCGGAAACGTCCATCTGCTTCGTACTCGAGGGACAGGGAATCGACGATGGCCAGTTCGGACGCCGTCGCGGGGGAGCAGTGGAGATCTTTGGGGTCGAAGATGAGCGTGCCGCTCCCTTTCCAATCCTCAATTTCGGAGCGGAGGTCCCCTCCGCCGATGATGGCAACCTTCCGTATGCGGTTGCGGGTTTCCAGGAGGATCCTCCTCGCCTCCCGCGTCTTCTGCTTCATGCCACCTTCGATACGTACCTCCGGATGGCTTCCATCCTCCCGCAATTCACTTGCGAGCAGGATCGGAATGACCTGTCCATCCTCATCGAGCACGCCATGGGTATTCGTGAGGAAGAAGAGTTCTCCCGCCTGGTCGAACTGCGACGTCGCTTGCGCGACCGAATCGGCGTTCATGTTCACGGGATGCTTCCCCACCATCCCCACGAAACCGATGGCGACATTCTTCCTCTGGGGAATCACGAAACCATTGGGCCGCCCCACCCACTGTGGATCCACGGAGTCACCTGCCCCTGTCTGGATGGGGGGAACCTTGTCGCAAGGAATTTGCGCAGGCTCAAAGAACTGGAAATCCGGCAGGGCCTGTTGGAGTTGTATATGGATCTTCCCGTAGGCCGGCAAGACTGCATCCTTGATCACTTGATCCGTCGTAATGCCGATGCCCTCGACTTTTGGCCGCGGAATACCCGGATGTTTCTCTTCCCACTCCCAATCAATTTGATCACCGCCCCCGTAGATGAGGATGGTGTAGATGCCATTCGCCGTGAGGAAATTGATCTGCGGGACGAGTACGGCAAGCCTCTCCGGCGCCAGTTCCTTGCCGCTTGCCTTGATGACGAATTGCCTGCCCTGCTCGCGGTAGAGCTGAAGGAACGCTTCCGCCGTGGGCGGAGAGACGTATGCTGATTGTTGAAGCTGCTGATGGTACATAGAAAAATGATCCACACTGCTCTCCGCGGAAGGAATGGAAGGAAAGGCTGGACTTCCACCGCCTCCTAGGAGACAGGGCGACGACGCGGCGGAAGAACACGGAACAACATGATGGCGCGGAGTGTGAATGATCCGTCCGTGAAGTCAAGAGG
The DNA here is from genome assembly GCA_964502425.1 of uncultured Candidatus Peribacteria bacterium. GTDB lineage: Bacteria > Patescibacteriota > Gracilibacteria > Peribacterales > Peribacteraceae > CAIKAD01. The sequence continues at coordinate 5,848 of CAZCWV010000049.1, read as the reverse complement.
GTATTTCTCTGGTATCCTCTCCATACTTGTAGTGAGTATCATCGAACTATGCGAACGAGATTTGCACCCTCACCCACAGGCTTCCTCCATGTGGGAGGACTCCGCACCGCGCTCATGAGCTTCCTGCTCGCGCGGCAATCCAAGGGGAAGTTCCTCCTGCGCATCGAAGACACCGACCAAGCGCGCTCCGTCACCGGTGCCGTGGAGAACATCCTCAAGGCGCTGTCTTGGGCGGGGATGCAGCCGGATGAGGGCGTGCTGCTCCGGGGAGACGCTGCCGTACAGGAAGGGGCCAAGGGACCGTACGTCCAGTCTGAGCGGCAAGCGCAGGGTCTGTACGGAAAGTACGCGGAGACGCTGCTTAAAACGGGTCATGCGTACCGTTGCTTCTGCACGACACAACGCCTGGAAGAGATGCGCAAAGCGCAGGAGGCGCGCCACCAGGCGCCGATGTACGACCGCATGTGCCTCAAGCTGGCTGCGGAAGAAGCGGAGAAGAGGGTGAAAGCCGGCGAGCCGCACGTGATCCGCATGAAGGTCCCGCACGAACGGGCCATCGCCTTCGAGGACGAGATACGCGGAAACGTCCAATTCCAGGGGCACACCGTGGACGACCAAGTGCTCCTGAAGAGCGACGGCTTTCCCACCTACCACCTGGCGCACGTGGTGGATGACCATTTGATGGACATCGACATGGTGATCCGCGGCGAGGAGTGGCTCAGTTCGCTCCCCAAGCACCTCCTCCTCTTCGAATACCTCGGATGGCAGCCGCCCCGCTACGCGCACGTGCCGCTCCTCCTGAACCAGGACCGCACCAAACTAAGTAAGCGGCAGAACGCCGTGTCCGTGGAGGAGTACATCCAAAAGGGCTACCTCCCGGAGACGCTCGTGAACTTCCTCGCGCTCCTCGGATGGAACCCCGGCACCACGCAGGAGCTCTTCTCGCTCGATGAATTGATCGCCGCCTTCTCGCTCGACCGCGTGCAGAAGGCCGGGGCGGTGTTCGATACCGAGAAGCTCGACTGGCTGCAGGGACAGTGGATGCGGAAGATCCCTCTCAAGGAATTCAGCGAACGCATCCGCCCGCTCGTCGCGGAGAAGTTCGCGGCGGCGGCCGAAGACAAGATGTTCGAAAAGAAAGCTGCGCTCATCCAAGAGCGCATCACCTTCTTCGCGGAAGCGCCGGACATGCTGGGCTTCTTCTACATTGAGCCGGACGTGACGGTGGAGCTGCTCGCCAACCACAAACAGAAGGTGACAACCGACCTCCTCCCCGCGCTCCTCGGGGAAGTCGAAAACATCCTGAAGAACATCCCGGAACGGGAGTTCACCCATGATCACCTGCTCGCCGCGTTCCAGG
>CAZCWV010000049.1:0-4388 GCA_964502425.1 uncultured Candidatus Peribacteria bacterium | reverse complement strand
CGTCGCGCGTTTGCGGGTTTCGAGAACCCTATGAGCATAACAATGAGTCGTGATGGAAGCATCCAACGCGCGACGGGTGGGAACTCGGCGGCGGAGCGCTTTTCTTTGATACTTTCTTTTGTCGCCATGACAAAAGAAAGTAGAAGAAAAAGCAATTGCTGAAAGAGCAGACTGAAAGAGCTATAATACGCGCCTACCAAGACCATGACGATCCAAGAACATATCCCCCTCGGCCCCAAGACCACGATGAAGATAGGCGGCGCGGCGCGCTGGTACGCGGAGCTGAAGACGAAGGCCGACGTGGAAGAGGCATGGAAGACCGCACGGGAGAAAAACGTCCCGCTCGTGATCCTCGGCGCCGGCGCAAACACGGTGTTCGAGGAAGGAACCATCGAAGCGCTCGTCGTGAAGATCGCCGCGGACGATATGGCCGTGGAAGGGAACGCCGCCACGGCGCGGACGGGCTGCATCCTCGCCACCCTCCTCAACGGTTGCGCGAAACAAGGTCTGGATCTCTCGCCGCTTGCGGGCATCCCCGGCACGCTCGGCGGAGCCATCGTGGGGAACGCGGGGCAGGGACCTGGCGGCATCTGGCTGGATTCCTTCCTGGAATCGGTGACCGTCTACGACGGACGGTGGAAGACGCTCTCCAAGGCAGACTGCCATTTTTCCTACCGCGAAAGCATCTTCAAGCACTGGCCGGCGGACCCCGCGCTTCCTACCGACGGCCACTGTCCCATCCTGTGGGAAGCGTCGCTGCGCCTCCCCTCGCGTCCGGAGGCGGACATACAGGCGGACATCACCGCGCTCCTGCGGAAGAAGATCGAAACGCAGCCGCAACGCCTCACCGCCGGCTCCTGCTTTAAGGCCGTGGGCGGAACGCCGGCATGGCAGCTGATCGACGGGGCGAAGTTGAAGGGCTTCGTTGTCGGCGGCGTGCAAATCAGCGAGAAGCACGCGAACTTCCTCATCAACACAGGCACCGGAACGTTCAAAGACGTCATGGGTCTGATTACCGCCGTCCGCGCAAAAGTCCCCGCATTGCAGGACATTGAGATGCGACTGATCGGGAGGAATGGAAGCGCGATCACTGCATAAACCGGGGCGTCTGCCGCGAGACACTGGACCGTTGTCGGTTGATGATCTTCTCCGCCTCCTGTCGTATCTTCTGGGAAACAATCGCTGCATCGTTCCACTCAAAGTCTACTAATTCTGGGTTGGAGGCAAATCTGCTCACCGCGCAAAGAGCTTCAGCATGAAAAGCATCTTTATAGATTACAATGTATTCCCCCGCTCCTTTGCCAAGGACGAGAACATTCGTTTCGCCGCACCGAGAGAAACCTATTGGAGAAGACATTGTAGTAGTACAATAATCCGATTACCGTCGTTGTCAATAATGCCAGGATAATGCCTGGAACAAGCCAATCCCGTACCGTCTCCGAAGCTAAAACGGCAAGTCCTCTACTTTGATCTCCGACGCGTACGCCACTTCCGGCGTGGGGATATCCGCGGTGTCGGGGGGTGAGGATAATGCCGCATCCGGTGTCGCTGCGGCAACGCCGCTGACCATGGCATCCTTACGGTTCGCCGCGACCTCGGAGGAGATGGAACTCTCCGCGAGCGGGTGCCGCTCGCCGAGGAGCGCCACGCGGTCGGCCACGATCTCGGTGGTGTAGCGCTTCTTCCCGTCCTTCGTTTCCCAGCTGCGCGTCTGCACGCGTCCGCAGGCGTACACGCGGTTGCCCTTCTTGACGCTCTTCGCCACTTCCGCGGCAAGCGCGCCCCACAGGACAATGGAATGGAATTCCGTTCGCTCGCGCATCTCGCCCGAACCCTTGTCCTTCCACCGCTCGTTGGTCGCCACGCCCAAGGTAAGCACCTGTTGCCCGCTCGTCGTGGTACGGATCTCGGGATCCTTGGTCACATTGCCAATCACCTCCGCGCGATTGAGGGAGGGACGCACGGACGAGGCCTCTCCGGAGGCACGCAGCCCGTCCTTGGGGTCCAGGAGGATCATGTCGAGGCCGATGACTTTGGTCTTGGACCGCTTCTCGCCGCTCTGCTGGTCGTCCCAACTATCGGTCTGGAGCCTGCCGGTAATGAAGACCTGGCTCCCGGGGCGCATGTACTTCCCCGCCACGTCCGCCATGGGTCCCCAAAGCGTAACGATATGGAATCCCTTCCCCTCCAACATCTCCCCGCTATCGGCCCGGAAGGCGTACGGAACGACGAGATTCAAATCCACCACACTGGTGCCGGAAGGCGTTTGGCGAAGCGCGAGCGGTTGTGTTTGGTAGCCGATGAGGTGAACCCGGTTGAAGGAAAACATGTGGCTGAGGGGGAATGGAAGGTAAGGAGGTCCCTGACTGGACAAACGTACACCACCCGACCACCCCTTGCCACTCTTTACCCTGGATTTTTTTTCCAGTTATTATCCCACGATGCAAGTTTCCCCCGTCACCTTCAAGTAATCGGAGGGAGAAGATGGCGGGATCCGGAAGTGCAAGGGACAATAGGATGGAAAGCTCGCTATCAGAAGCGGCAAAGTACCGTACTACCATGGAGAGTCACGTATGCGTCTCCTCCCGATCATCCGCCGGGGATTCTCCTGGACCGTTCCGACCCTGGTTTCGCTGTTGCTCTTGCCCGTCGTGTTTGCCGCGCCATTCACTCTCCCAAATAGCAGGAGTAAGGAAGGGATGAAGAATGCCGTGGAGCAGAAGATCCCCGACGAACTGGATAAGGCGGATTGCGGCTTCCGCATCCCCAGCCACAGCGAGAATGATTACATGACGAAAGTGGACGGTGTGCCGCTCCGCCCCGCCACCTGGCGCGGGCAGTCCACCGGAGAGGAGGAGGAAGCCCCCTATCCCGACGACGCCGAGGGGCTGGTCTTCAGCGCCTACTGGTACCACGACCAGTGCCGCGCCGTGCGGGAGACGGATCCCCTCTGCACGGATCCCCAGGGATGCCAGAACGTGTGCACTCAAGTGAACGCGGACATGCGCTACGACGTGTACCGCCTCACGGACTGCACCGTGTACCACTTCGTACAAGTATTCGATGAAGCGGGGAATCTGGTATCGGAAGGATGCGAACCTACCACGTACAACACCGACCAAACGGCTGACTGCAACACGTGCCCGGATGCGAGCGACCGCGACGAGAACGGGCAGCTGATTTGTCCCGAGGAAGAGTACCAATTCGTCCACGTGGGGCAGAAATACCAGTGCACCGGGGACATCGATGAGGAACGGAATGTTCCGGATGAACTCGAGGGCAGCGGCTCCTGGCTCATGGCGGGCTTCGGCTGGGTGTGGGACGGCGATGCACCGGGGATCTCCAACATGCCGGCGCAGTGCGTTGAGTACTGGACGCAGGAGGAAAGCGAGCACCGCAACTGCATGCCGTGCACGGGGGACGAGTGCCGCACGGTCTGCCTGGAAGGAGACTGCACCGGCGACAATGACAGCGAAGGGAGGCAGCTCCGCGAACCCTTCGACCCGCACAAGGACCTCTACGGGGACACCCGATTCTACGACGCCTTCTACCGCCGCTACATCGCCACCCATGAGCTGGCGGACATCCCCCGAACACACGCGAACGAAGATGATGTCGCGGTGAATCTCGCCTGCTACCGCTGGTACCGCGAGAAGGAATTGGATGTGCGGGTGGCGGAAGACCGCACGTGCATCGCGGACGATCTGGAGCTGGACCGGCTCGATGCCCGCGAAGTGGAGAAGGACAACGAGGAGTGGAATAGGCAGGACGACCTCCTGGAGGGGGAGGATCGGGGGGGCTTCACGCTGGATCCCGACCATAAGAGCAAGAGCACGTTGCTCGCCCCCGCGATTCCCGAGACGGATCCGTACGATCCCTTCGGGGAATCACCACGGTACGTCACGGTGATGCAGACGCTCGAGCGGCAGATGGAGGACTTCCCGCCCACCGTGCAGCTCCTTCTCCCCATCGTGAGCACGGGCGACGAGCTGGCCGCCCTCTTCCCGAATGCCTCTTCCACCACCATGGTCTCGGAAACAATGGCCTCCTATACGGTCCCGCTGCGCGCGGGGCTACTCGAGGCGGTTCGCGAAGTGATGCGCCAAGCGATCTTCTCCCGCATCCGGGAGGAAGCGATCCCTGTGGTGGTCCCGCTGCTCTCTGAATCGGAACTGCAGGTGACAATCGAAGCATGGGAAGGATGGAAGAGGCAGCGGGAGCTGCTCGACCCCCCCCTCGACACGTCAGGCGTGGATGACTTGTTGGAACGGCTGTACGGCTACCGCGAGCGCCTGCAGAGCTACCGCGTGATGCGCGCGGAACTTCCCAAAGCCATCGCGACGGCGCTCACGCGGCGGGAGGAACTGAGTAGGGCAGTGGACGAGTGG
>CAZCWV010000048.1:0-8579 GCA_964502425.1 uncultured Candidatus Peribacteria bacterium | reverse complement strand
CCTGTGTTTTCCAGGGGCTTTGGCAGGCTTCGTCCTGCGGGGCTTCGTGGAGGGTATGTCTTCCTTCTCGCCGTTCTCGCCGTGGGGGCGATTGCGGCTGCGGCCGCAGCGACGCTCCTCTTGCTCGGCGGGGCTGCGGAGCACACGGCCTCCTCCCTGGAGGATTCGGTGCAGGCTTTGGAGTACGCCCAGTCCTGCGTGGAAGAAGGCATCCTGCTCCTGCGCACCGACCGTGCACTGGGCGGGGAACAGACGATGCAGAAGGAGAGGGGATTTTGCCGCCTCGTCGTTCTGGGTATGGGGTACGCCAACCGTACGCTTTGCGCGGAGGGTTCCGTCGGCCGCGCGGTGCGGCGCGTGCGCGTGGATGTGGGGCAGGTGTTCCCCACTGTCCGTATTGCCGATTGGCGTAAGGATGTCCCTTGTCCACTCTAATGTTCCATGAAGGATAATCACATGTCATTGTCGGACCATCCAACTGCCCAACTTCGCCCTGTGGGGCTGCGTCGCGGCCTGTCCTGCGCAGCCCGGATCCCATCGGTCTATTGTGGAGCAGAAGGACAATACGATGGAAGCAAGAGGGTGAGGGCGAAGGAGGGTTTTGCCTTCCTCATCAGTGTCCTTGCGGTGGGTATTATCGCGGCGACCACTGCGATATCTCTCCTGTTGCTCGGCGGTGCCGCGGAACACTCCGCGTTCACGGTGCAGGATTCGCGGCAGGCCCTGGAGTTCGCGCGTTCTTGCATAGAGCGGGGCATCCTCTCCCTGCGCAGGGACTTGGCCTATGAGGGTGATGAAACGTTCTCATGGGATCGGGGGAGTTGCACACTCTATCCCGTGCAAGGACGCGGGAACGACGATCGTGTGCTCTGCGCGGAGGGGGAGACGGAGCGGTCGGTGCGCCGGTTGCTCGTGGAACTGGATCGCGTCTACCCGCAAGTATCCTTCGGCTCTTGGAACGAGGTATCCGTGGACTGTCCCACTACACTCGGCATCGTCTGGGTTCCGGATTCTCCTCTTCCCTCATCGTCCTCCAGCGCCGGCGCCTCCTCCGCAGCCAGTTCCGTGAGTTCCGTCGCTACTGAATTCTGCTGCAACCACACGAGCGGTTCCTGCGATGCGGTCCCCGTGGGTTCCTGCTCCACCGCCACGTATGCTTTGGAGAGCACATGCAACGCCGATTGCGGCTTCTGCTGCGGTTACGGCGCCTGCACGGGCGCGACTACCGACGAATGCGGGGCCGCGAGTTCGGAAGCGATGTTCTACACGGGGCCCACCGCGCTCACCGAGTGCCAGAGCGCCTGCCATGTCTGCGGCGACGGCGTCGAAACGCTGCCGGAAGAGTGTGATGATTGGAATACCTACGATGGCGACGGCTGCTCCGCCACGTGTACGGATGAGTACTGCTGTAACGCCGATACCTACACGTGCAACCTCGCGACCCTCGGTTGCGTAGGAGGCGCAGAAAGCAGCAGCAGCGTGGGGGCCGATTCCTTTTCTACACAGGCCGCGTGCGTGACGTACTGTCTCTGCGGAAACAACATCCAGGATGCGGGGGAGGAGTGCGACGACGGAAACAAGGTTAACGGCGACGGCTGCTCCGCCACGTGCGTGCAGGAGTACTGCTGCAACAGCGGCGCGCATCTCTGTTCCGAAGCCGCCGGCGCCTGCAGCCCCGTTCCCAACTACGCCGGCCTCCAGGCTTGCCAACTTGCCTGCAACTGCGGCAACGGCTCCGTCGAGCCGACGTTGGGTGAGGAGTGCGACGATGGAAACGCCGATAATACCGATGCCTGCACGGATTCCTGCCTCTGGGCGGTCTGCGGTGATACCTTCACGCAGCCCTTGGGGGCGGACGCCAATCCCGGCGGCGGTGATGATGAGGCATGCGACACCGGTGGGAATTCCGCCACGTGCGATAATGACTGCACGGCTCCCGCGTGTAATGACGGTATCTGGAACGTGCCTGCAGGAGAAGCGTGTGACGGCGGCGCGGACTGCATCGATTGCGTTCTTCAGGGATATTGCTGCACGCCGGGCACTCCTTCCTACACGTGTCCGGTGGGCAATAGTGATACGTGTATCGATCCCGGCGAACAGCTCTTCAGCGGGCCGTACGGCGAATCCAATTGCTCCGCAAGCTGCGGCGCGTCCTGTGGGAACGACTACTTGGATGCCGGTGAGGAATGCGACGACGGGAACACGAATGATCTTGATGGCTGCTCCTCGATGTGTGAGACCGAGATCTACTGCTGCGAGTATGGCACGTGCTCCACGGGGACGGTCCCGCCGTACTACTGTTACGGCGCCGGGTATCCGGATGCTGCTTCCTGCGAAGCGGAATGTACATACTGCGGCGACGGTACCCTCGTCGTGGCGGCGGGGGAGGAATGCGATGAAGGTGATTGGAATGACAACGACGGCTGTTCCCCGTACTGCACGCTGGAATATTGCTGCGACAGCGTCAATCATTCATGCTCCAAGCCCGATCCCTGGAGCTGCGATTGGGAGAATTTCTATTCGGACGCGACGGGGTGTGACGTGGGCTGCGCGTACTGCGGTGATGGCGTGAAGATGGGGCTGGAACAGTGTGATGACGGCGCGGCAAATTCCAACACCGTTGTGGACGCGTGCCGTCTGAATTGCCGGAACGCGTACTGCGGCGACGGCGTCCAAGACACGGGTGAAGTATGCGACACCGCCGTCAATTCCCTGACCTGCGACAGCGATTGCACGGCACCCCTCTGCGGCGACGGGCTCATGAATGCCGCAGCGGGGGAGGAGTGCGACGACGGCGGTACGGTCAATGGTGACGGTTGCACTTCACTTTGCAAGGATGAGGGATACTGCTGTGAGCAGGCGAACAGCTACGCGTGCACCGGAGTGACCACGCGCGCGACGTGTATGGATCCCGGAGAAGTTTTTTATGAGGGTGATTCCCTGAACTGTAGCTACTCGTGCAATCCCTACTGTGGCAATAGCTACACGGATGCTGGGGAGGAGTGCGATGACGGGAACTACAACGACGGCGACGGCTGCACGTACGACTGCACGCTGGAGTACTGCTGCCTTCCCGACTATTCCTGTTCCGCCATGACTCCCGCTGCGTGCAGCGCGGCGAATGGGACATTCTTCGGGGGCTATGGCGCGCAATCATATTGCAATTATGTGTGCCAATCTTGCGGCAACGGCAACTTTGAGCCGGCCTTGGGCGAGGAATGCGACGATGGAAACGACGACAATAGCGATGCATGCACCAATGCCTGCCGGAATGCCGATTGCGGTGACGGATACACGTGGTACGGGTACGAGCAATGTGATGATGCGAACCTCCTCAATACCGATGCTTGCCTGAATACGTGCCTAACCGCCACGTGCGGCGACAGCTACATCAGGACGGGAGTTGAGGAATGCGATGACGGCAATGCCGTGAACGACGACGGCTGCAGCGCATGCAAGGTGGATGTCTACTGCTGCAGCACCGTCACCGCACTGTGTTCGGAAACGACGGAGCCGCGGAGCACTTGCACCAGCGGCGTGTACAGCACCGTCAAGAGCACCTGCGAAGCGTCGTGCGGCGTGGTGGACGCGCTGTTCTGCGATCCCAACAAGGCATGTTTCGGCTATCCCGGCGACAGCACGTTCTGCAGCAATCCCGTTGTGTGCGGCGAAGTGGGATCGCCTGGATGGGACTGCGATTGGAATTGCAACGGTGCGGGTGCGTTGGGGGATGGCAACTATGCGCGGTGCATGGGGGCGTACAAGTGCGCGTGTTTGAAGGGGGGAGGGTCGAAGGATGTGACCGAATTCCTCACGTGCTACCCATCGGGAAGTAATGACATGATTCTGCTCAATACGTGCATCACGACGTACTGTTCGCCATGAGCGTCCGTCTTCCCTCCCACCCGCCGGCGCGTTTCCGAATCCTCAAGACGACGTTGCCAAGCCGGCCGGCCTCCACGCTTGTGGAGGTCTTGGTGTTTCTCGTTGTGTTTGCCATTGTTGCGGCCATGGTGCTCCCGCTCCTCTTCCAAGCCGTGGAGAACCAACTTCTGCAGCAGTCCATTTCCCTCGTGGAGCAGAATGGCATGCAGGCATTGCAGGCGATGGGGCACCGTGCGCAAGCCGGAGAGCGCATCCTCGATCCCCCCATGGGCGAAACAGGGAGCGTCGTGGCCTTCCAAACGGGGTCTGGCGTCACCAATCCCACCATCGTGGGCGTCCTCAGTGGTTCCCTCGTGATCATCCGCCATACCACCAAGCAGATGCTCACGTCCCCCCAGGTCGCCGTGGAGGATTTCCTGGTGCGCAATACGTCCGCATCCGCCACCCAATCAAGCTTTACGGTTTCCTTCCGCGTTTCCCGCACGCTGCGCCTCCAGGCTCCCCACGTCTATTCCCGAACCTTCGAGGCGCTCTTCTCGCTTTCTCCCGACGATAGCACGCAGGGGGATTTCTGCGGATGTGATCCTCCATTCTGCCAAGCAGGGAACGTGTACGTATGGGAAGCGTGCGAGGGGATAACGTGCGGGGTGGCATCCACGCAACTAGAGTGCGACCTGCCCTGAGCGCTCCTGTGCATTTCCGTGCCTCCTGCTACAATGATTGTCGCTTTGCCTACGGTCCCATTCCGCCGCGCCGCAACCATCCTGGAAGTCCTCCTCTTCATTGCGGCCTTTGCCATCGTTTCATCTGCGCTCGTTCCGCTCCTCCTCAGCTCTGCCGAAAACCGCGTACTGCAGCAGACGATGTCCCTCGTGGAACAGAATGGGGCGCTGGCGCTGCAGAGCATCGAGTACCACGTGCAGAATGCGCAAAGAATCCTTTCGCCCGCCGCGCAGACCACAGCGCCCGTGCTGACATTGCGGATGGGTTCCGGGGCGTACGATCCCACGATCATCGGAACGTTGAGCGGCGCGGTGGTCATCATCCATCGGACGACGAAGCAAACCATCACATCCCCCGATGTGACCGTGAGCGAGTTCGCCATCCGTAATACATCGGCTTCCGCCACCCAATCAAGCTTCGCGGTTTCCTTCCGTGTTTCCCGCGCCGTCCCCTTCTTGGATCACCGCGTCTACTCCCGCGTATTCAGCACGGCCTTCACGCTCTTTCCCAAAACGGGTGCAGCGGCATGTGCTTGTTCGGTGATATCCTGCGCTGCGGGGGGAACGTACCAGTGGGAGATCTGTGGAGGCGCGGGGTGCCAGCAGGCATCCACCGCCCTCGACTGTGATGATCCTGCCGGTTCCTGTTGCACGGATGGTGTGTGCGCCGACATTGCTCAGAGCGCATGCATGAGCGGCGGCGGAGCATTCTTCGCTTTGGGCGGCTGTACGGTCCCGACCACATGTTCCGCTGTCTCCACGACATCCGCCGTCTATTGCTGCGACGAGAACACCCATGCGTGCTCCCCTTCCACTGTGGACGCGGAGGATTGCGTTTCGGGCATCTTCGCGTATGCCCCGCAGGATTGCATGGATTCCTGCACCGTGTGCGGCGACGGCTACAAGAGTCCGGCGGAGGAGTGTGACGACGGCAATCTCGTGAGCGGCGACGGCTGCTCCGAGCTGTGTATGGTCGATAGCATTCCCCCGCCCGCCTCTTCCTCCGGGCCGGCTGTCTGTGGCAATGGCACGACGGAAATCGGTGAGCAGTGCGACGATTCCAATACGACGAGCGGCGACGGTTGTTCCGCCACATGCCAGACCGAATACTACTGCTGCAACGCATCCACCGGTCTTTGCCCCACCCGCACCGTCCCCGGCTCCTGCGTATCCGGCATCTACAATGCCAGCCAGCTCACATGCGGAACCAGCTGCGTTCTCTGCGGTGACCAACAGGTGGACACCGGCGAGCAGTGCGATAACGATCCCGCACCGCCCACCAGTGGCGACGGATGCTCCGCTACCTGCACGACCGAAACGCTGTGCGGGAACGGCATTATCGATGCTGGCGAAGTGTGTGACGGCGAACCCGGATGCGCCGTTGACTGTCTGAGTATGACTGTGGAAGCCGATATGTGTCCCAATTGGGAGGAGGGCGTTGCATCCTGCGAGAACCATCCCGGTCCTACGCCCGATCCGTGGGGCGATGACTATTGCACGGATGGTCTTGATTGTGGCTGGTGGGATTGTAATTGGCTCTGTCCTTCAGCCGAAATGGATTTCGATAGTTGCATCTACGCCTACACTTGTGCGTGCGACTTGGGCGGAGCCAGCCAAGATGTAACGAGCTACATCGATTGCTACAACGATAGGCGTGAGAACTATCCCTCCGAGACGCCGGCGGAGAGCTACGCTGCATGCAATAGTAACTGCGTGCTGTAATGAGAGGCTCCATTTTGCAGCTCATTATCCGTTCTTTCCTGGGTGGAACACGGTGAGAAAGGGGGGCGGAGAAAGGCCTTCCCGAAATGCTGTTTTTGTGCTACAATATACGGAAAACATACTCTATGAACGACACCCAACGCCAACAGCCTCTCGGCTCCGTTCCTTCTGGCTCCGCTCGAGGTCTTCGACGGGCTCGGCTCCTCGCATCCGGAGGCGCGCTCCTGCGCAACGCTCCCGTGCTCCGGACGTCCATCCGCCGACGCATTCTTTGGCAGTCACTTCTGCTCGCGGCGTTCACGGTGATGGTGCTCTCGCTGCTGTCGTCCATCACGGGTCTCTATTTGATCCGTAACCGCGTTTTGGGGCAGCTTTCCTCTACTGTCGCTTCCCGCGAGAACCTCCTCTCCCGCTCTCTCCAGTATGACCGCGAACGCACGGCGCTCCTGGCGGCGGAGGCGGGCGTGGAGTATGCACTCACTTCTCCCGCTTCGCCCTCCGTCCTCGAACCCCTGTGGGATCGGCTCCTGCGCGAACAGGTTCCCGTGCGCGGCATGATGCTCCTCTTCCCGCAGGGAGCGGTGCGGGACAGCGTGGGAGATTCCCTTCCTTCTCCGGATGTTCTTCCCACCGCGTCGCGGCTCCTTCCCGTTTTGGACGGTCATGGGAAATGGGTGGCCACGGACGTCACCGTTCCCGTGCGCGATGATGCTGGCGTGATGCTTGGTGCGTTGGTTGTGCGGTACAATCCCGTTTCCCTCCTCACCCTCCTCGCGGATAATCCAGCCATCGGCCCCACGGGGGAATTGCTCCTTCTCCGCGAGAACGAAGGGAAAGCGTCCATTGTCTATGCCTTTTCCGGAGAGCAGGCGCGTCGTTCTTCGGGGGATGTCCCCGTGGGGGAATTCGTCATTCCTGAAGCGGTGAAGGGGGTTGGAGGGGTCTTCGCGGGGGAGGACGAATGGGGCGGGGATATCCTGGCGGCATACCAATCCGTGCCGGTGACGGGATGGGGCATGATCGTCAAAGTGGATACGCAGGATGCGCTCAATGGCTGGGAGCGCTTTGTCTACACACTCCTCATGATCGACCTTTTCCTGCTCGCACTCACGGGCGTCTTTGGCGTCATCCTCGCGAGACAGATCTCCTCACCGATCCTCGACCTCGCGGGTAAATTGAAAGTGCTGCATCCCGGGCGCTGGTCATTCCGCCGCTCCGTCAACAGCGGGGATGAAGTGGAATTTCTCGATGTGGTGGCTGCGGAACTCACTGCCCGCTTGCGCGTGGCGTACACGCACCTGGAGGACGAGGTGGCTGCGCGCACGGAGGAGTTGCACAAGCAGTACCTTCTCGACCGGACGATCCTGGACCATATCGAGTACGGCGTGTTTGTGGTGGATGCGCGCGGTCAGATTATCAACGCCAATCCCGCCGGAGCGCGCATGGTGCAGAAAACCAGGGAGGACCTTGTGGGGAAGCATGTCGAACGTGCGCTCCGCTTCTTCCGCAAGCAGGAAGAGGTGCTGGATGGGGGTCACCCGGTGACGCAGGCGCTCCAGAAGAAAGCGCGCGTCCGCCTTTTCCACGGGGACCACCTCACGGTGCTGTCCGGCAAGGATATGTTCCTGCCCGTCACGCTTGCCGTGAGTCCTCTCCTGGAGAAGCGGCATTTGCACGGCGCTCTCGTGATCCTGGAAGACATCCGCGAGGAGAACCGTGTAGACGAGATGAAATCAGAGTTTATCACGCTGGCGTCGCACCAACTGCGCACGCCCCTCTCGTCCTTGCGCTGGTATATGGAACTCATGAAGGAGGAGAAGGATCCGGAACTCTCCAATGTCCAGCAATCGTACATGGAGCAGATCGACACGGCGGCGCGGCGCATGGTGAACCTCCTCGATGACTTGCTGCGCATCACGAGGTTGGAGGGCGGGGAGATCCGCGTGGAGAAACAGGAATGTGATCTTCGGAAGATGCTGGGAGACATGGCCGGTGAATGGAAGCCTTTGGCCAAGGAGCGCGGCATGGAGTGTTCGTTCATCCTTCCGCCCAAGCCGGTGCATGCTTCCACCGACCAAATACTCCTGCACCTCGTACTGCAGAACCTCTTCACGAATGCTATGAAGTATTCTTCCACCGGAAAGCACATCAAGATCGGGCTCGCCCCGCGCAAGCGGTCGGCGACCATCACCGTATCGGACGACGGCATGGGCATTCCCGTGGAGGAACAGATGCACGTCTTCCAGAAGT
>CAZCWV010000047.1:0-8637 GCA_964502425.1 uncultured Candidatus Peribacteria bacterium | reverse complement strand
GCGGTGAGGGAGGAGGAGGGGAAGGCGGAGGAGGCGGGAAACCTTCGTCCCAATGATGAGAGTTTGGTGTTGAAGGCAAACACGCTATTCTACGTCCATGCCCTCTCCCCTCGACGACCTGAAGGCATCCATCGCGCAAGCCGCAACCCTCCAGGATGTGGAGAAGCTGGAGCAGGACCTCTTCGGCCGCAAGCACGGGCACCTGACGCTGGCGATGAAGGAACTGGGCGCGCTCCCCCCCGCGGAACGGACGGCGAAGGGGAAGGAGCTCAATATCCTCAAGCGGGAGTACACCGAACTGCTCGAGCAACGGAAAACCGAACTCCGCGGCGCGGCACTCGGCTCCCTCGCGCAGACGGACCCGATTGACGTTACGCTGGACTTGCCGGAGCGCCGACGCGGCCACCTGCATCCCATCCCCGAATTCATCCGGAACGTGGAGGAAGTGTTCGGCCGCATGGGGTTTGCAGTGGCGGAGGGGCCGGAAGTGGAGACGGAGGACAACAACTTCAATCTGCTGAACATTCCGGAAGCGCACCCCGCCCGGGATGCGCAGGACACGTTCTGGATCGCGGAAGATTCTTTGCCGCCGGGCGGCGCGCACGTGCTGCGCACCCAAACCTCGCCCGTGCAGATCCGCTACATGCAGACGCACCAGCCCCCGCTGCGCATCATCTGCCCGGGGAAGGTGTACCGGAAGGACGCCGACGCCACGCACTCGCCCATGTTCCACCAGTTCGAGGGATTGATGATCGGGAAGGACGTCTCGCTGGCGAACATGAAGGCCGTGATGGTCACCGCCATACAGGAACTGATTTCCCCCAAGGCTGAATTCCGCTTCCGCACCGGCTTCTTCCCCTTCGTCGAACCCGGCTTGGAGGTGGACATGCTGTGGCAGGGTGACGAGACCCAGAGCCGCGAGGGAAGGTGGTTGGAGATCGTGGGCTGCGGGATGGTGCACCCCAACGTCCTCAAGAACTGCGGCATCGACCCCAGAAAATGGCAGGGCTTCGCCTTCGGGTTCGGCGTGGAGCGCATGATCATGATCAAGCACCAGATCCCGGACCTGCGCTCGTTCTTCGTTGGTGATCTGAGGTTCCTGAAGCAGTTCTAAAAGTTCACAACTAGCCGCACCAATCCGCGGGTGCGGTTCTTCTTGGACCATTTATTGGATACCAGGATCAAATGCAATTATCATGTCCGTACATGGAAAACGAGAAAAACCACGAGGCGCCCCAAGAACAGGCAGGCCTCCCCGGCGACGAGGAGGTGGCTGCGCGTCAAAATGAGGTGTTACGTGACATTGTCGAGCGCATCCAAAATGACATCCCCAAACTTCCGGAAGCAGGAGCATCACTCGCAACGGCATGGGAAAACCTGCATACATTGGGTGGTGAACGGGATGAACATCTCTTCCGGCCGGGGATGTTCACAGGATTACAGACGGCAATGGAATACATTGTCCGACATGCCGACAACAATGAAATCGATCCCATGATGCAGGCAGTCGTAACGACGTTCCACGATTTGTGGGTGTTACAGCTGCGGCTTGCGGATTTCTGCAGCGAGCATGAAGGAGAGGAGTCAGTGGCGGCATTCCGTGACAACGTGAAGAAGATTAATGGTTTCCTCTTGGCGATCCTCCAATGGCAAGGCTACCGATGCGACACCCTCAAGCACAAATCTGACATGCAAACAGCGGGACGTTATACGAGGATGGACAATGAATCCGTTCCCGCGACAATCCGGGAGGAGATGAAGGGCTTCTCCAGCAACCAGGCGTTAACCCTCATTCCGGGAATCAGCAAACACGGAAAATCGATACTCCCCGTGTATTTCGTTCTTGGAGAGAAAGAACCGACAGGGGACGATCCCTCCTGAAACCGGCCACTCACGTGATCCTGTGATCCCGCTTCCAATCACGCAGGAGTTTGTATTGGGCCGGACCGGTCTTGACGTATTCCGCGGCCTCTCCCTTCAAAACTTTGACGAGTAATCCTCGTGTACTTGCCTGCTGCCGCGTGATGAACTCAAACCGGGTCGGTTGTCCCGCCGCTTCGACACGCACTTTGTAATGGATTTCTGGAGGATGCATGTGTGTGGGTTTTACTTGAACACATAATTGTATCAGAAATTCGATTTTAGCTCAAGAGGATCAAGAAAAGCCGCTCATGGATATGAGCGGCATTGTGCTGCCTGCCGAAGCAAACAGCGATCTTTGGACTCGGCTTCAATCGCCTAGTTGTTCCGGTATGCCGTGCTCCTTATCGACGTGTCTGGGTAATCAACCCAGAGTATATCCAGATTGGACATCGCAGAGTCCACCGCACGCCACTTGATGTGGCTGGCGGAGGGACCCCAAGCTGTGGCTACCGGATTATTGAATGCCTCCAAGGATACTAGCAAGCTCGAAGTCGCACCGGGAACGATTTCGGTATCGAGGACGTTCGCCCTGAGAACGAACGTCGCGTCCGATCCCTGCTCGATGGCCACGTCCAACGGGGACACCCGGACCAAAAACGATCCGGTCACCGTGCCGGTAAGCACGGTGCCATCGTTCGCAATGGGCGTGGCATTGACCCACGCTGTTTCACTGCCTTTGACATAGAACCTGAAATCGGCATCAAGTTCCACATTTGTGGCAACGACGTTGAAAATCAACGCGTCAATGGCCACTCTATCCAAGCCGTTGGCCGTATTGACGTTTGCGGCAGCCGCGAACTTGAACTGGCCGAAGTCATGCCAACCCGTCGTGATTGCCGTTCCGTCCGGATCGGGATTGGCGTTGGTGATGGAAGCGACCTTCGCCGTCACCACTTGGTGGGTGGGACCGACGATGTCTTCGTCGATCTCAGGCGTGATGGTGTTGGAGGAAACGACACCTCGCGCCATCACTTGGTCCACCGCCAGGGCGAACCAGTCGCCGGACACGCCGCCTTCCGTGTCGGCTTTCACCCTCGCCTTCAACAAGAGGGTTGTTTCCGAGTTCTCCGCAACGACGAGATGCTGGCTCTCCAGATGGACACCGAAATCGTCGCCCGCTTCCGCGGCGCCGCGAACGGCAGAGGCGAACGGTGCCATGGCGCCTGCCTTCCAGAGTTCGATCCGGTCAATGGATCGTCCTTCTCCTTCCACGTCGATGCCGACGTAGGTAACGTCGACAGATTCGTAGAACGCGACAACGTCGATGCGCAAGAGCGTGTCACTGAGCTCGCCGCCGAGCACCTGGCGCGGGCGCAAGGGTGTGGTGTCCTCCGTGACAAGACATTCCCCATTTTCCTTCATATTCCAAATGGTTTGGGGGGTATTACTCACGGAGATGTTATCCTCCGGGATCGATGCGCCAGAATCGAGCCTTTCGGCCTCCACCTGCGCAAGAGTGAACTGGATACGTTCACCCTCCACTGAGTAATCGGAGATGACGTCGAAGCGCATCTCGAATCGCGCCTCGCTTCCTTCCGGAACCACGTAGCCTCCTCCGGGCAAAGCATCGAACGTGAACTGGTAGAGGGACGTGAGTACATCCCTCTGAAGAATCGTATCCACAACTTGATCTCCGTCCGTGTCGACCCAGAGATCTGCACTGGCAGCAACCCCGGGGTATCCGACTGCCGGACTGACGGTCACGGACGTGACGAGCACGTCCCCTCCTTCGGCACCGATGACGAAACGGTCACCGACCAGGTCTCTTTCCCCTGATACGGCAATGTCCTCATTGGGGCCCCTGAGTTCAGTGACTTGCAGCGCCGTCTCCTCAATGGTATGCCACGGGCCTACCAATTCCGGATTTCCGTCGTAACGGATCCCAACTTGGAGACGGTCACCGTCCGAAAGTCCCTGACCCGTAAGATCAGCACGGATCCGGAACGTTTCGACATCGTACGCCGGGAATCCCACGTCGTAGATACCCGCGACGATATCTCCGTCGTGGACCGTCTCCCGTAGGGTGGCCTGATAGACCTCCCCGTTGGGATCACACACTTCAAGCGCGCTAACGATCTCGGAGAAATCTTCGGCTGTCCCACCCTCTGCTCGGACGACGAGTTCCTCGTCAATCCAAGCGGAGTTTCCATGCGCGTCAACGATCTCGGTCGCCAGTACAATGTCCTGCTCTCCGATTGCAATCGTCTGTGGATCGGAAGGCACGAGAGTCACACTAGGGTGTCCCTCGACCGTGATGGTCGGATTCGGATACCCGAACTGCATCGCCCTGACGCCCTTGCCCCAACGGGACAATCCCATGGTCGGTTCGGAAAGGGTGTACTCTCCGGGCTGTGCACCATTGTCAAACGTCAGTTCGACTTGGAGCGGCAGCCCTGCTTGGGGCACTTGAATGCCCCAGCCGAGTTCGAACACTAGGGAACCGTCCCGCGCGTCGTCAACAGCCAACTCGGTTTCGAAGTAACCATCAGGTTTTCCCCAACGGCCATCAAAGTCCGTCAGATCCGCTTTGAGGACAGCACTCTCAATAGAACCAGCCGTCCCCTTAACGCCGTACTCCACGCTCCGCAGAGAGGTGTCTGGCTGGAAGGCCAGCACGATCTCCTCTGCGCCAACCGCCGTGTCCCCGTGCCGGGTATCCACCCAGCTATCGTAGACATACGGTGTTACGACAACCGCTTGCGGCATCGACCAGCCACCACCGATGCCTCCGCTCACAAGTGGAGACAGTGCCGTTTGTGGAGCATCGGCAACAAGAGCGGATGTGCTGACAAACGACCCGTCCTCCAAGTGAGGACCGACCAACGGCGACACCGCGAGCAACTGCCGCTGCTCCAGCGTCTCCAATCCCAACCGTCGCCCCTGGTGATTCCGCCGAGCCTTACCCTGAACGCCACCAAAAATCGCAGCTACAGCCTCATGAATCCGATTCTTTCTCATCTTTAAACTCCCTTAAACATTCGATTGAAGCCAATGCTTCCAAGGACCGGGCGCGAGCCCGGTAAAAGCCTTGGGGGCTATTACAGGCCTCAATCGCATGAGATAAAATACACTAATTTGTTATAATGTCAATATCATTTCTTCATCCAACTTTCCGGTTCTTTCACGAATTCTTGGACCATGCGCGATTCCTCCTCGGTGATGCGCCCGTAGCCCACCGCCATCTTGAGGAGAGTGGAAACGGTCGTGAGAGGGTGGAATTGTACGTTTTCGCACTCTGCGTTCTCCCGCGCGGAGAGGAATTCGTACGTGAAAATGGCAATGATGTCACTCACCGTCCCCTGCCCCTCGTTGCGCAGCGCTTCGACGGTGGAAATGGACGACCCTCCCGTGGAGATGAGGTCCTCGATGACCACGATGTGCTTCTGCGGATTGAGGTCGCCCTCGATGCGCTTCTTTGCGCCATGGTCCTTCGCCTTGGCGCGGACGTAGACGAGAGGGAGCTTCATCCGGTCCGCCACGAGCGCCGCCCAGCCGATAGCCGCGGTGGCCGTGCCCGCGATCACGTCCGGCGGCACGTGGAGCGACTTCACGCGCGAGGCGAGCGCGCCCACGATGAAGGACCTCGCGTCCGGGTGGCTGTAGATCATCCGGTTGTCGCAGTAGATGGGGCTCTTGATGCCGCTCGCCCACGTAAAAGGCTCCCGCGGACGGAGTTTGACGGCACCGATGCTGAGGAGGAATTCCGCGATCCGCTCACCGTGTGGCATGGTCCGAGGATAGCGCGGGGGGGCCGTCCGCACAATCTTCTTCGGCTCGGTTTCGGGCAGCAATGCTGCGCCATGACAAAACATTGACAGGATGTTGCTTGCGCGTAGGATGCGCGCAGCCATGTACAGCCGTTCGACCATCATCAGCATTAGTATTCGTCCCGCCCAAACGGCGTGAGGAGTGGTTGCTGATCTGGTCCCTTCCCTCCCGCGCCTGGCGGGTTTTTTTATACGTATTGTTTCCCTCCCTCCCCATGAACGGACACGTTGAACTCTGCGATGTTACCCCCCGCGATGGCGACCAAAGCTACGGCGTCAACCTGAACGCCGCAGACAAACTGTGGTTCGCCGGGCAGGATGACACTCTCGGCCTCACGTACGTGGAAGGGGGATTCCCCGCGTCGAATGCGGTAGATGAAGATGTCTTTCGCCGCCTGCGCGAGGAGCCGCTTCGCCAAAGCATCCTCACGGCATTCGGCATGACCTGCCGCAAATCCACGAATGCAGATCAAGACCCGGGCCTCAGGAAATTAGTGGCCTTGCAGCCGCCTGCCGTCACGCTTGTGGGAAAGACGGCACGTTCCCACGTTACCGATGCTTTGCATACCACTCCTCAAGAGAACATCCGCATGGTCCAGGATTCCATCCGTTACCTCCTCTCGCAAGGTGTCCACCATGTCCTCTTCGATGCAGAACATTTCTTCGATGGCTACTGCGAAGACCCGGAACACGCACTCGCCGTCCTGGATGCAGCGCGCGAAGCGGGGGCGGGCCGTCTCGTGCTGTGCGATACGAAAGGAGGGAGCACGCCGGAGCAAGTAGGATCAGTAGTGGAAGCGGCGCGGATGGCGCTTGGGAAAGACGTCATTCTTGGCATCCATCCTCATAATGACCGCGGCTTGGCAGTGGGGAACATGCGCGCGGCGGTGCAGGCGGGGGTGCGCCATGTGCAAGGAACATGGAACGGCTTGGGGGAGCGGACGGGGAACTTGGACCTCTGCCAGGCAATACCGAATCTCCACTTGGACGGGTACGAAACGGTTCCCGTGGAGCATCTAGCGCGTCTCACAGAGATGTCGGAGTCAGCGGCCTTCCGCTCCAAGCAATGGCGCAATCCCTTCCAACCGTTCACGGGGAAAAACGGATTCGCCCATAAGGGAGGGATGCACGCTTCCGCCGTCGCCTGGAATCCCTCTCTGTATGAATTCACTCCCCCGGAAACATGGGGGAACGAACGCATCATCGCGGATTCAAAGCAATCCGGCCTGTCCAACACACGGCATGCCGTCGAAACGTCCACCCTGCTTACCCAGGAACAACGGCAACGGCTTTTGGCCGACCCCCGGCTCCTGCAGCAACAGTTGGATGCGACGAAAAAGAAAGAGGGAGAGGGCTTCAATTTTGACCGTGCCCCCGCATCCCGCGAACTGCTCATCCTGCGCGCACAACCGGAATTCCAGCCGTTCATCCGCATCCACCGTTGCGACGTGCACGACACGCTCGGACAACCCACCATGGCAACCATGAAGGTAAGCATTAACGGCAGCGACGAACCTTCCCTGCAGGTAGGCGAGGATTTTGGGCCGATCGGGGCACTGTCCGAAGCGCTCCTCAAGTCTTTGCGCTCCCGTTTCCCAGACATTGATACGGTATCGCTTGTGGATTTTGAGACGGCCATCGCGCCGCAAGCCCACGAAGGTACGCACTCGGCCGTCATCGTAACAGTGGAATACCGCAGCGGTGATGAGCGCTGGTTTACGGTTGGCGTGAGCCGCAACTCCATTGAGGCGGGATGGAGCGCCGTCCTTGACGGCTTGGAATACTGGCTGCAGAAGAACAGGGGGCGTCTCCAGCCATCGAATGGGAAAGTATCTGCGGAAAACAGTCAGGCTGCAGTATGATTGTTCCCGTGTTCCCTCCAGCCCTCGAACCCCGTTTACGAGAACTTGTCTCTCTCTTCCTGGAAGAGAACGCCAAGGTGAACCTCTCCGCGTTCCGCACCGAGGAGCAGTGCTGGGCGGGGAACGTGCTGGATTCGCTGGCCGCTCTTGAACTGCCCCTTTTTGAAACGTGGCGCTCCTCCCCTCCCCCTTCGGGGGAGGGGTCGGGGGAGAGGGAGAACGCACAACAAACAAAAACAATCATGGACGTGGGCACCGGCGGCGGCTTTCCGTTGCTCCCGCTCGCGATGGCGCTGCCGGAGGCACAGCTGACCGGCCTCGATGCAACCCAGAAAAAAGTGGAGGCCGTGGGACGCATCGTGCACGCGCTGGGATTGGGGAACGTGCGCGTGGTCGCGGGACGCGCGGAGGAGGAGGGGCGCAAGCCGGAGGAGCGCGAGCAATACGACGTGGTGACCTCCCGCGCGGTGGCCGAGACCTGCGTCCTTCTGGAGTACACGAGCCCCTTCGCCAAGCCCGGCGGCCACATCATCCTCTGGAAGAGCATGACGATCGACAAGGAGCTGGAAGAATCCCTCCTCGCGCGGGCGGAACTCTCCGCGCACCTCGTGGGACAGCATGTGTACGAACTGCCGGGGAACTGGGGGAAGCGGCAGCTCCTGGTGTTCGAGAAAGGCGGACCCCTTTCTGCAAAATATCCCCGCGATGTTGGCGTTCCATCCAAAAAACCTCTGAGATGAAATTTGAATTATGAAGAGAGAATGGAGAATCAAGAGAAACATCCCTTCTTCATTCATCATTCTTGATTCATCATTCCCATGTACCCAAGCCCTACACCCCCAACGACCGCTGAAAATCGAGAAGTAGGCGGGGAGTAGGCCGCCACTCCCCAATGCACTCTCAATCGAGAGGAAGGCGGAGGGGTGTCCCGCCGCCACCCTCCTTCGCCTCTCATGATTGGTGTCCCGAATATAAATACCACAGTGACCCTCACGGGCGGGCTTCGGAGGGCAGGTGGGGGGTGTTGGGGCGTCGCGCGTTCCGGCGTGCGAGAACCTTATGAGCCTTCACCGGATCGGGGAAGG
>CAZCWV010000046.1:0-8834 GCA_964502425.1 uncultured Candidatus Peribacteria bacterium | reverse complement strand
TTCCTTTTTCCGCAAACACTTGCTGAAAACTTGCCTCTGCCTTCTCCGCCGCCTCTGCGCCGTGGTAGAGCGCCACTACCGCGCGCGCGAGCTGCATCTTGACGTCCTTGGGGTTGGCGCCGTCCTTGAGCGCCTTCGCCGCCTTCCGCACGTCCTCCATCGGCATCTCCGTCACGCACTCCATGTAGGTCACGATCAAATCATCCTTGATGGAGAGGAGTTTGCCGTACATGTCGTTCGGCGCGTCTTCCAGGTAGATGCAGTTGTCGTACGATTTGCTCATCTTGCGCCCGTCCGTCCCCTCGATCAGCTTCGTGGTGAGGACGAACTTTTCGCGCTTGCCGAAGGCGGACTGCAGCGTCCTGCCGCAGAGCATATTGAAGAGCTGGTCGTTGCCGCCCACTTCCAGGTCCACGTCGAGAACCACGGAATCGTAGCCGACCATGAGCGGGTAGAGGAACTCGTGGACGCCGATGGGATCCTCGTGCTTGATGCGGCGGGCAAACATGTCCCTCTTCTCCATCTGCTGCACCGTGAAGTTCCCCGCGAGCTTCAGGATGTCGCGGAAGGTGAGCTTCTCCAGCCACTCGTGGTTGTAGACGATCTCCACTTTGGAGAAATCCAGTATCTTCCCCGCCTGTTCCTTGTACGTCCCGAAGTTCTTTACCACCTGCTCCTGCGTGAGGGGCTCGCGTTGCGTATCGCGTCCGCTGGGATCGCCGATCATGGCCGTGAAGCTTCCGACGAGGAAGATCACGTGGTGCCCGGCGTCGGTAAAAGCCTTGAGCTTGCGTAGCGGCACGGAGTGACCGAGGTGGAGCTTGTTCCCCGTGGGGTCTATCCCCAAGTAGAGGCGGAGCGGCATTCCGTCCTTCAGCTTCTGCTCCGCCAGGTCCCGCGGGACCACGCTCTCCACGGCGCGGGTGAGGAGTTCTGCATTGCGGTCCATCGTGGGGAGGATAGCAGTGGAATGTTGCGGTGGGTAGTTCCTTCGGATACTCAAAAAGTGAGCCCCATGTGCTCTGGGCAGATGGGGCTCTACCGGTCTAGAGGAGACCGGTAAAGAATGTCCTTACTTGGGGTATGCAGCAAGGACAAAATTATTATGGCACGTCTATTAGCAATGGTCAAGACAGCTGATGGATGAGTGAAGAAGCGCTATAGGTACACTGTCCGCATTATGGAATGGACCGTTTCCTTTCCCGAGCGGCTGGATGTGTTCCTGGCGTCCGAGGGAAGGATGCCCAGCCGCGCGCGGGCGCAGAAGGCCATTGAGAATAGATGTGCGAGGGTCAACGGCGCGATCGTCACCAAGACGTCACACCGCCTGCAAGAGGGTGACCTTGTGACATTGGCAATCACGGAACGTGTGGAGGATGCCTCCATCCATCCGGCGGATCTCATGCTCCAGGTCCTCTACGAAGATGCGGTGTGTATGGTCCTCAACAAGCCTGCAGGGATTGCCGTGCATCCCGGCGCGGGCATGACGCCCGGCGAGGCCACCCTCCTGAACGGCATCGCCTTTCTCTTCCACGAGCGTTCCATCCCCTTCTCCACGGATTCGGTTCTCGTCCATCGACTCGATAAGGACACGACGGGCTGTCTGCTCGTCGCCAAGAATCCGGAGGCGCACATTGTTCTCCAGAAGCAGTTTGAGACGCGCACGGTGCAGAAGCAGTACCTCGCGTTCGTCTCCGGTATTCCGGACGTTGCCGCCGCGGTGATCGATGCGCCCATCGGCCGCAGCACGGCCAACCGGACGACGATGGCCGTCACGGGATCGGCGGGCAGCCGTGATGCACGGACGACGTATCGGGTCCTCGAGACCAAGGGGCAAGTCTCCCTCCTCCTCTGCGACCTCCACACGGGGCGCACGCACCAAGTGCGCGTGCACCTCTCCTCCATCGGCCATCCCGTGCTGGGGGACGGGACGTATCGGAATGATTTGAGTGAACGGCTGGCGGAGCAGTTCGAAGTCCGGTCGCTCTGTCTCCACGCATGGAAGCTCTCGTTCACGTCGCCGGCGGACGGACGTGAGCATGAGGTCACCGCTCCCCTCCCCCCCTCCTTCGAACGTGCACTGACGGTTGCGGGGATGGGCTGGAGACCATGATGGAGGATGCCGACGATGTCGAGGAATCCGACGATGCCGAGGATCGGTCGTTATTGAAAACTCTGAGCGATTGAGGGTTGTTCCTTGGAATCCTCGGCATTGTTGGTATCTTCGGTATCCTTCAACGATACTCCACCTTCACTTCCATCCTATCCAAGATCTTTCCCTCACCATTCCGGGTGACGATGATGAACACGTTGTTGCCAACCTTGAGGGTTTTGAGCCCCGGGCTCGCAATGTAGTTCCAGGTGGTCTTGCCAGCCTGGTAGAGCTGGAGCTTGTAGTCGTTGACCCAGACGGATGCGGTGTCCGGCGATGTCGTCCCCTCCAGGAGGAAGCCCGTGCCGGTGGCGACAAATCCCAGGGAGGCGGCGGCTCCGCCGAGCTTGAGCGTTCCCGGCCGGAGGGGATCGTTCTTGGGTAGTGAGCCGAGGTCCGGTGCGGTGGAGGAAGACGCGAGTTGCGCGTCGTCCCCTCCCATCGCCGTCTCGCCTTCGCCGTGGACAACGGTCACGCGCGCTGACTCGCTCCTCCGGCCGTCCTTATCCTCCGCGATGACGTCGTACGTGTTTGTTCCTGGCTTCAAATTGCCCAGTTGCACGCTGGCGAGGTAGCTCCACGTGCCCTTGGAGGGCGTGAAGAGTTGCAGCTTGTAGCCATTCACGTAGATGGCCGCGGCCTCCGTTGGCGATGTACCGCGGATGATCATTTCTACGAGATCCGAGCGGTACGTCTCGCCGGTCTTCGCGGGAGACGTGATGATGGGGGAAGGAATGGCGCCTGCAGCCACGGTAGCTGCCTTGCGGCTAACGGTGCGCTGGACTTCTTCCAGGGGGCTTCCCTCCGCGTCCAATGCCTGGATGCGGAGAGCGAAGGATGTCTGGCCTTCGGGGATGGATACGTCCTGCGCGAACGTCCGGGCGTCGGCGTCCAGAGGGGCCTCATGACCGTTCACCGTCACAGAGGCGACGCGTGGACCCACGGTACCCGCCACCGCCACTGTACCCTGTGCAACGGTTTCCCCGTCACGCGGCGTACGAACGGTGAGGATCTCCGTGCCGGTTGCAGTGGTCGTGGAGGTCGTCGTGACGGATGCCAGAAGGATCCGGCTCTCGTTCGAGAAGAGGCGCTGGTGCGAGTCCGTTGCAAGCGGTGAGCGGTACGCGTAGAGGTCGCGGTCCACATCTTTCGCGGCGACACCGTCTGGGAGAACGAGTTGCTGGCCTTCCCCAACCATCACGGGATCGTGCTTGGGGGCGGTGACGCGCACGCCCAACCCCGGTGCGTGGAGCACGGAGAGGGAGGACGGGGAGAGGACGGCGTCGGTGCCGGGGGGGAGGGAGAAGGTGAAGAGGGGGGTTCGGACCGTGCGGACCGTATCCTGTTCATCGACGGAAGCATCACTTTTCGGGAGGAGCACCCACAGGTTCCCGCGTTCAAGGGTGAGTTCGAGGTGAATACCCTTCTTCTCCCGCGTGCTCTCCTTCACTGTTACGGCGGCGTTCTGGTCCAGCCGAGCAGCCGAACCATCGAAGAAGAGGAGCGAGGCAAACCCGTTGCCGGACGTGGCGATCTTCTCGCCCGCAAAGATCTTCATCTGGTTCTCGGCGCGTTTCGTGTCGCCGCCGTCCAGGGTCACGTTCACGGGACCGCGGTCTTCCACGATGAGGGTGGCGGGGAGACGCTCAATGGGGCCGCCGAAGCCGAAGAGCCGGACAACGCTCCCGCCGAAGAAGTAGAAGAACGCGATGAAGAACACCGCCGTGGCGATCAGGCGCCGCGAAACGGCAGGGCGCGGCGCTACCGTGTAGAGACCCCGCCGACGTCGGTAATGTGTGAGCATGGTGGGAGGCATATGCTAGGCACAGATGGGGATGGGGGCAAGAGGAGTCTTTATAGGAGGAAGCCGAGGAAACCGAAGAAACCAAAGATTCCGAGGAGTGCGCCTACTCCAAGACCGTTCTATACATTGTTGCCGTCCCTCGGATTCCTCGGATTCCTCCCTGAACCTGTCGCAGAGCTCTGGTTCAGGGCAGGCGGTTTCTTCACATACACACTCGCTCCACCTCCTCCCGGCTCGTCACTCCCTGGGCGATCAATTCCTCCCCCCACTCCCGCATCGTCTTGAATCCCTCTTTTTGCGAGATTTCGAGGAGGGAAGCAGCGCTCTCAAAGGAGAGAATGGCCTGTTGGAGGGAGGGGGTTGCGGTGAGGAGTTCCGAGAGGGACATTTGGCCGTCGTACGTGTCGTTGGCGAGGGGGTCACAGTGGGCGTCTGGCGTGCGGCATTGCGGCGCGAGGGTCCGTACGAGTCGCTGGGCGAGCACGGCGCGGAGGGAAGGGGCGAGCGTGTAGGGGCTCACGCCCATGGAGAGGAGGCGGTGGATGGATTCCACCGCGGAGTTGGTGTGCAGTGTGGAGAGGACGAGATGGCCCGTGAGAGAGGCGTTGACCGCTGTCTGCGCCGTCTCCAGGTCGCGGATCTCACCCACGAGGATGACATCCGGATCGTGACGGAGGATGGAGCGCAGGCCGCTCGCGAAGCTATAGTTGTGGTCCGGGTCAATTTCGCTCTGGATGATGCCCTGCAGTTCGTACTCCACGGGATCTTCCAGCGTGATGATATTCCGTTCCCTGCCGATGAGCGTGGAGAGGAGGGCGTAGAGCGTGGTCGTCTTCCCTGAACCCGTGGGTCCCGTGACGAGGATCAGACCGTTGGGCATCATGACGAGCTTCTGGAGATCCTCCGTCATTTTCCCTGGGAAGCCGAGCTTCTCGAGCGGAATGATGCCGCGTCGGGGATCCAGGAGGCGGAGGGTGAGGGCTTCGCCGAAGCGTGAGGGGATGGTAGCTACGCGGATATTGATGATTCGTCGCTGAGCGGGATCCGGGTGCTCCCCTCCCCCGAACTCGAAGGTGTACTGCCCGTCCTGTGGCACGTTGGTGATGTTCAGCTTGATCTTCGACATGAACTTCACGCGGCGCATGAGCTCGTCGTAGCGGGCATGCGTCATGCGCGCCAGCGGCAGGAGCACGCCATGGAGGCGCCATTCCAAGCGTACATCCGCCTTCTCCGGGGAGATGTGGATGTCGGATACGCCCTGCTTCACACATTCTTCATGGAGCGTCTTGAGGAGCGTCTCGCCGTCCAGGGAGGCGTAATCTGGGGGCATCGTTGTATTATACCATAGAAAAGGCATAAACGGTAGCGTGTGTTTTCTTGTTCATCGTGGATTCCGATGATGCCGAGGTTGCCGACGATTCCGAAGATCTGTCGTTTTGGATGCAAAGATGTGGGGTTCGTGTTCTCTTGGAATCTTTGGCATCGTCAAACTATCTGTAGCCCGCAGGAGGAGAGTCGGATTTCTCGGCATCCTCAAGCGTCGATGCTATGCTCAGCGCCATCCCCCGTCCGTTCCACGAGGGGCCCCGCATGGCCTTCCGCCCTTCCCTCCGCTCCACCGATACCCAGAAGAAGAGGTCGCTCCTGCGGCGCATGGTGATCGTGTACGGGATTTTCCTCTTCATCCTGCTCCTGGTGGTGGCGCGGCTCCTGGAACTCCAGGTGTTCGAGAGCAACGATTACCGCGCCATCGCGCAGTCGCAGCACTACGGAGGCGTCAAGCTGCCGGCCAAGCGCGGGGAGATCTTCACGCGGAACAGCATTACCGGAGAGTTGAACATCCTGGCTACCAATACTACGCTCGATCTGCTCTATGTGGATCCCCTCATCACCACTAACCCCACGCAAGTAGCCGAAACGCTTGCGGATCTCCTCCTCACGGATGAGTACCACGCGCTGTGCACGGCCGGTTCGGATGAATGCCCCCGCGAACTCGTTTCGTTCTACGCGCCCGCCTTCGATCCCGTCACCCAGTACGTTCTCCTCCATACCGGATCGCTCCTGGAGCCGATCCCCGCCGACGGTGAACTGCCTGCGGCGCTCCTCAAGCTCCCCGACGTGGTGGAGGCACGCCGGCTCTTTGCGCGGAACATCGAACAGCGCATCTCAGGGAAGCGCGTCACCTTTGCCCCCCTCAAGTACGGTGCGACGAAAGTGCAAATCGCTGCCGTGGAATCGCTCCACATCCCGGGCATCACGGTGCTGCGCGATGAGAAGCTGATCTACGGCAATCCCGAGTTGGTGCCGCAAATCAAAGTGCCTTCCATTGGACGGGCGCTGGGTGTGGCGCTGGAAGCGGATCCCCGTAAGATCCAGGATCTCCTCCGCTCCCGGCCGCTCCGGTACGTGGCGATCATGCGCAAACTGTCGCCAACGCTCTCCCTTAAGATCAAAGAGTTGCAGCTGGAGAACTACAAGAAGGCTGCGGAGGAGGCGCGGGAAGCCCGGAACCAGCAGCGCGGCGTACAGGAAGTGGACTACAACTTGCGGAGTGTCGCCCTCATACCGGAACACTGGCGGTACTATCCCGACGGCACGGTGGCGTCCCACGTGGTGGGGTTTCTCAATGCCAACCAGGAACCCCAGTACGGCATCGAGCGTACATTCCACCCGCAACTCCGCGGGCAAGAGGGACTCATCAGCACGCTGAGCGACCTCCACGGCGGGCAGATCCTCACGGGCGAACAGACGATCATCACGCCCAAAGACGGCGACGCGCTCGTCCTCACCATCGATCGATCCATCCAGAAGCAACTGGAGACTCTGCTGGACGCAGCGGTACAGAAGAGTGGTGCGGAGAGCGGCGAGGCCATTGTCATGGATCCCGCCACGGGACGTATCCTCGCCATGGCAAACGCTCCCCTCTTCGACAGCAACGATTACGCGGTGGTCTACCAGAAGGAGCCGCAACCCATCGATGCCATGCAGCGCAAGCAGGTGGTGGTGGAAATTTTCCACCCCGAGACCAATGAGCGCGTGGTCAAGGCGTACATTGACGACGTGTTCACACAGGAAGGGCGGACGTTGCTGAGCGAGAAAACACGCCAGGCCATCGAGAACATGGAGAAGCTTTACGACCTCCGGGACTACACGCGCTACTACTTCTATGTGGGGGAGAATCTCCGGATGGAAATCTTCCCCACCGAACGGCCGGACATTTGGCTCAAATACAAAAATACCATTGGGGTGGGCGCGTACCTCAACCGTGTCACGCAGGAAATCTACGAGCCGGGAAGCGTGCTCAAGTCCATCACCATGGCCATCGCCCTTGACCAGGGGGAGGTGCGGCCGGAGGATACGTACGACGACATCGGGCCTGTTGAGGTGGATGAGTACAAGATCGACAACAACGACCACAAGCACTACGGGCGCCAGACGATGACGGGGTGCCTGGAGTACTCCATCAACACCTGCATGACGAGTATCTCGTTCAAGCTGGGGCAGAAGCTGTTCTTCCGCACGCTGGAGCGGTTCGGCTTCGGACGGATTACCGGTGTGGAGCTGGAGGATGAGTTGCCCGGGGAATTGCGTCCCTGGCGTGAGTGGAGCCAATCGCTCCTGGCGACCACGTCGTTCGGGCAGGGCCTCTCCGCGACGCCGCTCCAGGTGATTACCGCGTGGGCGGCGCTCGCCAACGGCGGCAAGCTCGTGCGCCCCACGATCATCGACGCCGTCATCCATGCGGATGGTACGGAGGAGAAGACGCAGCCTCTCGCGGTGGGCCAGGTCATCACGCCGGAGACATCGCAGACCATCACGGCGATGCTTGTCTCCTCCGTGAACAAGGGTTTTGCCAAGACGGGCAAGGTGAAGGGGTACCGCATTGCCGGCAAGACGGGGACGAGCCAAATCGCCGGGCCGGGCGGGAAGTACGAGACGGGTACGGGCTCCACCTTCGCCTCCTTCGCGGGATACGCGCCTGCGGACGATCCTCGCTTCGTGGTCCTCGTGAAGATCGACCGCCCCAAGAGCGTCATCCACGGCGCCACGGCGGCCGCCCCGGTCTTCAAGGACATCTCGACGTTCCTCTTCAAGTACTACGGGATTCCTCCGGATGAGAAGTGAGGTGCAAAGGAGGTGCAAAGGATATCCTTGTTTCATGATTGGTGGGGGAATACCATTGAGGCATGCAACCCATCAATCAATGCCCCGGGAATGAGGATCCTGAGCAAGGAACGCTATCAGGTATGCCTCCGGAAAAACATGAGAGCATGGTCAGAGCTGTGAGGGCTGTGCATGGACATCGCCTTGCGGATGTACTTGAGACACATTTGACTACAGGAAAAGCACCACTTTCCGCAATGCGGGCTGCAGTGACAGAGAGCGGCATTCTTCGGGGGCCGCCCGTGGATGAGCAATGAGGATGCATCCTCTTCATCAATCACCAGAGCAGGTCTTCGACCTGCAGGGCTGGATACAAATGACGATGTGCTGCTGCATCCGTTCTACATCTTGCCCGTCACCTCGTTGAGCGCCCACGTCATCGCCTTCACGTAGGCGATGGGGTTCATCTGCTCCAGCGTCTGGACAACGTCCACGGTGCCGTCCTCCTTCTGCCACCCGATGAGCACGAAGGCCGGGCGGCCGAGGGAAGTGACGAACTGCTGGCTCTGCGCCTGAACCTGTTGCTTGCTGAGGTCTGCCATGGGGGGGTGGGGGAAGTGGTTCCATCTTATCGTGTTCATGGGAGAGAGTATATTGAGAGGATGCCGACGATTCCGAAGAATCCGAGGATTCCGAGGAAACCGAAGATGCTGAGGAATAGGCTTAATGGGAAATTTTGGTTGCTGAAATGACGGGTTTGTCTTTGCTGCAAGC
>CAZCWV010000045.1:0-8843 GCA_964502425.1 uncultured Candidatus Peribacteria bacterium | reverse complement strand
GCAAGAGGAGATGAAGAGGAACATGCTCGATGCCTGGAAGAACTTGAAGGAAGAGTACACGAGGCTCGGCAAGCTTAACGCGCAGTACTGCAAGAATGACCGGACCACGCCCGCGCTCAGGGACGAGCGCTTCGATCCTCCGCGCGACTGGCTGGAATTGGCGGAAGATTTCCCCCTCCCCGTCATCCCGCCCGCACCCAAGCATTTATCCTTCGATTTCAGCGACCTGTTCTTCGAGGGATCGGCGGAAGCAGCGGCTCTCCCCATCCCCGTCTTCCGTCCCGTCCAAGTGGCTCTCTCTCTCCCGCTGCCCCCGCCTGCACAGACCAAAAACTTCGAGATCCCCGTCCTCCCCAATCTCCCGGTCCCCCCCGTCCTCCCTGAACCGTCGGATGCCTCTGCATTGCGGATCGAGAAGCAGTACGAACCCGAGCCGGGCTCCTCCATCTTGCTTCCGTACGAACAATTGGCCTCCGAGTTCAACCAGCGCGCGGATGACTTGGCGAGAATCCGCAAACAGTACGATGACAACCTGTGGGTGGAAGAGCCGCACCCGGATCTCGCCTGTCCCAGCCAGGGGAGCAACGGCTGCGTGTTCCCCGAGCCCAAACTCTGGCACATCTTCATGCGCATCTGGTCCCCCGTGGGCGCCTTCCTGGACAAAGACGAACCTCCCACCGGCGCCGCCTCGTCGTACTCCTCCTCGTCATCCTGCGCGTCCGGTCCGGACAATGACCTCTGCCTCCTGCAGGAAGAATCCATTAAGCGGGGGCTGCGTGTCACGCTGCCCAAGGAAGAAGGAACGGATTCCTTCGTCGAGCAACTGCGCAAGGGCATACGGGAACGGACGATAAACCCCGACGGGATTTTCATCACCGATCCCGCAACAGGCCTTCCTCCGCCCTTTGACCTGGAATCCCTGCCGCCGAACTTTGATCCCGACGTGAAACGTCCGGACCATCTCTACGAATCCTTCCCCGTCCCCAAGGACCTCCGACTGGAACGACCCATCTCTGCCTCCTCCGCATCCTCGCCGTGATCCCGTCGCTCCCGCCATCGGCTTTCCGCACGAGCATTCTCTTTTGTGTCCTGCTCTCCCTGACAGTGACTCCTGCCCTTGCCGCTTCGTATGAAGCCGGAACCCCGTGCATGGGACAGATCAACCGCGCCCTCAATCGCGAACGCTTCCTGTTTGAATCCGTTCTCCTGGGCGTGCATCCCGCAAAGGATGAACCGGGAGGGACGACGCGCGTCACCGCAATGGGAACCACATGGCTAAAGGCGGCAGAAAACCTGTGGGTTTCCGCTGGAAGGGAACCCATCACCGACGAGGAGATGGATATCCTCACCGCGCGCATCTCCGCACTCCCACCACCCGAGGAAGAAGAGGAGGAGGAAGAGGAAGAGGAACCCGTCGCTTCTGCCGGGCTTCTGGAATCGCAACAGGCGCTGACGTCGGACATCCTCCCGGGGGTGCTCCAAGCCTTCCGGGGATTCCAGTGCCGCACGGAGAGCGTATGTGCCGCCGCGCGCAAGGCCATCAATAGGGAGGAATTCGGCGACGGAGTGCTTCTCCCGGGCTGCCAACCGTGGGCGGTGGAGGAACTCAATGCGTGCAAGCCCAACCCCCTCATGAACGGTCTCTTGGACACCATCTCACTGTACGGCGCCGTCCAGCATTTTTGCGATCCCGCCGCCGAGGAACTCGTGCGGTACGAGGAATCCCAACTCCTGTTCCTCGCCCACTACGACGGCGCGCACCGCACGTTGCGTCAGTTTGCGGGCTACCTGGAACCCTTCTTGGACAGCGTCCGCTTCCCCTTCGTCACACCGCTCCGCCAGATCGCCGACTTCCTCCAAGAATGGAGCCTCTCCCCCTGCTTCCTTCCCTACTGTGCCAGTAAAGAGTGACCGCCGCCGGCTCCTCGCTATGACGCTCGTGCTGCTCTCGCTCGGCGCCGCGGCTACGGCTGTGCGCGGCAGGCAGTTGCGCGCGGCACTCCTGGGACCGGAGAGCGGGCTCGCCGCTTGCGACGTCAATGATGACCTCTTCACGCCGGATGAAGATGACGCCGAGGCGGTCGGCTGGCACGCCGCATTCCTCTCGACCGTGTCGGAGGTGGTAGAGGCGGAACTGGAGAATACGAAAGTCTCCTGCGAGAACAACGCGCGTGCGCCCGCATCGACGCCGCTCATGGAGCTCGCGAAGAAGCTGCCTCAGTGGAAGGAACGTGCGGAGGAAGGGGACATCTTCTCCTCCGACGTGTACGAGGTGATGGTCGATTACCTGGAAGCGTACGGCTGCGCCCTTAAGGCCAAGGGCCTCGTTCTTCCGGTGGATCTCCTCTGGGCGGGGCAACGCGCGGGAAGGCCGCTCACCTTCTTCGAAAGCGCCGAGCGCACCGCCGCGTGGTTCCCGCGGCAGCACCGTCAACTCGCATTGGCGCGCGAGTCCGTGCGCCGCACGCTCATCCTCCTCATGGGGGAGCGGAAGCTGGAACCCCTCGGCAACGCTTTCACCTGCTTCAAGCGCTCCTCCAAGGACCTGCGCAACATCCTCGGCCTGCTGGCGGAGGCGAGCGCTTGCATCCCCGTCCGTACGTGGGACGCCCGCGGCACCCTCCGGCAATTCCCATGAAACGCTTCTTCATCGCCATCGGCTTCCTCCTGCTCCTCGCCGGCTCGGCGGGGACGGTCCATGCAGCCACCCTCTTCGAGCGGATACAGAGGCGCGTGGAGGAGGAGCAGGACGTGCCGCAGGCTGTTGCGGAGTTCACGGCAAAAGTCCTCAACGAAGACATAACATCCTTCCCCCGCCTCCGCCCCCTCTCCCTCACGGCGGGTGAGGTGACCGCAGTGCTCAAGACGACGCTCGAAGGTGTCCTGTGCGCCAAACGGGCAACGTGGATGACGTGGGACTGCCTGGAAGTGGAGAAGGCCATCCGGCGCGTAGGGAACCGCGAGCTTGAGACCATCAGCCTGGGGCGGCGGCTGCAAATTGCAGCCACCGGCTACGAGGACCCCATTGCGACGTTCAGCCTCCAACCGAGCAAGCTCACGTCCGCGTACCTGGAGACGCTCAAGGTATGGGGCATCCCCCTCGTGACGTCCGGGGAAGCGAAGCAAACCATCCGCATCCTCCAGCCCCCGCCGGAAGCGAACGAGTACCTTTCCGCCATCGTCGATGACCTCTCCCCGCTCTCCACGGAGGAGCAGGTAGCCGCCGTCTGGCGCTACCAGTACGGCGTGGAATTCGTAACGCGGACGAGTACCGGGAGCAACCCCGACGGGGTGAGCGGCCCGGGGACGGAGCGCCGACTCCTCTTCAAACGCGTGCCCGCCCTCGAGGAACATCTCATAGGACTGCGTGACCTCATCGAGCAACTCATCGAGCCTCCCCTCGACCCCGGCGAGATGGCCGTCGTGGTCCTCACCGTCCCGACGCCGGATGAAGATGTCCTCGCGTGGGTGCACGTGCGCGACACGAGTTTGGATGCACCGGCGGAGGAGGACGAAATGGACGTGGGTGACAAACCGCTCCCCCCAAAGGACGCGGGCCTCCGATGGAAGATGGCCCTGGATCCCGTCTCCCCCTCCATCCTCACGGAGGAGAATGATCCCATCCCGGCCGGGACGTACCCGCCGCCGCCCGAGAAGCAAGCCGACGGGGACATTATCGCAAAAGGAGGCGGAGGCCTCTGCGCCACCGTCACCGGGAGGCAGGGCTTCCTCTGCCGCACGCGTGAGCGCAACGAAGACGAAGCCGCCTGCGAGGAAGAGGCCCCCGAACCGCAGGAGCGCACGATCATCCTCAGTAACTGCACACCGCCGGATGAGGACTCCTCGTCGTCGGAAGGAGAAGGGGCATCTCGGACGCTCGACATCTGCAAGCAACTGCGGAGCGGGGAAAGCTCTTCCCCCTCGGCTTCCCCCTGCGAGCCGGGCTCCGATGCGTCCTACCCCTACACGATCATGGGGCACACGTGCTTCATCCGGGAATGCGCGGAGCGCGGCTACGGCCACACGCTCATTCCCGGCAGGGAACCGTTCGATTCTCAGGAGTCCACGCTCCCCTGGCGGCAGTGCAAGGAAGACGAAGAAGGGAAGGAGACCCTCCGGCTCCCCGCTACGCTCACGCTCCCCATCTTCCCGGCCTACAACCCCGGCTCGCGCATGAAGGAACTTCTCCTGGAGTACTGCCAGCAACGGGGCAAGCCGCCCCTTCTCCCGCCTTCCCTGTGCCAGACTTCAGCCGCCGGCTCCGTGGACCTTCTCAGCACCCTCTACGCCGCCATCGGGTTCAACCTCCTGCGCGAGCAGAACACCCTCGCCCAGGACGAGCAGCTGACGGCGGCGGAAGGCATGGGGCTGGACGTGGGCGTGGGCATCTACCGCGAGTACCTACGGCGGGTAAGCGCTTCGCTCACCGGTACCATCCGCGTGACGGCAGCCGTGCTCTCCGAACTTGCAAGCGGCGTCTTCCCCACGACGATGTGTCCCTTGAATCCGCAAGATGACCTTTCCCTCTGTACACCCTGATGTTCTCCCGCACTCTCCATCCACTGGCGAAGCGACAAGCGACAAGCGACAAGCACTCACGCAGTCGTCTTCTTAAGTATCCCCGTGCCCGGAGATTGGTACTTGGTGCTTGGTACTTGGTGCTTGGGACTTCTATCCTCTCCCTCTTGATCTCCCCCATCCCCACCTCCGCTGAAACTCCCGGCCTCTCCCCCTACGTCCGCCGCGTCATCGAGCGCGTCCGCGAGGCGGATATTCCAGCGGGGGGCGCCGGGACCGGTTGGGATGGTGATGACCGCTGGCGCTGGCTCCAGTACGGCATGTCGGCGGTCTTCGGCACGCGCGATTCGGCCGCCTTCCGCACGGCGGAGTCCAAGCGCCTCTCGCAGATGACTGCCTGCCACTACGCGGACATCACGCTCATTGAGCACGAGATGGAGAGCGTCCGCCTCCGTCTGTGGGAAGCGGAGGACGCGGAGAATGACATGGCAATCCAGCGCCTCTCGAGCCTCTATGAATTCCTGAGCGAACGATTGAAAGTCCTGGAAAACGGCGGCACCCAACCGGGCCTCGAGGACGAGAAGTGGTCCTCCCCCTGGGCATTCGATCCGCCGGACACGCTCGAAGCCCTCAAGGAGGAAGAACTTTGCCCCTTCAGCACCAAGTATCTGGACATGAACGTGGACGGAAGCGTGGGCTGCACGCCCGACGTCCTGGAAGAGGCTCTCGCCATGCTCTTGGCCTCGTCCTTCTCCCCCAACGGCGGAACGATGCGCGCCACGCAGGCGGAATATGATGCCCTTGCAGCGCTCGTCACCCAACTCAATGCAGCGCGCCTGCCGGGCGAAGAGACGCCCGAACCGGAAGGGGAGCAGAGGGAAGGCTGCGTGAGTAGCTGGCCGCGGGGGGCGCGCGGGTGGTCTGCGGGACGTTTCTTCCAAGTCCCGGGCGGCCGTTTCATCGCCCTCCTGCGCCTCCTCGCGAATGTGGAGCTGTTGCGTTCCACGCCCTTTGCACCCGAGAACCCGCTGGTATGGGGCAACGGCATCAACATCTTCAGCCCGGAGCTTGCGCGCGATCGACGCGCATTCATGACGGCGCAAGCGAGCGCCGACGCGCTCCTGCGCATCGGCATCGTGGAGTTCCAGGGGATTGAGGAAGCCTTCGCGCCGCTCACGCAGAGCATCGGCGAGCTCGGCCGCCTGACGAAGGAGATCAATCCCGGGGCAGGGGACACGCGGTCCAACGCGCGGAGCCTGCGGGACTTCGCGCGCGATGCCGCCTTCTTTCTCCGCCGCTCCTGCATGAACCGGGACTGCAACGCCTCCCTGGAGCGCGCCTACAAGATCCTCGCCACGGATGAGTGCTTCCCCTACACGAGCGGCGAAGGAGACATGCCGGATGACGCCACGCAGGAGGAGCGGGATGCCAAGGCGCAGCAACTCCAAGAAAAATGCGCGGCTGCGGCCGGGGTAAATGTGGAGGGGTTGTGAGGGGGGTCGGTGGAAGCGATCGGGGAAAGACGGGATGGTTTCGGGTCA
This sequence comes from uncultured Candidatus Peribacteria bacterium, assembly GCA_964502425.1. Lineage (GTDB taxonomy): Bacteria > Patescibacteriota > Gracilibacteria > Peribacterales > Peribacteraceae > CAIKAD01. The sequence goes on along the minus strand of CAZCWV010000045.1, from coordinate 2,784 downwards.
CGGCAAATCGAAATGGGCTTTGAGGTATTCCTTGATCTTGCCGATCCACTCGCCTTCGAGCTCCCCGATTTTCTTGATGAACCGCGCATGGTCAAAGCTCGTGATGTACTCCACTTTCAAGAGCGTGGGCTTCATGAGTCCATTGATCGGTGATGAAGGCACAAGGAAATCATAGGGTCCGCGTTTCCCTTTATACGAACTCATGATCATCACTGTCGTGACGCCTGAATCGTTCTTCCTTTGGACATGATCACTCTGAATTATCACTACCGGATGCCGGTCCCTAAACTCATTCCCCTGCGACGGGCTGCATTGCGTCCACCAAATCTCACCATAGGTCCTGCTATGTTTATTTTGCATATCGTGCATCGGGCAGGGATTCATAATACGCAATTTCTTCCGCGGTCATGGGCTCGACGCGTTCCAGGATATCTTCCGATGCCGCATCCTGCGCGCGGCCGAGCAAAGCGGCTTCGCTGCGCACCGCGTACGGCTCCGTCCTCCAGTGGACAAGATCATAGGCAATCGGCTGCTGATGCCCCGTCGCTTCCCATGGCACGTCACCATGGACGTACTCTTCGATTTGCGTCGCATTCATGAGGCCCAGTGTTGTGACGACTTCTGTTATGGTCTGCAATTCCTGCTCGTTCAAGGTACCGGGTTCGGGATCACAGAGTGGTATGTACCGTGTTTGGGGCATCCCGAAGTACTCGTGCCGCACTCTATCGATTTGTTTCTTTGCGAGCATCTTCTCGATGACGGGGGAAAAATGGCTCAACTGCGGAACGGGCCCGAATTGCATGCGCTTGTAGGCCATGCCGGAAATGGATGCGCCGGTTTTCTCGTAGTGGTTGAAGTCGCAGAAGTAGAGCAGCTTATAGAGGACGGTTTCCCCCACGTTCGCAAATCCGCCCACGCGCTGCAGAAGGGCAAGGAGAAGCTGGCGTAATTTTTCGGGCTGGAACTTGACGCCGGATTGCAGCGGCTTCCCCCGCGGCTTCCTGCTCTCGGGCGCCAGGACATCGTCGTAACTGATCTGCAGAAAATTCGCGAGCCTATCCAGTTCCACCGCGGAAAAGTCGCGCTCCCCCTGTTCGAGGAGCGAAACCGTCTGCCGGTGCACGCCAAGGGCTTTCGCCAGGTCATCCTGGGAAAGGTTGCGTTCCGTGCGGAGTTTCCGGATGCGTACGCCGATTTCTTTGGGAGAAATGCCTGTCATAGGCATAGTATAGAGTATGCAAGAGGATCGTGCAACGGTTTTGTTGACAGGAATGTTCCGGAAGATTCCGTGCTTGTTGAGTGTTACAACGTATATTTCAGCTTATCTTTGATTACTAGCATCGCGATACAATCATCTTCATTGTAATCGAGAATGCGCTGGAGATCTTTATCATCCTTCGTCTTGCACCATGTGTTGTACCACTCGATAGATGCCGCTCCCGATGGATGTTTATCGCGCCAGTTGAATCCAAGTAGCTGCGCGATGGTTTTCACGGAGTAGTTAAATGTTGGCCAGTCCGTGCATTTGAGGACAATATCGAAATAGAGATCGATGGCGACTGCAGGATCGAAAAAAGATTCGAGCTCCTCCTCAGTTACAACATCGGGGTATTTCTCTCGAAGAGAGCGGTACTGTGTCCGCTCATATTTGCTGTAGTAGTACACAGCAATGTCGTCCTTCGGAAGCGTGTGGATGTACTGCCAGAACTCAATCCACGCTTGCTTCTCTGCCTCAGGAGTGGGTTCCTTCGCTATCGCGGGACAGAACCTTGTCTTCCCATCTCTCCGCTCGACTACACCGTGGAGGTATACAAGATCTCTGGTTGGATCGGCTTCTAAATCAAAGAACAACTCAACAGATTTCTCTGGAAGGACGAAGGGGGCGAGAATAAGAGGTTCTTTCGTCCCAGAGGTGAGGAGCTTTGCCCTGCGTACAAACTTCTCGAGGGATGGACGTCCAATCCCCGGTAAACCTGTTTTTCCTTTCTTGTCACATGCTTTGTCCAAATCAATCTTGCTCAATTGTACGACATCAAGAGCGATGGCATTAAGACTCTCTTTTCTGCCCCGCCCAAGTTCGTGGACAAGGGAAATATCATTCTTATCAACGCATTCCTTCTTACAATGCGTGTACCACTGACAGAGTTTGCACGCACTGATGAGCGCGGACTCGGTCTGAATTCTGTTCTCAAGGAGTGCTCGCACTTCAGGGAGCATCTCCTGATATAGCTCCCACCACGTCTGCTTGTTTCTCACGCCCTGAGGCGTAAGAAGATCGTAAGGAACCATCTTCCCTCTGCTATCCCAGATCATTCCCTTGTGATGTGTTGCGAAGCCGAGTTTCTGGAGGGCATCTACATACAGCGAAAGTTGGAGCGCATAATGCTTCTTCAGTTTACCTCCCTCTTCATCATCATCGGAATCTACGCCTTCTACACCCATTCCTGACTTGATATCGACGGGCATGTACTCGCCATTTTCCAGTAGTTGTAGAAGATCTGGCTCTCCTACTAATCCATCCTTCTCAAGCCGACCCTGGTAAATGAAGGTCGCCTTCTTCTTCATCGCCTCAAGTGTTGGAGCAAACCTCTTCGACTTCGGGATACCCGAGAGATCGACCAATTCCATTCCTTCTCGATGGGAATCAATCACCTCTTTTTCATATTGCGTTCCCCGTTCCCAAAGGAGCTGAACGAATTCATTTGGTGAATCCTTTTCCGTTTGATCGCCATTGGCATCGAGCCATACCCCGTGCGGACACTTGGTGTAGGTATAGAGGATGGA
>CAZCWV010000044.1:0-8905 GCA_964502425.1 uncultured Candidatus Peribacteria bacterium | reverse complement strand
CCCGCCTCGTCATCGCCAGCAAGTCGGGCGACACCCTGGAGCCCATGAGCATCTTCTTCCTCTGCTGGGAGCAGCTGCAGAAAGTCCGCCGGGAGCGCGCCGCCGAGCGCGTGATCGCCGTCACCGATCCGGAGAACGGCTACCTGCACGCCTTCTGCCTGGACCGCGGCATCCGGATGCTGCCCATTCCCCCCGAGGTGGGAGGCCGCTACTCCATCTTCACGCCCGTGGGGCTCCTCCCGCTGGCGCTGCTGGACGGGGATGTGGATAGCTTCGCGCGCGGCGGCAAGGAGATGGACACGCTCTGCCAGGCTCCGATCCTCGACGAGAATCCCGCCGCCCTCCTGGCAAGTATCCAGTTCGTCCTGGATACCAAGCGCGGCTACAACATGCGCGTGGTGATGCCGTACAGCCAGCGGCTCGGCCAGATGGGACGCTGGGACCAACAGCTCATCGCTGAGAGCTTGGGGAAGAAGGAAACGGCCAACCCCATCCCCGTCGCCGCCATCGGCACCCAGGACCAGCACTCCCTCCTCCAGCAGTGGATCGCCGGCCCCCGGCGCACCTGGCACATCTTCATCCGCGACCTGGAGAAGCCTCGCATCTACCTCCCCGAGCGACTGGACGCACAGTGGCGGTTCATCGAGGGGAAAACGGTGGGGCAGCTCCTGGACGCCTGCTACGAAGGGACGAGCCAGGCTCTCACGGGGGTCAAGCGCCCGCATGCCACCATCTCCCTCACGCGGATCGACAGCTACCACCTGGGCCTGCTCTTCGAGCTCCTCCTCACCGAGGTCGTCTTCCTGGGCAAGCTCTACCGCATTGATCCCTACGGCCAACCGGCTGTGGAGGGAGGGAAGAAAATCACGAAGGAAATCCTCTCCAGGGGGAGGGAAGAATAATACGCATGTAAGGACGCAAAATTTTGCGTCCCTCTGCGCCGCACCCTATACTTCCCACCCTAGTTCTTCCCCATACCTGCACCATGGCTCAAGACATCACGGACGCGCAATTCGAAGCGGAAGTCGTCAAATTCCCCACCCCCGTTGTGGTGGACTTTTGGGCGCCCTGGTGCGGCCCCTGCAAGATCATGGGACCCGTGATCGACGAGCTGTCGCAGGAGTACGGGGACAAGGTGAAATTCGTGAAGGTCAACGTGGACGAGAACAACGGCACCGCGGGCACGTTCAACGTGATGAGCATCCCCACCTTCATGGTCTTCTCCGGCGGCGAGCCTAAGAAAGTCCTCGTCGGAGCACGGGCGAAGGAGGACATGAAGAGGGAAATTGATGAAGCGATTGGTGAATGAATTTTGAATGGTGAATTGTGAATTTTGGACGCTTGCTCGCGGCGCTGGCCATCCTGCACAATTCAAAATTCATCATTCACTATTCACATTGCTTCCCCCTCCCATCTCCGGAATGATGGCGGCATGCGATACTTCCTCTACGCCGTCGGCCTCATCGTCCCCTTCCTCCTGATCAAGTACCGGGAACGAGTGGGCGACATGATCGGCCAGGCAGAGTGGATGCGCAAAGTCGGCGGCGTTTACAACTTCATCATCCTCATCGCCGTCTTCATCTTCTTCTGGACGGTGGCGGAAATGACGGGCACCACGACGTTCCTCTTCAAGCCCCTCATCAACATCATCCCCGGGTTGGGGGGCGCGGTGCCGACGGGAACGGAATTCTAAGACATCATCGCGGGCCTCACGCAGCCAGCACCACCGCCCCTTCCTTGATGGGCTGCTCGACCTTGACCCCCACCTGTGCGCCCTTCTTGGCCTTGTCCACAGGCGCGTGGTCCACCTGCAGGGATACCACTTGCTGGGTGAACTCCTGTTCGCCATGGCGGCAGCGGATGGCGTCCCCCACCTTGAGGGGGGATGCGAGCTCGATGATGGCGACGCCGATCCTGTCGTAGTAGTGCGTCACCTTGCCGAGGACCTTCTCTTTGGCACGCTTGACGGCTGCGGTGCGTGCGGTGCTGGTAACTTTCTTAAGGGAAGCGGGCATAGGAGTGGGGGAAAGCAACCAGACATTGTACCCCTCCCCGAAGGCGGGTGACAGAAAGTGACTTTCGGGGCTTAGTGGAGCGCAGATTGCTTTAGGCAAAGAACGGATGGCCCGAAGAGAACGTCTCCGCATGTGATGGCTTGCCATCCGTAGCAACACCCTCAGCGGCTGTTCAGTATTGCCCCACTCCAGCCTTGCGGGGGCTTTTGAAGAAAATTTTGGGGTCCTTGGAGATCCATTTTCTAAGGTAGAACCGACCTCTCGGGTCTGGCCATTTTCCAGACGAACTTCCACTTTTCGCATTGAATGTGAATTTGCATAAAAAATAAGATATGCCATAATATTCGTATGGAAGAACAAGGTTCACGAGAAGCGAAATTGCTGGCACGAATTGGAAAACACTTCAGTGCTGGAGAACTGGAGCAAACATGGCAAGCTTGGTGTAATACAAGGATCGCTAGGGGGATAGAGCCCGCTAGGGGGGAGATCGATGATCGAAGTAAGTACAATGAGCTCATTCGAGCAATGGATCATCTGCATGATGCAGTGGTGGAAGGAACCGATCCCAATGATTACCCTCGAAGTGCTATCATCAATCTTCTGATAGATTTGGAAAAAGACGATGAGAGACGTACGAGCGGGAAAATCGCGGAAGCCATCGCAGAAGTTTCATCGGCATTGTCAGAACTGCGTCTTATATAGGTTTTGAGATTCAAATTGACTTGGCGGATCGCTTTGCACGCGCCCGTAATGGTGGAGCATACCGGATTCGAACCGGTGACCTTCTGGTTGCAAACCAGACGCTCTACCAACTGAGCTAATGCCCCAACAACGGGAAGTGTACCTGCTGCACTGCTCACGTCACAATCTCCTCCACCCTGCCCTCCTCCACCGCCTTCCTGAGCTCCATTCCTACGCGTTCACCGACGCTGAGCGATTGGCCGTAGAGGTAGCCGGAGTACGGGGTGGCCGCCGTGCCGGGGGAACCGGGGATACGCATGGAGACGTCGAAGATGACAATGTCCTCCTTGCCGTCTTCCGCCACCACGGCCCCCTGGAGCGCAAACGGCCCGATGATGCCCTTGCCGGAAGGATCGAGGCTTTGGGGGAGCTTCTTGCACTGCGCTACGAACTTCTCCCCAAGGTCGAACGCCTTCTCGAGGATCGATTCCTTGACGGTGCAGGCGATGTGGCCGGTCTCGATCATCTTGAGGTCAACGTGCGACAAGGCTTTGTCCTGCTGACCAGCCGTCATCCGCAGGAAGCCGTCCAGGTTCGTCTGCCGGCGCGTATCCGTCCCGAGGAGCTCCAGCTCGCCCGTGAGGGGGGAGTAGAAGAAGTTGAAGTTGACCGGCGCACCCACGACGAACTCTTCGAGGGGCGCCTGCCGCCACTTGGCCGCAACTTTCCCCTCCCGTTCCAGTTTTGAACCTTCCTCCTCCCAGCTCTGCCGATTTCCGACGATGAAGAACGCCCGCTCGTATCCACGCTTCGCCTCGCTCGCTTTGACGAGGACGGGACGGTCAATATCCTCGGGCTTGGCGAAGATCTTGGGCGTCCGGATCCCCGCATCCTTGAGGAGATGGTACTGGTTGTACGGCTGGTCCCGCTCCTCCAGCTTGAGGAGCGTCCGCGACCCGAAGATGGGGACATTGAAGTCGTTCTCCACCTTTCCGAAGTCATCGAAGTAGACCCAGAAGTATCGGTTATGAACAAAGATCGTATTCAAATTCCTGAGCTTCTCCTGCACATCTTTCTTCAGAACGTCCGCAAACTGATCCACCACGATCACCTCGTCGATGCACCCCTTCCCCCCATCACCATCCTTCCCGCGCGATTGGAAGTATTTCGTGTACGTCTGCTCCCTCCCCTTCCGCGCTACGCAGACCGTCTTAAACCCCCACTGCTTGGCCCCGTGGCTGACGTCGAGAGCGCTGTGGCCACCTAACACACCCACTGTGAGGTTCTTCAGATCATAGCCGGAAAGGAGATCATGGACGTTGAACATGGGTTTCGGCATGGGCAAAAAGGGAGGTGGGGTAATTGGACAGTGTGGCTTCCCGAACCATCGAAATTGCTTGATTCATGACTCGTAACATTTCGATCCTCAGCAAACTTACGTCGGCAGCTTCTCCAACCACTTTTGACATACAATCATCCAAGGATTCCCCTGTCTGTTGCTGAAGATCTCGAGCCATCCGCAGAGCGTTCGCGTGATAGGTTTGCAAGGCAAAATCCAACTGGTGTGCGGGAAGAGCGCCGAAGATTTCAGAGGCTGAATCACTCATGTGCGGTGGATTGTATCATCATTTTCCATTTTCAATTTTCCATTCCTTCCGATTACCCCAACACTTCTTTGAGCCTCCCCTTCTCAATCGCCTGCTTGATATCGCGGACGAGGCGACGGCCGGTGCTCATGGGAACATCGTACTTGAGCGCCGTGTAGGACGAGCCTTCAATGAACGGATTGGTTCCGGCGACGATGCGGGCGGAAATCTCGAACACGTAGATCTCCAGCTTCCGCGTGATGATCGCCTCCAAACAGAAAGGCCCGAAGAGGCCCTTGCCGGCGCCGGGAAGCTTCTGGCTGACTTTGACCACCTTCTCCCCCATCCGGAAGAGCTGCGGCAAAAGCGATTCGCGGACAACCACGGGGATGTTCCCCACGATCGTGTAGGACGTATGGATGTTGGCGGCCAGCTGGTCCTCCGCGCGGATGCGCCCGATGGAATCGGCGTTGGACTCGTACCGCTTGTCCATGCTCATGATCTCCAGCTCCCTGGTGAGCGGCGAGTAGAAGTAGTGGATGTAGAGCGGCGCGCCCACGATGTACTCCTGGATCACGAAGTCGTTCTCGTCCGGATACTTGCGGTTCTTCACCTCATAGAACTGCTCCGCGGACTTGACGACGAAGTAGCCGAAGCCCCCGCCCGCACCGTGGAACTTGACGATGACCGGGCGGTCGATATCCTCGGGCGTCTCGAACACCCGCGGCAGGAGCAGGCCGCTCTTGAGGAGCCACTCACGCTCCATGTCGCGGTCGCTCTCCCACTCCAGGATCTCCTTGGTGCCGTAGTACATGCCCTTCATCTTCTTCACCCGTTCATGGCCCATGTAGGCGATGAAAGACCCGTGCGGGATGACGATGGCCTTCCGCTTGATGAGCTCCTTCTCCAGCTTCGCATCCCACTCCGACCAGTCGTTGACCGTGATGACCTCGTCGGCGACGGGATAGCTCTTGTAGACCCGCTCGCTCCCCTTCTTGCAGATAACGAGATTCCGCATCCCCTCATCGCGCGCGCCCTTGAGAATCTGGAGCGCCGAGTGGCTGCCCATGGTGGCAATCACGTAGTTCCGCGGGTTGTTGCCGGAGCTCCTGAGCGAAGCCGAAGGACGGGAAGCCGGTGTGCGGTGTGCCTTGCGCCTCATGGGGTTTTGGGAACTTTAGCACAGACGGAAGCCGAGGACAATAAAGAAAGGCGCCCTATGGCAGGACGCCCGGCCAGGTGGATGCGCAATTCAGCGCGAAATGGGATCAATGTAGCGGATACCCATCTGCTCTTTCGCCATACACGTGTAGTAACGATCGGTACTGCGGCTGTATTGTTCGCAATCATTATCGACAGTGCGCGAGGAAGATGCGGCAGTGGAAGATGCGGAGGCGGGATGGGGAATCAGTACGTTGGCGCAGTAGAAATCCACCTTCCCCTCGGCGGCGTCCTTGAGGGCGGCGATGATGCCCGTGTTCTCCACGTTCTTTGGAACGTACTTGTCGATGGCGACAAGGAATGTACCGGCCAGTTCCCGCACGAGGATGCAATCGCGCTCCAGGATGGGAACCGGATCCGTAGCAACCGAAGAGCTGGAAGCGGACGCGGCGGGTGCCGCGGACGATACGAAGGAGTTGGCACGCGGTTGGCGACGGAGGACATCGGCGCGCGGGAGGACTTGGACGTCGTTGACGCTCGGAGCGACCCAGACGCTGTTAGAGAGCGCGGCAGCAAAGTCTGTCTGCGCGGTGAGGGTGGAAGCCGTGAGCATGACGCCCACGATTGCACCACAGAGGGCAATGCCCACCTCGCGCTTGTCGGTATTCATAGGGAAACGGGAAAGGATGTGAGTGTTCTTTAATAGTATACGGCAAAAACGGCTGATTCTCAATGAGTATCAACCTCATGTATTATGTATATGTCAAGATGCAAGAGGATCATTGTCGCCTTCATGCCACACGTTTTCCGCATCAGTATCGCGTGACCGTGCGGCCTCCAAGGTATCGACATACTTTGTGAGCAGTCGCTTATCTGTCTCTGCACGTAGTGACCCTATTGTGGGATCCTTCTGCATTTCCTCCGATGCAAACTTGACCGCCCACGGCATCACTCCCCCCTCGAACGCTTTCCGGAAGAATTCTACATCCAACAGGTGCCGCGCTGCTTCCGGAACGTACGCGAGCGTGTGCCCGGCCGACAGTACCGCTGCTTCCATAATAATCTCAGGATCGGCTTGATACTTCTCCGGGAGCCATTGATAAGCACACCCGAAGCGTAGCCGTACAAGCCATATTGCATCCTCGCGCGTCGGCGGCGCGTACCTCCCCTCACGCAAGAGATCCACGGCGTCTTTCTTCTTCGGCCACGTCACCTCCGTCGGACTGATGATTGGCAGAAGCTCTTGAGGCTCGTCAGATGATGTTTCGATGGTGGACATGGGAAAAGGCTGAATATCAACAGATCCCCCCATGGCTCGTTGGATAGCCAGATGCCGTCGCTCAGCTTCTTGGTACAAAATCCGCGTCTCCTGTGGGTCAGGAGTGAAGTTCCGCCTTTCCGCTTCCGACGGTGGTTCGGGAAGCGGGACATAGTGTTCCGTACGCATAATAGTGAAGGGAAAGAAATGGAAAAACCCCACCTCTACGGGGAAGGAGTGGTGCGCCTGGGTAATCGCTTCTCACGCACGGACCCCTTCCTCCGTAAGCCCTTCCACAAGGTTCAGGGCAGGGAGGAGGAGAAGGCCGAGACGAAGAGCGTTGCGACGCATGACGGGCATAGTGTTCTGGAGGGAGAGATAACGGTCAAAGAATCAGCGAGAGAGCTACGCGTTTTTGGCTTATGTCCAACAAAAAAATATCTTGATGTGCCGACGACCCCCCCTGCACATTTTTCCCCATGTCACATCCTTCGGCTATTGCCCTGCGGGCCGTGGAAAAAATCTCTATACTGGGTCCCGCGGAATCAGCCATTCTTATGCTCTTCGCTCTCTCTTCGATCGGTGCCGTAGCCAAGTAGTAAGGCAGGGGTCTGCAAAACCCCCATGCGTGGGTGCAATTCCCACCGGCACCTCCAAGCAAACCAACACTTTGAATTTTACTCATCCGTAAGCCGATTACTAAAACACGCCTCCCTTTTCTTTGACCTCCTTCCTTCCTGCGATAACAATGCGTCCCGTCATGCGGTCCCGCACCCTTTTTCACGGCCAGCTCCTCCTTCTTAGGAAGGAAGGGGTCCGCGCGTGAAGAAGAAGACCTGACCGCGCGCCGCCCTTTCCACGCAGAAGGGTGGTGTTTGTATTTCTTTTCTTTCTCTCTTATGTCCATAGAAATCACTCATTCATTGGATACACGGTCCGAGGCAGAGGTGCGTAACAGGGATACCATCGATTCTCAAGAAACAAGGTGGCCGCAAAGGGTACGCGAAGATGTGCAATCACGGAGGGGAGCAACGGCTTCAGCGGTGCATGGTACGGCTTCCATGGAGTCCCCGGCAGATGTTGCCACGGATGCAGCAATCAGTCGCAATGTCGGTGACCCCGATAGACAGCGGGTCTCCCGGATGTTCCAAAGTTTCGGGGGAAAGGATCGTAGAGGAATAGAGAGAATGATTGACTCCACGGCGGCAAATTGGAGTCCTACGGAATGCCGTGCGGCTATTTGTATCCTTGTGAACGGCGACGCCAACGGATTTCCGCGCATGATCGAAGGCGTCATCACTCGCCACGAAGTCATCATGCGGATTTGCCGTTGGCAACAGTAGAAGCGCCGCAGGATGGCTCCGTCAGCTCATTCTCTTGAGAAATCCTGCGCAAAGGGGTAGAATAGTTGGTACATAAACAATTCCCCCTCGCGGTATGAAGAAGCACAACCACCAGCGCGACCTGACGTTCGCCGTGTACGGCGCCCTCGCGGGCATCGTGGTGACCGTGGTCTCCGCGGCCGCTCCCTATGAGTTGGTCGGGGCGCTCTCCGGTGGGGTGCTGCGGGATCCGCGTACCGGATTCAATGACGTCCTGCCGCGCGCCGACGTCCTGCGCCGCACGCGCTCCAACTTCATCACGGCTCCCGCTTCCAGCGCTTCTTCCTCGGCATCGTCCGTACCGGTTGCGGAATCGGCGCCGCAGCGCGACTGCGTCATCGCGCGGGCCATCGCGGGGGCGTTCCTGCAGGCCATCGTGCAGTACGTGCCCGTGAGCGTGGAGAACACCGGGATGATCGAGGGGCTGCGCGCACCCGCGAACCGGGCGCTGGATACGTACTGCGTGCCCGTGCCCGTTGCTTCCAGCTCTTCATCCTTGTCCTCCGTCTCCAACGTCCGCCGCGTGAACAACAACTGCGATGCGTACGGGAAGACCTCGGACCGCTACGCCACGTGCAAGGCGAAGGAGGAAATGGGAATCAGGTATTGAGGTTGGTGGTTGTTTTTTCTGCCTCACCACCCAGCCTCCTCTCCCTCCCTTCGGCTCCGCTCAGGGCAGGCCGCCCGCCATTTCGCCTCCCGGGAGAGGAGGCGCACCCTGAGGCATGAAGAGATTTCTGGCGAGCAGGACAATATTCTTGGTGTCTTCCGTTCTCTTCTTCGAAGAACGAAGTCCAATGCAAAGGAGCCAGCGGTCTTCAT
>CAZCWV010000043.1:0-9218 GCA_964502425.1 uncultured Candidatus Peribacteria bacterium | reverse complement strand
CTTCCCCCTTCCGCGCCTGCGCCTCCAGTTCCGCCCGGGGGACGCCCATGGGGAACGACGCGATTTTATCGCCCTCCTCCTGGAAGAACACATCGAATGGCACGCCAGCGGCGCACGCGGCGAGCGCCCCGTGGTACCGCGCCGTGAAGACGTACTCCGCCTGTTGCACGGCCGCGGAGAGTTCCGCAAGCGTCCGTACGGACACAATCTCCGCTCCCGGTATCACTTCCAGAAGAGCGTGGCATACATCCTGTTCCGCGGGGTTGTCCGGCTGCAGCGAGAGGATGCGCGCGGCCGCATACTGCCCCCCCTGCCATAGCGTCATGGCGCGCGTAACGAACGTCTCCGGCACACGGGGGCGGGGAACCACGAGGAGGGACATTTTGCTTCCACCATTCCCGTTCTCCGCGGCAAAGAGGAGGATCACCGGATCAAAGGATGCCACGATCTCGCTTTCCGTCACCAGCGTACGGGCGCGCGCCGCTGATGCCGCATCCCGCACGGAGACGAAGCGCGCGGACCGGAGGGCATAGCGCGTCCACCACGTCCCCGCCCTCGTCCGCAGCGGGCCGATGCCTTGGAACGCGAGGAACACCGGCTTGCGGAACAAGCGGGCGGCAAAGACGTGGAGACCCCAGATGAAGCACGCTGCCACGGACTCCACGTCCGTGAAGAGCGTCCCTCCGCCCAGCACCACCGCATCGCACCGCCGAAGCGCACCGAGCGTCCTCCACCACGGCGTGAACAGCGAACGGAACCCCATCGGCAAGCGCGGCACCTCACGGGAGTTCTTGGACGGACGTGCGCTCACCACGGTCCATTCCACCCCGGCAAAGCGCTGTAGAAAGTACTCCCTGAGCAGTTCATCGCCCAGGTTACCCACGCCGTAGTTCCCGATGAGCACTGCCCTCATGGAAGGACAGGGTAACAGAATATGGGAATGACGGGGACGGGAAAGGAAGCCCTTCCACAAAAATAGCCTCATCCCAACACATCATCCCATTCCTGTGTTATTCCTTGGACTCCGGGGCGGTCTCAGCAGCCTCTACCTCAGCAGTCTGAGGAGCAGGCTCCTCCTTGGCCACGGCGACGTTGAATTCACCGGCACTCGTGAACCGCTCGCTGAGACGGGCGGACTTGCCCGCGCGACCGCGCAGGAAGTTGAGCCGCGCCCGGCGGACCTTGGCTACCTTCTTCACCTCGATCTTCTCAATCATCGGCGCATGAAGCGGGAAAACGCGCTCCACCCCCACGCCCGAAGCGATCCGACGAACCGTGAAAGAGGAATCCGTGGGAACCACCCCGCTGTGGACGCCGATCACGAGCCCCTCGAAAATCTGCACGCGCTCCTTCTCCCCTTCCTTGATGCGCTCGTGCACCCGCACGGTGTACCCCGGCCGGAGTTCCGGCCGCTTCTTCTCGTACTTCTCCGCCTGTTCGTGGAGGGCAAGGGATGTCATGGGAGCCGCGGTAGGTTAGAGGACTTCCTGGCCTGTGTAAAGGCTTTTAAACCATCGAACGAAAGATGCCGAGGAGTCCGAAGATGCCGAAGATGCCGAGGATGCCGAGGAACTGACGCTATGATTTTCCAGATCGTTCTTAGGGGTATTTCTGGGAATCCTCGGCATTTTCGGCAACGTCGGCATCCTCATTTCCCCTTCGCCTCCAATATCTGCTCCTGTATGGCATTGTGCACGATCATGTGGCGCGGATCGTTGATGATTTCCAGAATGAAGCGGTCGCGCAGGCTCAGGCGGTAGAGGAAATCCGCCTCGGAGAATATGGAGTACTTGACGTTCTTGAGGGACGGCTCCTGCGAGAGCAGGGCCTCCAACACTTCCTTCTTCAGTGTGCCGACGACAAGCAAATCCACCTTGCTCTCCGTGCCCGTGAGCGCCCCCGCAAGCACCACGAGCTGCACGCCGGGCAGCTTCTTGAGGCTGGCAATAGCCGGGCTCTCCGGCTGGATTTCCTTACTGAAAATGTTCCGCAATTCCAGGTAGAACGGGAACGATGCATCGACGTGGTAGTACTTCTTACGGTTCTTGTGCCGCGAACGCACCAGCCCGATACGGCGCAAATTCTCCAACTCGCGACGGATGGAGTTGATCTGCTCCCCTAGGAGACGCGTGAGCTCACGAATGAAATATTCCTGCTCGGGATGGAGCAGGAAAGTGGAGAGGAGTTTCACTCTCGTTTGCGAGCTAAACAGCGCTTTGAGCACCGTGGACGACATGTTCACAAACATTACTCATATATGCCCTGTGAGTGCAAGAAAAGTATACAATGTAATGAACAACTGTTTTATGCTAATTATTTGGCTAACTATAGCCTATAACTGCCAGTATACACTGATAATATCGTCGTTCTATGAACACAATTTCTACTCGCTTGTAATTCCTCTTTGTGTTCCAACAATATTTACCATGGTTCCATACCGACTTTTTCGCATCCCCTTGGGAATTGAGAAGGTTTGTAATGTATGGTATCCTATGAAGAAATGCGAAAAATCAAACATGCCTCCATCGCGGTTTCCCTTCTGTTTCTTTTTTGGAGCTTGTTCACGGATGTGGAAATCCTGTCCGTTGCTACCGCACATGCGCAGGCTCCCGATCTTTCCTCGGCAGTGACCTTCCTGTATTTGATGGTCAATGTCGCCCTCACGGTCCTCAACACCATGTTGTGGGCAGTAGTGTGGATTCTGGACATTCTCATGCGTCCGGGGCTCATCTTCGATTTCACGAACGGACAGGAAGGATCGTTCCTCGCGATGCTCCACAATATGTGGATTCTCTGCCGCGACATCGTGAACATCATCTTCGTCTTCGTCCTCATCGCCGGCGCCATCCTCACGGTGGTTACGGCAAATACGGAACGACTAAAGAAGAATGCACCGGCGTTTGTCCTCGCGCTGATCCTGGTGAACTTCTCCTGGTTCATCCCCCGCGTGATTTACGACGTCTCCAATATCGCCACGTTCACGGTGTACCAAATCCCAAGCATGTGGGGCAACGACACCTGCACCGCTGCAGCAATCGTCACAAATCCTGATGGCTCAATGGGAACGCAGCAAAAACCCTGCGAAGTGGTAAAGGAAATCCGTTTCTTCAATAACACCAGGGATTTGCGATCCGGAATGGCGGGCCAGGGGGGTGTAGGCGTGTGGCAGTGCCCCGTGCCCTCCATCGTGTGCTACCTCTACGTCCCGTACAACAGCGCCGAGGCGCTGACCATGGGCCCGGGGTCGCAGATTCTCAGCGGGCTCGTGGTGAACTATGCGCAGATGCGCAACCTCGCCAACCCCAGCGTCACCAACGTAACGGGCAATGAGGGCATCACGGCCATGATCGTGCTCCTCATCAAGCTCATCGTCATTCTCTTCATCCACATCGCGTTGTTCTTCCCGCTCCTGGGCATGGTCGTGGGCTTTGCCATACGCATCCCCATCATCTGGATCACCATGGTCTTCATGCCGTTCGTGGCACTCAGCTTCGTGATCAAGGGCATCCTCCCAGGTGAATTCGACCCCTGGCAGAAAATCGGCAAAACCTTCCTCGTGTCCGTCTTCCTCCCCGCCATGGTGGCGGTGCCCTTTGTCATCGGATTCGTCATGATCCGCGCGGGATTGCAGTCGTCTTCCAGTGCTTTCCCGGCATTTGCCGGCTTGGACGCCGAGTTCGTGAATGCCGGCATCCCCCTCTACGCGGGCATGGGGAGCTTATGGGACATCTTCTGGATGCTCATCGCCCTCGCCATCATGTGGGTAGGCGTGTTCACGGTGCTCAAGCAGCAGAAGATTGGCGAGGCGGTGATCGAGAAGATCAAGGGCGTCGGTACCGGCCTCGGCAAGACGATGGCGCAAATCCCGCTCTCCGTCCCGCTGCCATTACTGCCGGGAGGGAAAGGCGGCAAGGCGCCGATGGAGCTGATGAAGGACTTCCAGGGCTTCCAGCGGAATCTCTCCTCGACAGGAAACATCTTCAAAGCTGCCGGCATGCAGCGTCCGCCCGAACATGCGGCCAAGACCGCCATCGAAGGCGCTGCGGAACCGGTGAAAGTGAACATTCAGGCAAAGATTAACTCCGTTATCACTGCTCAACCAGGAGTTAATCGTTCAACGGCCGTCAACGACCTCATCCGTCATGTTCGCGGAGAGTTCAGGGATAACCGCGACATGCAGAACATGAACGACGACACCCTCATGCGGGGCATCGCGCAGTCCTTCCCTCAACTCCAGACCAACCTGGAAAAAGCCATTGCTGAGCAACAGAGGCAGGCTGCTGCCCCACCTCCTCCTCCCGCAACGCCCTAATTCCCCATGCCCTCCGATACACCTCCATCACAACCCCAGCCCCCCGAGGCCCCCAAGGCACCAGAAACCGTCGAACGCAGCCCACACGTAGACTATCTCAAGATGCTCTATGCGCTCCCCCCCACCCCCGAACGTGACCAAGTGATACGCAACCATCTCGTGCGGGAGTACGAGCGCAACAGGCAAAAAACCGCCTCCATTATCGCCACGCCTGAACGGCAGGCGCACGTGGAGGGATACATGGACGTGATCGATGGATTGCGCGACGCAGGCTTCGACAATGGACTCGTGAATGAGCGTGCACGCGCCTTCCGCACCATCGCGCGTCTCGGCAAGGTGGATGACCCTGCGACGTCGAAATTCGACATTGCGGGGTTCGCGGCAACGGTCAATGACGAACTGCTGAACCTCGCGCAGATACGCAGTGCACTGGCGTTCCCCGAAGGTGAACCGCGGCAATTGGCGCTTGCGAAGGCGGAAACATACCTTGGCACCATGCTCGATTGGTACCGCCTCCCCCACGCCCTGGAGCTCCTCGAGAAATTCGACCTCCGCGGCATACCCCAACCGGATGAGACGCGGAAAGGATTGAACAAGGAGATCGGTACGCTGGGGCGCCTCTTGGTATTCACCGCTTCCGTGGGCATGGGCATCATCTCCGGCATCATGTCTTGGAAGAAAGACGGTGACCCTTTCTCCCCCGTGACGCTCGCGTACATGGGCATCGCGGCGGGATCGGCGTACTGGCCGCAACTCATGGACTCCAAGGCGGAGCAACTCAAGAGCGCGGTGGCCTTCATACGCGAACCGCAGTTCACGGGATTCGCCTGGAGCTTTTCCGGGCCCATCAACCGCCACGTGGACGCCCTCATGGAGGAAGGGAACCGCATCCGGGCCCAGAGCGCGGTGGCGAAGCTCATCGCCAAGCCCGGCAAGCCGCACGTGGAGGAGGAACGCGCGGCGGCGCGGGAGGAACTCATCGATATGATGGCACAGACGCCTGCGGATACACCCCTTGCGGAAGCGATGCTCAAGGATCCCCAGGCATTCGCCGGCTTCATCATCCCCGTCCTTAATGCTGCAAAGACCGACGATGTCCGACAGTACGTCGACTTCTGTCTCGGCAAGGTGAAACCTCCAACGCCGGATCAGCTGGCGGCGGCGCTCACGCCTCCTCCCGTTTCTTGAACTCGCGCGTGTAGGCCTCCAAGACATCGCCTTCCAGTACGGGAATGGCGCTTTCCACGCGCAAGCCGCACTCGCTTCCCTCCTTGGCTTCCTTGATGTCCTTGTCCACGTGCTTGAGGGACGTGATGCGCCCGGTACCGACCACCGCTCCGCCGCGCTGGAGCCGGAACGCTACGCGCTTGAGGATGCCGTCCGTCACCTTGCCGCCGATAATCTGTTCGCTTCTCTTGGCATAGAAGACGCCCCGTACCTCCAGATGGCCGAGGACCTTCTCTTCCTCCTCGGGCTCCACAAGGCCCTTGAGAAGGGAATCTACTTCGTCCAGGAGCTCGTAGAGGACGCGGTGTTCGCGCACCTGCACGCCCTCCCGCTCCGCCGTCCGCTGCACCTCGGCGGGAATCGCCACGTGGAACGCCATCACCACCCCGTCGCTCGCGGCGGCCATCATCACATCACTCTCCGTTACGGCACCGACGCCGCCGTGGATGACCTTTACCCCCACCCCGCCCTCTCCCTGCATCTTGGACAACGCATCGGAGATGGCTTCCAACGCCCCCTGCGCGTCCGACTTGAGCACTACCTTGAGCTGCGTCACCTTGCCCTCCGTGAGCCGGCTCACGAGATCGGCGAAACTGCGCTTGCGGGCGCGCCCCGCCTGGTCCTGGATCGCAGCGAGGAGGGTTTTGGCCTCCCGCTCACTGGTAACGACCTGCAGGATATCCCCCACCACCGGGACGCTATCGAAGCCGGAGACCTGCGCCGGCCCGGAGGGTGGAACCTCCTCGAGACGCCGCCCCAGGGCATCCACCATCGTGCGTACGCGACCTGATGATCCACCGCAGACAAACTGGTCACCCGCCCGGAGCGTTCCGGCGTTCACAATGACCGTGGCAAGGGGGCCAAGGGAAGAATTGAGGTGGCTCTCGATGACCGTGGCCACGGCGGAACGCGTGGGGTTGGCCGTGAGTCCCTTCAGTTCCGCAATCATGAGGATGTGGTCGAGGACGTCGGTAACCCCCTGCTTGGTGACGGCGGACGTGAGGATGACGGGGATCGTCCCGCCCCACTCCTCGGGCTGCAGGCCTTGGGCGGCCAGTTCCCCCTTCACCTTCTCGGGATCCGACCGCTCCTTATCCACCTTCGTGATCACCGCGATAATGGGCACTTCCGCGTCCTTGGCGTGGTTAATGGCCTCCACCGTGGTGGCTTTGACGCCCTCTTCCGCGGAGACAACGAGGATGACGATGTCCGTCACCTGTGCGCCGCGCGCGCGCATGGCGGTAAACGCCTCGTGGCCGGGAGTATCCAGGAACGTGATCTTCCCCCCCGACCAGGCGGAGCCTGTGGAAGGATGGACGACCTGGTAAGCGCCGATGTGCTGCGTGATGCCCCCCGCCTCCTGCGAGACAACGTCCGTCTGGCGGATGGCGTCGAGGAGCGCCGTCTTCCCGTGGTCCACGTGCCCCATGACGACCACCACGGGCGGCCGCGGCTTGAGGTGTTCCGGATCATCCTTGAGGAGTTCTGCCAGGTTGTGGCTCAGGAGATCTTCCGCGCGGGCGGATCGCTCCTCGCGCAGCACCGTGATACCCAGCTCCGCCGCCACGATGGCCGCCGTCTCGAAATCGATGGACTGCGTGATGGTGGCGAGGACGCCGTTCTTCATGAGGGTCTGGATGACCGCGGGGACCTGGACGCCGAGCTTCTCCGAGAGCTCCTTGACCGAAATGGAATCCGGCAACGCCACGGACCCCTCCTTCTTCTTGATCTGCTCCTGCACCTGCGTGGCTTCGCGCTTGGAAGCACTCTCCTGCACCTTTTGCTCGCGCAACCGCTCGTCCTTCTCCGCCTTGGTCAGCCTGGGCTGCTGCAACTCCTGCTTGCGTATCGCTTCCTTGGAGACGTCTTCCAGTGTGAGTTTCCGCAGGACGTTGAGTGCTTCCGCGTGCGTGGGGGCCTCGTCCTGCCTGGGAAGCGGCGCCGGCGCACTTCCCGCAGCCGCCTCTCCCCCTCCCTGCGCTTCCTCCTGTTCTTCTTCCTTCTCCTCCTCCTGACCCAACCCCCCGATAATCTCTTCCACATCCACCTGCAGGTGATACTTGTTCGCCAGGAACCGGATGATGCCCTTCGCCAGCGTTTCGGGAATCTCGCGATCCGTCGGCTTAACGCCAAAGTTCACCTGCGACAACTCCTTACGGAGCTGCTGCCCGGTCATGCCCAATGTTTTTGCTACCTGCACGAGGCGCATGGTTATAGACGGAATAAGCCGACGACAGTGTATCAGTATTCATTCAGCGCAGAAAGTGCATCACATTGAGGATTCCGACCCTCCTTCGCTTGCGAGCTTCGGATGGGCAAGAGATGCCGAGGATGCCGAGGATCTGTCATCAAGAATGCCCATAGCTCTCATTACATCATTTCCTCGGAATCTTCGGCATCGTCGGAATCCTCGGCATCCTAAAAGGACTATCACCATCTCATCACGCTCCCTGCGAAAGTTCCTCGACGATATCCGTCCCCTTCTTGGGCCCTGCGGTTTCCTTCGCGTCGGGAGTCTCCGCTGCGGCCTCCGGCGTTTTCTGCGGAACGGAAACTGCATCCCGCTGGCCGCTGGCCGCTGGCCGCTGATCACTCGTGGCGGGCAGCTGATCACTCTCCTTCCGCTGCCGATCCATCCCTTCTTTGAGAGTCCGTATGCATTCCAAGACCTGGAGCTGGAAGTTGGCGAAGCCCCGTACGCGGAATCCCGACGCGCGGGCATGGCCGCCTCCGGCGTACGTTTCCCCCGCGAGGCGGGATGCATCCACCACGGAAGAGCTCCGCATGCTTGCCTTGAGCGATCCCTCGCCTGTCTCGGTGAAGAGGACCCAGACGTCCGCGCCGGGGATGGTGGAGATGAGTTCGTCGAGGATCCCCGCCGTCTCCTCGGGCGATGCCCCCATCTCCAACAGGTCCTCCTTGCTCACGGCGGACCAGACGACGCCCGCAGCGGGGTCCATCTGGATGCGATTGAGCGCCCGTCCCCAGATCTTGAGCGTGGTGAGGGGCTTGGTCTTGTAAACATGCTGGATGATCTCCTGCTGGCGCGCCCCGCGTTCCAGGAGCTCCGCCGCCACCTCCAGCGACCGCGGCGTGGTGTTGGGGTTCTGGAAGCTGCGGGTATCGGTGATGAGGCCCGTGAGGAGCAAGGTCGCGAGGTCGGCCGTAAGCCGCTCGCGGAACGACGGCACCTGCGTGAACCAGTGGTACAGGACTTCCGTGGTGCTCGCGGACGTGGGATCGATGAGGTGCACCTGCCCGTAGCGCATGTTGCTGATGTGGTGATCCACGTTGAGGATGGGCGTCTCCGCGAAGAGGTCCACGTGGTCGGCGTAGAGAGAGCCGAGCAGCGCGAGATCCGCTGTGTCCACCACGATGATGAGATCGTACTTCTTCTCCCCTTCCCCAAAGGAGAGGGCAGAACTCTTCACCCTGCCCTTCTTGGGAACCACGATGATGTTCACGCGCTTGTCCTCCACGGTGTACCGCAATTTATCGATCTCCACGCCCTCCTCCAAGTTCACCGTGATGATAAAGTTCTGACTTTCGGCGATCTCCCGCTCCAGACGCCCGAAACCCGGGAGAAACTTAAGGGACTCCGGCGGCGTATCCGGGCAGATGACCGTGACGTCCTTCCCGATGGACTGGAGCATCTCGTAGCAGGCCAGGGCACTGCTCA
>CAZCWV010000042.1:4808-9258 GCA_964502425.1 uncultured Candidatus Peribacteria bacterium | reverse complement strand
CCGAATCGATTGAGGCTGAGTTCGTTATCCGCCACTTCCTCCAAGGCCGCCACATTCTCCGGATCCTCGAAGAGGAGCTCCTCAAGGATGATGAGGGCTTCCTCGTGCAGGCCGGAGAGCTTCATCTGCTCGGCTTTCTCCAAGCGCGGCAAGACGTCCGACGGGGGGTCATCGTGTGCCATACGGGAAGCATACGGTACGCGAAGGACGGCAGAAGCGCCATGAAAAACTAATAAATGACGAAGTAAATCGCCTTGATGATGGTGTACGAGAGCAGAACGATCGCCAGGCCGATGAGGGAGCCGACCATGATGGTCTTCCCGCGCTTCGCATGCTCCTCTTTGCCAGCCCCCGCCACCGTGACGAATGCCCCGATAAGGAACATCGTCAGGCAGAGCGGCCCGATCCACACAACCCCCAGCGTCACCAATTGCTGGAGCACCACGAAAAGGTTCTCAATGTCCAAGCCCGGCGCCTGGATCCAACGACCCTGGTCGGCCACCGCCGCGGCGCTGCCGGGAAGCGCCAAAAGAAGGAAGAGGAGGCCTTGTGAGAGGAAAGGACGCATATCAGGACATTATACCATATTTTGCCCTCTGAAGGAACGGCTGGGAAGCATTCAATATCCTATTCGTATTGCGTATCTCGTATCTCGTATCTCGTATGTACCTTTGCATAGGTTATACGTAATACGCCATACGCAATACGAAATACGCGGGAGGGCGTTTGCCCCTTCCACGAAGTCACCGTACACTGCAACTCCACCCGTATGCACCCGTCGGACGACTTCCGCTCCCGTTCCTCCGAGGCTTCCGGAACGCATTCTCCCCATGCGTCCAGCCAGCGCCACGTCCCGCACCAACGACGGTGGCGTCGCCTGTTTGACCGCCGCGCCGCCGTGATCCTGAGTCGCGCCGCCCGCACGGCGCAAGTGTTCGCGCAGTGGCTCTTTCTCCAGGGAAAACGCCACGGATGGGGCCGGATCGTTTTCTTCGGCGGCGGTATTTTCATCATTCTCTTCACCGCCTACCTGGGCATCCTGTGGATCACGCTCCCGGACGTGGGGGATCCCACGAGCCTCCTTGCCGCGCAGAGTACCGTGATCACAGACCGCAACGGCGTGGAACTCTACCGCCTCTACGGAGAGCAGGACAGGACCTACGTCGCGGGGGCCGACATCGCGGATAACGCCCAGCGCGCCGTCATCGCCATCGAGGACGAGCGCTTCTTCCAGCACGGCTGCATCGAAGTCCGCTCCATCCTCCGCGCCGTGATGGCACGCCTCGTCGGCAGCAGCGTCACCGGCGGCGCATCCACCCTCACGCAACAACTCGCCCGCAACGCGCTCCTCTCGCGCGACCGGACCATCACGCGCAAGCTCCGCGAAGCCATGCTCGCCTGCCAACTGGAGCGCGTATACGACAAGGAGAAGCTCCTGGAGCTCTACCTCAACTGGATCCCCTACGGGCAGAACGCCTACGGCATTGAGCAGGCGAGCCACCGGTACTTCGGCATTTCCTCCTCGGAACTCACATTGGCGCAGTCCGCCACCCTCGCCGCCATCCCCCAGCGCCCCTCCTACTTCAGTCCCTACGGTTCGCACGTGTACACGCAAGTGACGGCCGCCGCAATGGAACGGATCAAGGCAGGGAAAGTGGGCACCGCGGATGACCTCATGGACAACGAAACGATCATCGGGCTCCTGGGCACAAACATCGGCACCGGCTCCACGTTCGTGTACGTGGGCGGGCGTACGGACCAGGTGCTCAAGAACATGGTGACCCAAGGTTTCGTCACCGAAGATGAGCGCCAGGCTGCGCTCGTGGAGATCAAGACGATGGAGTTCCGCCAATCGCGTGATTCCATCCGCGCTCCGCACTTCGTCCTCTGGATCAAGGAACAGGTGGAAGGGATTCTGAAGGAACAGGCGGAGGAAGGGCTCCTGGAACAGGGCGGCCTCACAATCCAAACCACACTGGACTGGGAACTGCAACAGGCAGCCGAGGCCGTGGTGACGGCGCGCCATGAAGAAATTGAACGCGTCTACGGCGCGCGTAACATGGCCCTCGTCGCCATGGATCCCGCAACGCGCGAAATCCTGGCCTACGTGGGGAATGCGGATTTCCTGAGTGACGAGGGGGAGTCGAAGGTGGATATGGCCCGCGCGGCCCGCCAGCCGGGCTCAAGCTTCAAGCCATTCGTGTACGCCGCCGCGTTCCGCAAGGGGTACTCTCCCGCGACGATCCTCTACGACGTCCCCACCAAATTCGGCACGGACGAGCCGCAGAACTTCGACGGATCATTCTGGGGTCTCATGAACGCGCGGCAGGCGTTGGGGGCCTCCCGGAACATCCCGGCCATTAAGGCATTCTTCCTCGCCGGCGGCGAAGATGCAGTCCTCAATCTCACGGAGGATATGGGCGTCCCCTCCCCCAAGTCCCGCAAGCGGGCACTCGCCAAAAAGGGGGCGTTTGACTACGGCTGGCCGCTCGCCATCGGCTCCGCCGAGACGCCTCTCCTGGAAATGACCAACGGGTACGCCACGCTCGCCAATGCCGGCATGGCCAAGGAACCCGTCTCCGTCCTCAAGGTCACGGACAAGCGGGGCGCGCTGCTCCCGCTCCCCTTCTCTTCCCGGGAGGACGAAGGGCGCAAGGCGCTGGACCCGCGCATCGCCTACCAGGTCACCTCCATCCTCAGCGATGTCTCCGTGCGTCCCAACGACTTCTGGAAGAGCGTCCTCTCGGTCCCCGGCTTCCAGGCGGCCGCAAAAACCGGCACGAGCAATAAGTGCCTGGACCGGAGCACGACGGGGTCAAATGCCTGCCGCGTCCGCAAGCCGGAGAGCGTGTGGACCCTCGGCTACACCCCCAATCTCGCCGCGGGCGTGTGGGTGGGCAACGCCAACAGCGAGGCGCTGGCTGATCGCGCGGACGGCCTCAATGTGGCCGCGCCGCTCTGGAAGGACTTCATGGTCCGCGCCCACGTTATCCTGGAAAATAAATCGACGGACTTCCGGGTCCCTTCCGGCATCGTCCAACCGCAGATCTCGCTCCTCTCGGGCAACCTCCCCGCCCTCTGTACGCCACCCAACCTCCGCCGCGGCGATGTTTTTCTGTCCGAACGCGCCCCCACGCAACCGGACTCCGCTTGTACCACGATGACGGTGGACCGCGTCACGGGCCTCCTCGCCTCCGCCGCCTGCCCATCCGAGGCGCAGGAGAGCCGGAGTTTCTTCCTTCCTTCGAGCGTCCTCGCCGATCGCTGGCCATCGTGGGAACAGGGTATCCAGGCATGGGCACGCTCCCCCGATGCGGTTCTCCCCCTGCCTCTTCCCCCAGCCGAAGCATGTGACGTCGGCAAGACGCCCGGCCGCCTCATCAAGCCCACCGTCCGGATCGTCTCGCCGGGGGAAGGCGGCTTGGCGCCGTATCCCGCCTTCCAGCCGGAAATCACCTTTTCGGTCGGCTCCAGCGCCAGCGGCGTCGTCTTCCTTCTGGACGGCAAAGTGGTGGCGGAAGAAACACTCTCGCCCTTCAAGCCGGTGATCCGCGTCCCGCGTTCCATCGCCAAGGAGGGCGTCCACACGCTGGAAGTCCACCTGCGCGATAACTACTACAATCTCGCCCGGGACAGCGTCACCTTCCGCTTCAGCGACAATGCGGATCAAATTTCCGGCCCCGCCGCGCGCATCGTGCAGCCCATCATTGGCACCACCGTCCCCCGGGGCGAAGAAGTGGTGATGCTCGTCTCGGCGGACGCGCCCGCGGGCATCAAGTACGTGGAGTTCTACCTGGATGAATTACTGCTCGTGCGCCTGCCCCGCGAGCCCTACCAGCTCTCCTACGCCCTCAATGTTTCTCCCGGCACGCACGTTATCCGCGTGGTAGCCGTGGACATGCTCAACAAAGCGATTGCCGACGAGATCGAAATTATCGTCACGGAATAATTTTCAGGCCTGTACGGCTGAAGACTGGTGCGGCTACAATGGCCATTGTGGAACTCCCGGATTCCCCTCTCCTGCCGGCCTCTTTTCCCGTCTCCCACCACATCATTGCGGAAGTGCGCACGACGGATGACCAGGAAATTATCGCAACGGTACATATTGGTGATGAAACACAGCCGATCATTCTGGAAGTCCGTCCTGACTTCACCAATCCGAAATTCGGGGAACACCGTAACCGCCCCTGGCGCCAAACTGTAACGCGACTCATCCGTCTCATTAATACACGCGTCAGGAACGCAGGCTCTTTCGAGAATTTCGATGGGCAGACCATTCTCATTAAAGACCCCCGCGATCTGTGCATCATCCAAGAGATTGACGCATTGGTGCGAAAAATCAGCGCGGGGATGGCGAAGGTGTGCATACTGGAAAACACGTCCGGGATGTGATGGGATTTTGTATATACGTTGTATATACATCTGCATCACTGAACTCTCTCTTCTTTCG
>CAZCWV010000042.1:0-4798 GCA_964502425.1 uncultured Candidatus Peribacteria bacterium | reverse complement strand
CAGTTCAGTGAGTTCGCGCTCCACAGGAGAAGACTGAAGCACCTCAATGCGACAGCGCAGATCACTGATTGTTTCCATCCTTTCACGATCCAGCGAAACCTGCGCGGCAGGAATCATCCTGCCCATGGCTACCACACCCATGATACGGAGGAGAACATCCTTCACTTTTCTTTCGACAAGAGCAGGATCTTGCCCCGCTTCCCCAGCTAAGAACTCACAGTATGCCGTGGCTCGCGCTTCCGCATCACTCACGGCGCTCCAGAACACCGACGCTTCATCATCCATAGTAGCCATGGAAATACTATGCCACCTTAACAATCATACCGCAACCGCCACCTGTACCTCCAATATTATTGTCCTTCATCACTGGAACTCAGCACCTGTGCTACGGTGGGAAATAAACCAGATGTATATCCCTTCTCAATGAAGTTCTGTATGGCTTGTGATGTTGCGGAGGGCTTGGAGAATGAACGATGTGCAGATGCAGCAGACAACACCCATTGCATATTGCTGAGGACATTATGGGTATTCATGAAAACCCGTATTGCTGGCGTGATAGTGGACATGCGCAGTGCCCCAAGCAAGTGAGCAAACGCTTCAACAATTTCCGGCCGCTCCGCAAAGGATGAAGGTCGATCTTCCCATCCATCAGGCCAAACCTCCGGAATTTCGCGATCGATTTCACGGAGCAAGAAGAGCGCGTCAGCTTCGCTTTGGCCAACCAATACGCGGTATTCGCAGATTGCGTCATAAGCATCCTGCTGGCCGTTGTTCGATATGGTTTCCAAAGGCGTGGATTCTACACTCTCACGCTGCAACCGCCACCAGTATTTCCGCGTTCGTGTGAACTTCGGCCACATCGTCATCCTCCTCGATAGCCTCAATGAAAGCAACAACCTTGTCGGCGGTAACGGAATCGTTGACGGGGGCTTTCTGCTTGGGAACGTAGGAGAGGCCGGCGGAGTCGATGGAGGCGCCCTTCTCCTTGAGGGCGTCACGAACCTTCGCCCAGCCTACCATGGGCGTAACGACGCGGATCACGTTGTCCTCCACGGAAAAATCCTCGGCGCCCGCGTCGATCAGTTCCAATTCCACGTCGTCTACGGGAACGCCCGCGGGGAGCTCCGCGACCACCAACCCCTTCCGCTCGAACATCCACGCCACCGCGCCTCCCTCCGCCATCCGCCCTCCGTGCTTGCCGATGAGCAATTTGACGTTGGCGATGGTGCGGTTGCGGTTGTCCGAAAGACACTCGATGATGAACGCTGCGCCGCCGGGACCGTACGCTTCGAAGACCATCTCCTGCATCGCCTCGCCTTTGATGGCGCCCGTCCCCTTCTTGATGGCGCGCTCGATGTTCACGTTCGGCACGCTGTCCTCCTTGGCATTCTCGATCGCCGTGCGCAGCGAATTATTGGTGGAGGAATCCCCGCCGCCCGCCCGCGCAGCGATCTCGATGAGCCGCGCATGCCGCGTGAATACCTTGCCGCGCTTGGCGTCCTGCGCCGTCTTCTTGACCCGGATGTTTGCCCACTTCGAATGTCCGGACATAGTTGAAGGGTAAGGTGACCAGAGTATATCGGAGATCAGTGAATTGGTTTACTGGTTCATGAGTTAATTGGCATATCGCTTCGGGCGCGCTTGCGACCAATAAACCAGTTAACGAACCAACTCATTTCCGGTATGCAAGCATGGCCATAAACCGCGCCCGCTCCACGGCAGTTTTGAGCATCTTCTGGTGCTTGAGGCAGATGCCCGTGTAGTACCGCTTGCGGATGCTGCCAAAGTAATCGAGGTAGGGCTTGATGGTGGGGTAGTCCTTGTAGTCGATGTAAAGCGTGGAGCGCTCACAGAATGGGCACTTCTTGAGGCGGGGATCTGACCGGCCTGTCCGCGTGCGATTGTTCGGATTGGACGGGCGCTGTGATTGCTTCTGCGGGAATGCCATGGTGGGTGAGAGGAGACGGAAGGAAGAATGACTTGTCTCGGATCGGAGTGATGAGGGGGAAAGGGCTTGTCTTGGACCGGAGTGATGAGGGGGAAAGGGCTTGCCCTGAACCCGAGCGGAGCGAGTGGTTCAGGGGTTCAGAGGTCGAGGGAATCGTCGGAAATGAGCTTATCGATCTGTTCGGTAATGGCCTCCTCCTCGAACTTCTGCTTGGGAACGCTCGGCTCGGCCTTCTTGCGCTCGCTCGTGGCCTTGGCGCGCATCTTCGCGCGTCGCGCCACCTGCTCCTGGACCTTCTCCTCCTTCTCGCGGTCGCGCTGTTGCTCCACGGTTTCGCGTTCCTTGAGCCATCGCTCGTGTATTTCGGCGTAGTGCGCGATCTGGTAGTGCTTGGGTGGCTTGACCACAAGGTGGCGGAGGACGCCCTTGAGGATGCGCAACTGCCCGTCCACTTCCTTCACCTTCGCGGGATCCATATCGAAGTAGTACACGATGAAGTTCCCCTCTTTGAATCCCGCCACCGGATACGCCAGCCCGCGGCGGCCCCACTTATCCCGCGCCGTTTCCTTGGCGCCGGCTTCAGCGAAGATCTCGTCGATCTCCTTGAGGAGCTGCTGCTCCTCCTTCTGTTGCATGGGGTACGGGAAAAGGACGCACCACTCGTAGATACGACTTTCTTCCGACTCATCAATGTCTACCTCTTGGGGGATGGGAGCACGATCGGACATGGCTGACTCGTGGGTAAACCCAACCTGAAAAACCAGGATGGGGAATCAGGAACGGGGGGATTGTACATTACTATGGGACTGTTGCAAGGATGGAATCGACGAATTGTAGAGACGTGGCATTTCGCGTTTCTAACGTTTTTTATCATCCAACCGCACAAAAAGTCCCGCCAACTTCCACGCCTTCTTCTCCCAGGCGTAGCGGATGTCGAAGCGGAGGGGGGGCGCGCCCTTGTAGGAACCCTGGACCACGAGAAGGTCCTCCTCGTTGAACCGCGGCTTCACGCTGAGGGACGGCGTCGCGGTTCCCAGCGTGGAGAGATCCAAACCTTCCTCCTGAAGGAGGGAAACGAACGCATTGGAGAGATCTTCGGACGTCATCTGTTCCTTCCATGAAACAGCGAAGGATGCGTGCAGTTTCGAAAAATCCTCTTCTCCCATCGCGCGCGCGAACGTCCCCATCGTCCCTCGCACCAACTCCAGCACGGGCGCGTCGTCGGGAAGCGCCGGACGCTCCTCCGTCTTCTCCCCTTCCTCCTGCACGTTCACCCGGACGTTGGCCACCTTCCACGCGCCGCTGTGGGAGACGAGCGTGAGGGAGGATGGCAGCGGCGATCCGGCGAACGTGAGGGAGCCCGCGAGTGTCATGCCGAGAGGGGCCAGAGACATGCTCCGCTCCTTCCACTGCACCTTCTCCAGGGAAGAAAAAGGGAAGTCACGCGAGAACTGGATGAATGCCTTCTCCGGCGTCACCGCCCGGAACGCCGGCGCAGCCGATTGGTACGCCTCTTCCACCTTCCCCTCCCGCAGCAAATCGAGGAACGCCCCCGCCTCCCGCACCGCCCCTTCGCTCCACGCGATGAATCCACCAACCGACAGCATGAGGAGGAGCAGGAGAAAGAGGAGGAAGAGAAGTAAGGACTTGAACCTCCTGGGACGGCGTTTGATGGGGGAGATGACGATCACGTGACGGAGAGTGTATCAGCAGTCGTCAATGGGGGAGATACCTGCTACCATGCCGCTCCTGCTTTTGCAGGGATCTGAACACTGTTCCTTTTTAGGAGGAGAGCCTTATGGAGAACGAAAGTATCCCCCCCATTCCTGAGGGCGCAGAATGCCGCTCCTGTAGAGGCCCGCTAAGCGGCTGTAAAACGAAAGAGGGACTTCTCCTGGTACGATGCCGCCATTGCGGCGACACCTACTGGATTGATCCCCAATCCGGCGAGGTGGCCCAATCGCCAAAATAACCGCCTCCATGCGTGAGGGACAGGGAACATCAGATTCGCCCCATGACAACGCGTCATGGGGCTTTCGAAAAAGTATTTTGAGCGCTTGACCCCCGCTCCTATAGGGGTACAATTTCACGGCTTCGCTTCTTTGAGAGCGTCATACGCACTTTGAGAGGCCAGCTTTTTCAGCTCCTTCACCCGTCGGCCCGCAAGAACAGCCCGCGGGCGGCTATAGGTGGAGAGCTTCTCTGATGCTCCTTCACAGCATCGTGTAGTAGAGAATGTCCGTCTGTCCTCGGTTCAACCGAGTCACAGACACCCAATATTCCTTTTAGAGTACAACATCGTCTGATCACGCGATGGAAAACAATGTGATCCCCTGCACTCGACGCTTAGGCATTGATGCAGGGTAACCAGTGATCTTCACCGATCACTAGGATCTTTTTGAAGAGTTTGATCCTAGCTCAGAGTGAACGCTGGCGGTGCGCCTAACACATGCAAGTCGAGCGATTCACGATAGCAATATCGTGGAGAGCGGCGAACGGCTGCGTAACACGTTGGTACCTGCCCCGGACTCAGGGATAACCCCGCGAAAGTGGGGCTAATACCGGATAGTCTCGGCTCCTCCTTGTATTGAGATTTGTGGAAGCTATGAGAGTGAAGGAGAAGAATAGAGAAGTGAGAATTATGAATGATGAAGGATAGGAAATTCTAAATTCTGAATTCATAATTCTATATTCTTCTCTGATTCTCCTTCAACTTTCGCCCACTCAGTCCAAAGAGGAGTCGAGTAAAGATTTTTCGGTCCGGGAGGGGCCTGCGGCCTATCAGCTTGTTGGTAAGGTAACGGCTTACCAAGGCTATGACGGGTAGCTGGTCTGAGAGGACGACCAGCC
>CAZCWV010000041.1:0-9391 GCA_964502425.1 uncultured Candidatus Peribacteria bacterium | reverse complement strand
AAGGCTGCAACTCGCCTTCATGAAGTTGGAATCGCTAGTAACCGTGGGTCAGCCATACCACGGTGAATATGTTCCTGGGTCTTGTACTCACCGCCCGTCAACTCATGGAAGGCAGGAGCACCTGAAGCACCTTTACCTTAATTGGGAGGTACCACGGTGAGACTGCTGACTGGGAGTAAGTCGTAACAAGGTATCCGTAGGAGAACCTGCGGATGGAACATCTCCTTACCAGGGAGTAACCTGGGCCCGTCCGCCCGGCTCCGTCCTTCGGGACTACGCCGAGGCGCGACGAGGCAACACTTGCTCTAGATGGTGTTCATCTCTAACAAGTAATTGGAATTGACCGGGGGAACACCCCCAGTGCTTTCTTCCCTCATCCTCGAGGGAATGAAGTACTGAGGCCCCGAAGAAGGACTTCTCTACTACACGATGAAGTGAAATTGAGCATGCACTCAATCCATCAATAACTGACATCCCAGTCCCGCATCAACGCGAGCCTCAGCGAGCGTCTGGTGCCGGGGCTACACGATGAGGTGAAATTGAGCATGCACACTTACTGTTTACATTCATTTCAAGGCTGACACACCGAAACACTGTCAGCCAAGAAAAAGGTGGAGGGGCGTCCGCCGCCGCCCTCCTTCGCCCGTGATATTCCATCTCCTGATTTAGAGGCATGCTCATGATTCTGGAAAGAAGGCTTCGGAGGGCAGGCTGGGGGGTGGAGGGGTGTCGCGCGCTCCAGGGTACGAGAACCCTATGAGCCTTCACCGGACCGTGGAACGCAATCAACGCGCGACGGGTGGGAATTCGGCGGCGGTGCGCTTTTCTTTACCCCTTTCTTTTCTCGCCCTGAGAAAAGAAAGGGGCACCCCACATCACCACAACAGTCCGTTCCGAAGAATGCCCCCATTTGTGTATTGTTTTGTCACGAGCCCGCACCCACGGAGGGGTGCGGCTATGTTTGATATTGCTGTGTAATGTTTGTTGTTTTTCCGCTTCTACTAGGGCTCCGCAGGAAAGCGACGCGCTCTTACTTGCCCAGTCCCCTCTCATTGCTACAGTTATTCCATGGCGCTGGCACCCCTCTACTTGCGCGGACGGTACGTGGAACCCCTGCCCGAATACGAGCAGGCCGTCGCACGCGTGCTCATGGCGGAGTATCTCAAAGAACAATCTGACCGGAATCGAGAACTTGGGATACATCGTTGCGTAGATATTGTGCGTGGAAGGGTTCATGGGGCTCTCCATGCATTTCGACTACCCACGATGGAGACGATTCTGGCAATGACGGATATCGGCTGCAAAACCGCGCTCCCCGACGGCAACACTCTCTGCAAAGTATGGACTTTTTGCCCGGAAGAGGTTGAGCACCCTCGCCACTCCTGCACGATAGTGGTCGATAATGTCATCCTCCCCGCCTCAATAGTCCGCGTGAAACAGAAGGAGTGATGCACGCGCCCGTTTCGGTGCATACTCTACTGCTCATTTCTCGTTCTCCATAATACTCTCGATCTCTTCCCTCACTGCTGCATCCTCAATCTTCGAAAGCAAATCCTTGAGGAAGCCGTGTATATACATCACCCGTGCTGCTTCCTGTTTGATCCCGCGCGACGCGAAGTAAAACAACTCCTCTTCACTGACCTTCGTCACCGTGGCACTGTGGCTGGCCTTGACGTCGTTGGTCTTGATCTGGAGACCAGGAACGGCGTCCACTTTTGCCATTGCGTCGAGCATCAGGACATCCTGCTTGAGGAACGTTGCCGTGCCTCCGCCGCCCTCCCCAATCTCGATCATGCCGTCGCATTCCACATGCGCCTTTCCCTCCGCCACCCCTTTAACGGTGATCTGCCCGCCGCCGTTCCGTGCACGGAAGACGTTACGGACCGCAAGCTTCTGGGATTCCTCGCCAGCAACATGAAAGATCCAATCCACCGCGCTCTCCCCGCCCTCGCCTTCCACCGTAGCGACGACGTCCTGTTGTACACTTTTCCCGCCGAGGGTGACATTGAGAAGATGGCACTTTCCACCGCTCCCAATGCCCAGAGTCTGATGGAGTCGGGCGTCAGAGAGTCCGGAGACAAGGACGATGAGCGAGAGTTGCGCTCCCTCCGCAAGCGCCACATTCAGTATGCGCTCGGGTGGACCGGAACGTACGGTGACGAACATCGTCGCGCGCGAAGCTTCCTCCATCACGATGGAAAGTGACCGTCCCTCCTCCCATCCAAACCGGACTGTGTCCGTGGCTACCACACCGCTCCCCAAACGTAAGACGGACCCCCACTCGTCGGAAGTGCAGACAATGCCTTTGGGGAATGTCTTTTCCTCCTTCATGACGCCAGTATGCGGAAGGGATGCGGAAAAATCACGGGTATGTAGGGCGGGTATATAGGATTTGACAGGATGGTATGTATAGTTTATTGTACATATCACATGGAACTCGCTCCTGGCACTCCCGGCAGAAAAGACCTCCGCGAAAGCAATGACTCAGAAGCCAATCGCTTTCGCGCAAATGCAATTCAGCTGCTCCAGCAATGGAGCCAACTTGACCCGAAAGAACAAACGAAGCGACTCAAGCAAATCGGCTTCAGCGGAGAAACACCCCGAGATCCTTACTTGGATACACCCCATATTCCCTGGAATCCGGAGAATGATCTGGAAATCCTTCGGTTCATAGCCACAAATCCTGAAATTGATTCCGTGTACACCGCGCGACGCATTATGTGGCTACGCAACCGGGTTGCACTCTGTGAGGCAATGACAGAAGCACCTATAATAAAATAACTCGTTGACCCATGCGTGAATACCAGCACACCCTCTTCGATAAGGACGCTCCCCAGTCTCTCCCTCCGAGAGAGGAGCGACAAGGTCCGGCTGCCGAGCAGATTGGCGGTGTCTGGGAACAGAACAGGACGTTCAATCAAAGCTTGCTCAGCAATGCAAATGCCCAACGGAAACTCTTCGCAAGGTGCCTCGAGCAAGCGCGAAGGGAAGGGCGAGTGAATGATATGTCCTACATCAAAGCACTCGTCGAGAAACATCTGCAAGATTCCGTGCAGAGAAGGGAAAGAAAAATACGGAAGGGCATGGCCACCCTCTTCCAATCAGATGCAACATCGGAAACAGAAAAAGATGCCTAACACCCGCTACAAGATCATCCGACGCTGCCTTCCATTTCCAGTTCTATTAATCTGTTCATTTCCACGGCGTATTCGAGCGGCAGTTGGCGGACGATGGGTTCGATGAAGCCCGAGACGATCATCGCTTTTGCGCGCTCCTCGCTGAGGCCGCGGGACATGAGGTAGAAGAGGTCTTCCTCGCTGAGCTTGCCCACCCGCGCCTCGTGCGCGATGGTCACGTCGTTGTTGCGGATGCGGATATCCGGCACCGTATCCGTGCGGCTCTCGTCATCCAGGAGGAGCGCGTCGCACTCCACGCTGGACGTGACGTCGTGCGCGCGTGCGGAGACCGTGAGCTGTCCGCGGTACACGCACACGCCCCCGCCGCGGCTGATGGACTTGCTGACGACCGCGCTCGAGGTATGCGGCGCAAGGTGCATGACCTTGGCCCCCGTATCCTGCCACTGGCCGGTATTGGCGAACGCAAGCTGCAGGTGGTCGGACCGCGCACCCTCGCCTGTGAGCATGCTGCACGGGTAGAGCATCGTGGTCCCGCTCCCCATGTTGCCGCCCACCCATGCCATCGTCGCGTCTTTCTCCACCATCGCGCGCTTGGTGTTCAAGTTGTACGTGTCCTTGCTCCAGTTCT
Organism: uncultured Candidatus Peribacteria bacterium; assembly: GCA_964502425.1. GTDB lineage: Bacteria > Patescibacteriota > Gracilibacteria > Peribacterales > Peribacteraceae > CAIKAD01. The sequence goes on along the minus strand of CAZCWV010000041.1, from coordinate 5,626 downwards.
CCACGCTCGAGTAACGGACCTTTGCGCCGGGTTTGACGAAGATCTCCACCAATCCCGCGTGGAGGCCGATGGCCCCGTACTTTGGCGCGGAGCAGCCCTCGATGTAGTGCACGTCGCTCCCCTCCTCCGCCACGATCAGCGTGTGCTCGAACTGCCCCATGTTCGGCGCATTCATGCGGAAGTACGCCTGGAGGGGATCTTTGACCTTCACGCCCCTGGGGACGTAGAGGAAGGTGCCGCCGGACCACACCGCGCCGTGGAGCGCCGCGAATTTGTGGTCCGTCATAGGGACGCACTTCATGAAGTACTCCCGGACGAGATCGGGATGCAGCCGCAGCGCATCGTCCATGTCCAGGAATATCACGCCGAGCGCCGCCCATTCCTCGCGTAGCTTGTGGTACACGACCTCGCTCTCGTACTGCGCGCCCACCCCCGCCAGCACCTTCCGCTCCGCTTCGGGGATGCCGAGGCGGTCGTAGACCTTGCGGATCTCCTCCGGCACCTCGCCCCAGTTTTCCGTGTTCCCTGCGCCGTGCTTGGTGAAGAAGATGATCTGATCCAGATCCAATTTGGACAAATCCGCGCCCCACGCCGGCATCGGCTTCTCATGGAAAACCTTCAGAGACTGCAACCGATGCTCGAGCATCCACTTCGGCTCCTTCTTATCAGCGCTGATCTTGCGTACGACCTCCTCGCTCACCCCCCGCACCGCGCCCTTGATGTAGGGGGCGGGGTTGGCTTCGTCAAACACGGAGCGGTTGAGGCCGGAGAAGATGGGGCGGGACATGGGGGAATATGATAGCAGAATCTACATTTTTCGCAGCTAGATCAGGAAAATCTGCTTTCTCAATGTCCGCTTGTCGGTCTTCGTTACGCCCTTCGTCTCGCTGCGGCTCGCTCAGGACTACTCAGCCTGACAAGCTAGCCCCTTCACATCGCTATCGTCTCTTCTTACGAAAGTCCTTCTTCGCCAGACCAGGTAACTTCTCAATTTCTCCATACATGAGAGCCTCCTTCTTCTTGCGGCTCCAACCTTTCAACTGCTTCTCCCATGCAATGGCATTGAGGACGTACTTAAACCTACAGCAGTACACAAGTGTCACCGGTCGGCGTGAAGCGGTATAACTTGTTCCGTTGTAAGCGCTCTGATGTTCCTTCAACCGCCGTCGGATGTCATTCGTGATGCCTGTGTAGTAACTATCATCGGCACAACGAAGGATATACACGTAGTAACGTCTTCTCATGTACACATCGTGACGGGCAATGGGGCAACTGTCTTGATGCTCCCAAGCAGAAAGTGACATGGACACTATGCTTTCCTCATTCATAAGCCACAAAAGAGGTTCCGTTCCATCACAGAACCCCCCAAGTTTCAGCCAGGGTAGAACTGCTTGTCATGCTGAGTAGCCCCAAGCCTCAGCGAGCAGTGTAACAAAGCGGGGAAAGGCGATACTCATCTTGTCAACCACGGTATGACAGAACGCTTGTCATGCTGAGTAGCCCCAAGCCGCAGCGAGCAGTGTAACAAAGCGGGGAAAGGCGATACTCATCTTGTCAACCACGGTATGACAGAACGCTTGTCATGCTGAGTAGCCCCAAGCCGCAGCGCGGGGCGTAACGAAGCATGACAAGCACTCATTTCCTCTTCATCACTTCCTCCATCCTCCGCTTGCTGTGCTTGAGATGTTCCAAATGTCGCACCTTCTCGGTGAGGAACTTCTGCAGGTCCAGGCCGTACTCTTCGATGAGGAGCGACGTGTGGTAGCCGCTCAGGTGCTGCGGGGTGATCACGTAGCTGGCGCCGAGCTCGTAGAGGTGCAGCGCCTCATCCACCTGCTGCGAGACGACGATGACGATGGCATCGGGATTGGCGGTACGGGCGGCACGGACGATGAGCGCCGAGGTATCAAACTCGCGGATGGTGGAGACGACCATCTTGGCTTTTGCCATGTCCATGTCTGCGAGGAAGTCCGCATCGCTCAAGTCGCCGTACATGCACTCGATGCCTTCCTTCGCCAAGTCCAGGAGGACGCGCGGGTTGTAATCCACCACGAGGAATTTCTTGCCCATCTTCCGCAATGCTTCCAGGACGTTGAGGCCGATCCGCTCGTACCCGAGGAGAAGGATGTCATGCGATGCGCCAGGAAGACGCGCGTGCTCGTCCACTTTCTTCCCCTTCCGCTCGAACAGGGAGAGCGGCCATTCCACCAAACGGTAGAGCGTGTCGGCATTGATGATGAAGTACGTGGACACGGCGATGGTAATCATCCCCACGATGGTGACGAAGGAGAGGACGGACGGGTCCAAATGCCCCAGCCGGACGCCGAGCGCGATGAGAATAAAGGAGAATTCGCTGATCTGCGCCACGGTGAGCCCCGCGCGGAAACTCGTGCGCTTGGAGTAGCGCAGGCTCCCCATAAGCAGGAGCATGACGAGGGGATTGCATACGAGGATGAAGAGCGAGAATACGACGATGGGGACAATCTGCTCGTGGAAACCGCCGAACGTCATCTGGGACCCAAGCAGCACGAAGAACAGGACGAGGAAGAAATCGCGCATAGGCCGCAGTTTGGATCCGATTTCGAAGCGGTACGGCGAGAGGGAAAGGACGACGCCCGCGGCAAGCGCGCCGATCTCCATGGAGAGGCCGAGCGCGTAGCTCAACGCCGCCACGGCGAAGCACCAGCCGATGGAGAAGAGCAGCAGAAGCTCCTGCGAGGAGGCGACGGCCTTGAGGAGCCGCGGCAGGATATAGGCGCCGACGAGGACAAGAACGGCGACGAGCGTTATCCCGCGGACGATCACCCGCAGAACCACTGCCTCCCATGCTTCCGCCCCCCCATTCAAGGAAGAGAGTGCGATGAGCAAGAGCATGGCGATGAGGTCCTGCACGATAAGGAACCCCGTGGCGATGCGTCCGTGCAACGTCTCCAACTCCCCCTTGTCCGAGAGGAGCTTCATGATGATGATCGTGCTGCTGAAGGTGAGGGCGACGGCCACGTAGAGTGACGTAATGGGATTGAACCCCATCGCGATCCCCAAGAAGTATCCGATGACGGACGTGAACAGCACTTGTCCGACTCCCGTCACCATCGCCACCTTCCCCACGTCCTTGATCACGCGCGGGTTGAGGCTGATCCCCACGAGGAAGAGGAGGAACGAAACCCCCATTTGCGAGAAGATTTCCAGCTCCTCCGTAGAGCGGATGATGTTCAACCCGTACGGACTGAGGATGACCCCCGCAAGAATGTAACTGATCACGGCGGGCTGACGGAGCAACCGCATGAAGAGCGCCAGCGCCGTAACGACGCACACCACAATAGTGACGGTGATGAGGGTTTCCTGCATTTCCCTCTATTGTAGCATAAAATAGCTTTTTGCGCTAGTTCTAGCCATGGAGTCGATCTGTGTTTGGTATGCATTCCCCTCCTTTTTCCTCCCCTTCTCCGGCGGCTCTCTGTAAATCCTCCACACTCACACCTTCCCATATGTGCGTATCGATTTGCGGATCGACGGAATACTTGGCATGGGAAAACATCGTATTGAAGTACTCCCGAATTTCTGGAAGAAGATGATGGTAGGATCCGGAGGGGGAAGCCGACAAGGTCTTCGCCTCCACAACGTAACCGACATGGAACCTGTCCGTGATCCGCAATGCCTTTGCGTGTTCAAATTCCAACAGCGCCACTCCGTCTTCATAAGACCAGATTTTCATCGTCATGACGCCGTGCATCTGCTGGAGAATCGCGGTCAGATAACCGTCGATATGATCCCGGATTTCCTTCGGCGACAAGGGAGAATCCGCTTGGCATTCAGCGGTACCCAGCGAGTGTTCATGATGAGCCATAAGCCGCGCATCATGATGCTTCCCCGGGCCCCGTGTCAATGAAATGAACCGGCCCACGGCCAAAACGCTCACCTGAGCTCATACGTGAGCGTCACGCTGGAAGTGATTTCCTGCTCGCCCGCAGGGAGCGGGACGGCGACCCCCGCCGCCGAATCCTCAGCGTATGATTCCATGGTCGCGCGCATGTAGGGGACGGGAGGAACAACGCCCCCACCTTCGCCAAAGCCCTTCAGTTTGCCGAGCCGCATGCCGAGGTCCGCCGCGAGCTTCGCCGCCTTCGCCTTCGCCTGCGCAATGGCCTCCTCCCGCGCCTCCGTCCGCAGGTCCTCCGGATCGTCCATGGTGAAATTCACGTTCCCCGCCTGGTTGGCGCCGGCGCCGGTTGCCGCCCCCAGGATGTCACTCAGCTTGTCCAAATCGCGCACCTTCACGCGCAGCGTCTCCTGCGCCTGGTACCCGCGCGGAATTTGTTTTCCCTCGTCCCAATCGTACTCCGGGTTCAGAGTGAACTGCTCCGTGGCGATGTCCTTCTCCTCCACGCCCGCTGCTTTGACCGCGGCAATGATGCTGTCCATACTCGTCTTGAGGAACGCCATCGCCTCCTTGGCCGTTTCTTTGCGTCCGGTCTGCACGCCGAACGTCAGCTGCGCGATGTCCGGCGTCGCCGACACCTTGCCCTCGCCCGTGACGGAAATCGTGGTGGGCGTGCGGTCGCGGGATTCAATTTGCTTGCCGCCAAGGTAGAACACGCCTCCGAGAACAACGGCGATGATGACGGTCCAGGTGATGTTACGCATGGGAAGGGAGGGAAGAGTGATCGAAACGGAAAGATGATACCGCAGGGCGGCCCAAAATCCGCATGACGGGGACGAGTGGGTGCGATGTGGTACATCACTGTTCCCTCCTACCTTCACTCCCGCCACACCAAGCCCTTCACTTTTCCCCTAAAAGAATCCCTTTCGCAATCTTCGGCGCTCTGCCCGCAGAGCACCTTCTTTCTCCTCGATGGAACCGCATCAATCCCCCCTCCCCAATCAGGCTGCGGCGCAAGGCATATCCGAAACCTCTCCCGGCACTCTTGCGGCAGCGCTTCCAGTATCTTCTCCAGACACTCCGCGCCAAGCACTTGCGCGGTTTCCGGATCCGCAATGATGGAGGGGCCGTCCAGGGTATCCGTAGCCATACGGACATAGTATCCCTCTCCACGCCCCCAGAGATCAATCCAGGGGTATAGGTGATTTTTCCTCTTCCCGTACCCCAAATCTCGCATACCCCTCCCGTTCCAGTTGCCGCGCAAGCTCCGCTCCCCCGCTCTCCACGATCCGGCCGCGGACCATCACGTGCACATGGTCGGGCGTGACGTAGTCGAGGAGCCGCGCGTAGTGCGTGACAATGAGGGTGCTGAAAGACGGCGACCGCATGGAATTGATGCCATCCGCCACCACTTTGAGCGCGTCGATGTCCAAGCCGGAATCCGTCTCGTCGAGGAGCGCGAGGCGTGGTTGGAGGACAGCCATCTGCAGCACCTCCGCCTTCTTCTTCTCCCCGCCGGAGAACCCCCGGTTGAGCGGGCGCTCGGCGAACGCGGGATCCATCTTCAGCCTCGCCATCTCTGCTTCCAGAAATTTCTTGAACTTGATCGGCGAAATCCTCTTGGCCTTGGGATCACGGACTTCCATCTGCGCGTTGTAAGCCGCGAAGAGGAAATTCCGGAGCGTGACCCCCGCGATCTCCTTGGGGTACTGGAACGCAAGGAAGAGCCCCGCCGCCGCGCGCTCC
>CAZCWV010000040.1:5262-9489 GCA_964502425.1 uncultured Candidatus Peribacteria bacterium | reverse complement strand
CTCATTCAGGAGCTCTTACGGGGAAAGTAGCAACCAAAATTTCCCATTAAGCCCATGTGTTGGATTTTGGGAATCTCGGCGGAAGGTAGGGATGGAGGGAATGCCGTGTTTCTTCAGTTCCTCATGAGCTCTAAGTTCTTTTTCCACAAGATCGGCAGAAAAATTTCCATGAGGGATTTTGCGGACCATTCGCTGAATACGGCTCCGTGTTCCAGAAACAATTTGGACATCAATCAATTCCGCTCTGCGATTTGTGCCACGAGCAATTTCTTTAACTGTAGATTCGATAGGAATGTGCTTTTGGCTATCTAATTCTTTCTGCGCCATGTGAAATACATTATACACTAAAAATTGAAATTGAGCAATTTCCAATCCCGCGAAATAAAATATCAAATGCATAGAATTTTGAAGGTAATTATAAAATTCCAATTCTTGTGATCAACTGCAATCTTTGTCGAATTTACTTCCTTTATGGCCTGTGGAATCGTAAGCGTGGTTCCTTCTCTCTCCACGCTGTCAGAAAATCCGCGGGCATCAGCTCAATGAATATCTTCGCCCGCACATCGGGGTCTAGGGTTCTGCTGTTGTACTTCCACTCCAATTCCTTGAGATAGGAAGCCGGGTTACGCTTCCAGAGAACATGGTGGGTGAGTATCCGTTCCTGGATCCATGTCCACAGCTGCTCCGCGTTCCCCTTCGTCTGCGCATCCTCCGCGAAGCGGTGAAACTTGCCGCAGCAGACGTAACCCGCGTAGCCGTCCCGGCATCCAGGAGCATCCTCCCGTGAAATAAGACTGCGGAAGTACGCCAGAGACTCAGGTTCGCCGAGCGGGTCGAGGCAGGCCACGCCATCGTCCCGCAGCTGCACACCGAACACGGGAGTTGTTCCTCCCGCCTTACGGCTACGTCGTTTGCTCTTGCACCATTCACACCAGGACTTTTCGCGCGGCGCCCGGAGAATTTCTCTATAGGCACCGGCGGGATCGCCGGTATCGCTCCGCAGACCCTTCTGTCCGAGAAGCGTACGGAAATGATCGTAGAACGCGGCGATCAGCCTGGAGGGGTGATGTGTGATTTGCGCCGTCATTGGTGCCGAAAAATCGAGACAGTAGCACAGCAGGATCTCGGAGCACTGACGCAGTTTGGTGCTTTCCGTCACTTTGTGGATGCGGAACTTCTTGCCGCAAACGGTGCATTTCCTTCGCCCGTCACCCAGGATGTTCAGCTTCGTGCGCATTTCGCACCGCGGGCAGAGGACGTGGCGAGAGTCGTCGCTCTGCGTGGGCCGCACTTTCTTTTTGAGCTGTTGCACAAGCGAGTCTGCGTTGATAATCATGTATGGATAGGGAGCAGAGAGGATCTTGGGGCGGAAGTGCTTCTGTCCATCCGAATACTCGGGACCGAACCCGAGACGTTCTAGGACAGGTACTTCTCGACCGCATTCCAAATATGATCGTCATCCATATCGCTCTTGATGAGGTACTCGTTCACGCCGAACTCATTGCATTTGATAATGGTCTTCTTGTCGCTGAGATTGGTGCAGACGAAGACGGGGAACTTCATCTTCTTGTCTTTCCTGTGCTGCAGCACGGCAAACCCGTCGACATGTGGCATGAGCAGATCGAGCAGGAGGAGGTCGGGGGGATCCTTGTCGAGTATGGCAATAGCCTGCTGTCCGTCGATTGCGGTACTCACACGAATGCCGTGTTTGACGAGAATCTTTCGTATCATCTCGAGGAGCAATGCTTCATCCTCGGCAACGAGCACGTGTTTTTCCCGTTCGTTCATGGGTGTAGGGGGAAAGAAGGAGATTGGAAGCGAATGTGGTGTCCTCGCATTGGGCGAGGCTGAGGAAACGAATCCCCGATCAGTCGTCTACTGAAGGTATTTCTCCACCGCAGGCCAGAGAACATCATCGTCCATGTCGTTCTTCACGAAATATTTCTCAGCACCCATGCTCTTGCACACCTTCCTCGTCTTTGTATCGCTGAGGTTGGACACGATAATCACAGGGCATTTCACCTGTTTCTTCTCGATGGCTTTTAGCACGGCGTGGCCGTCCAGCACCGGCATCAGGACATCGAGGAGCAGCACATCCGGCACATCTTTCTTGATGACCTCAAGCGCCTCCCGTCCGTTGTAGGTGATCGTAACGCGCACGTTTTTCTTCTTCAGGATCTTCCCCATCATGTCGGCGAGGAGGACGTCGTCTTCAGCAATGAGAATATGTTTGCTCATAGAAGATCAGGAAGGAAGCAGGAGAGTGAAGGTGGTGCCTTTGTTTTCCTGTGAGACGAACGAGATCGTTCCGCCGATCAGCCGCACGATGTTGTACACCATGTACAAACCGATGCCGGTGCCCGATGCCGTCGGGCTCGCGATGTTTGACGCCCGGAAAAATTTTTTCGGGATCTTCTGTTGTTCTTCCTGCGGAATGCCTATGCCCGTATCCGACACATCGATGCGAATGTTCTTCCCGACTCTACGCGCCCGGATGTCCACCTTACCGCCTTTTGGCGTGTACTTGTAGGCATTGCTGATGAGGTTGTCCAAGATTTCGATGAGCAGCTGTTCATCCGTCTCCACGAGAAAATTTTTCGGACACCGAATAGAGGTCACGACCTCGCTCTTCTGACGATGAGCATCGTGAAGGCGCACGACCTTTTCCAGCACCGCCCACAGGTCCAATTGGGCTATTTCCGGTTCCGTGGCGCTCTCTTCGAGATAGGAGATCATGAGCATTCTCTTGATCGTCATTGCCATGTGTGTCGACGTTTCGTGCGCAGTACGGATCAACTCCATCATCTCCTCGGGAAGATTCTCCCTTTTAAGGCTTGCGAGCACCCATCGGATCGCCGTGAGCGGCGTGCGCAGCTGGTGAGAAGCGATGGACATGAATTCCGATCTCGCCTTGTCAATTTCCTTCTCTTTCGTGATATCCCGAAAGACATTCACAGTCCCTATCAGCTTCTTGTCTATGAATATCGGAGCAACCGTGATCGCAACAGGGAAAGATGTTCCATCTTTCCGTCTGTAGAAGAGCGTCGCGCCGGTATCCGTAGCGGCATTGTTTTCCGTTGCCACCGTAGCCGAGTGCGGCGACGCCGGACTGTTTTTGCCTCTGGAATCCGTCATCGGTATCACCCGCGAAAGCTGTTTCCCCCGGACCTCCGCTTCCCTCCATCCCAGCAATCTCTCAAACGCTTTGTTCACGAGCAGAATCCGCCCATCTTTGTCCGTTGCAACCAGACCGTCGCCGATGCTTGCCAAGATCGCTTCATCTTTTGCTCGCATTTGTTCAAGGTCTTTCGTACGTTCGAGAACTTTTGTCTCCAGCGTTTCGCGCGAGATTTTGAGTTGTTTCACGGTCACCACCAGCTTGCGCCTTACCGTTTCCTTTTCCCTGGCGGTTACGGCAAGCTGTGCAGCCTTGAGACGGAGTTTCTTCGCCGTCACCGCCAACTTGCGCCTCACTAGCTCTTTTTCTTCAGCCAATGCCTTCAGCTTGAGGACTATGCCATGGGAAGTGGATACGCGGTTTCTTTTTATCATAAGACAACTTATTATGGTCAATGGCAAAGAATCAGTGTACCCCTCTTTATGGTATTTAGATATCAGGATCTCATTTCTTTGGATTCGAAAAACATCAACCGGGAGAGGAACACGATTGGCGGATGAATTTCAACACTAATTGAACACTTTTAAGTCAAATTATTGTCATCTGTTCGTTTCCAATTTTCGTGTATTGGGTAGTCAAAATTATTATTGACCTATACGAAGAGAAATAGGCGGGGGGAGTAATCTCATTACTGTTTTTTGGACGCACTCTCTCGTTATCCACATGAACGTCAAGGTGGAGACGCGCGTGCGAGGGTTTCAAAGAAGTCGTTTATTGCGAAACGCAAATCCCGACGAAGATTTGAGATACTTCTCAAATGCTGTCGCTTTCTCCTTCGTCCGAAAAGCAGCATAGAACGCAACCTCATCCATCAGGACTCTTGTCGTAGTGCGGCATGCTTCTTGTCGCTGATGCCGAGCGAGCCGGTCTTGAATATCGGTGGTGTAGCCAATGTAGTGTTGGCCGTTCTGCAAATGGAGGATGTATACATAATGCATAGCGGATGAGTATACATCGTTCTGCCCCACGCCGCTCCTCGCTTCGCTCGGAGCTCCGCGGGGCACACTTCGCGTGGAAGCATTTGGTTCACCACGCGTAGCTCCCGTGAA
>CAZCWV010000040.1:0-5162 GCA_964502425.1 uncultured Candidatus Peribacteria bacterium | reverse complement strand
CGCGGGGCACACTTCGCGTGGAAGCATTTGGTTCACCACGCGTAGCTCCCGTGAACGGAGTGAACGGGAGCGAAGTGTGGTGGAGATGCCGGGAGTTGAACCCGGGTCCAACGTGTCGACTGGTTGTCTGTACCGTCATGCCCTTCCTGATTCTCCCGAGCCCTAAGGGAAGGGCGGAAAAAGGCTCGAGAGGGTTGACGCGGAAAGGTCAGCGCACCGGCGCGTCAAGCGGTGGACTGCCCCGCTGATGACGTTCCTTCCCCCTAGCGAGGATCAAAGGAGGAACGTGTTCCCGAAACGGGAACAATTACGCGAAGGCCGGGGCAAAGGCAAAGCCTCTGACCGCGTTCTTCACGCCTTGGAAACGAGTTCCAAGGGATCCGCGCAAATTGGCAGATATGGTTTGCAACGCTGGGTGACGGGAATCGTTGCCATCCCGGACGGAGACGAAGCCCGACGAGTATCACGCTGTCGAAGCCTGTCATCCCCAGTGGTGTTAATGAGCATTTGCTCCAAAAGGAAGTGTACTCCCTCCTCCCGCCCTCCGTAGCCTTCCCCAGTGCTCGTGACATTGCATCAAGATCACATCCATCACGAGTAGAGGGCGAAGGAGGGTCATCCCCCCATTGCGATATTGCGAGAGAACGCGATGATTATTGTACACGGTTTTCCTCTTCCGGGCAGGGTTTAGGCTATTTTGTTCCCGGGCGTCTTCGCGCTATCATCGAATCCTCCTTCCCTTCTCCTCCATGGAACTCCGTCGTCTCCCTTGTTCCCGCAACACGTTCGGCGAGGCATTGATCACGCTCGCCACGTTCGGCGGCTTCCTCGCGCTCTTGTGGCAGGGGAAAGTCTCATCCTGGCAGGACATCTTGATGTACGCGGCCATCATGGGCATCGTCGCCGGCTTCTACTTCCTCCTGCTCCTCTTCCGCGCCCTCTTCATCTTCGTCGTTGGGGCAGACGGTTTCTTGTGTGAGAGGAGCGAGAAGGATGTGAAGGTGAAACGGTAAGAATCTGCTCCGCGGGGAAGAGAGGCGAGAAACGCCATCACTTCTTTGACATAAACTGGCAACGGGACGATCATGTGTCCCTATGCGCTCAACACTTCTCACCCTCACCTCTTTCCTCTCCCTCACGCTCCTTGTCGCGTGCACTGCCGCACCGGGCGGACCGGGCGGAGAGGAGGCATCGTCTTCATCCAGTTCCCAGCAGTCCAGTGTCGTGCAGGAGGAGAACGTGGTCCAAGTGACATCGCCGGCACCCAATGCCCTCGTTTCGAGTCCGCTGGTCGTCACCGGGCAGGCGCGTGGGACGTGGTACTTCGAAGCCAGCTTCCCCGTGCGGCTCCTGGACGCCGATGGCACCATTCTCGCGGTGGCCCCCGCACAGGCGCAAGGCGAGTGGATGACGGAGGAATTTGTGCCTTTCGCGGTCACGCTCGTTTTCGCAATGCCTGCGACGTCGACAGGGACGTTAGTGCTGGAGAAGGATAATCCCTCGGGATTGCCGGAGAATGCGGCGAGCGTGGAAATCCCCGTGCAGTTCTAAGGCACGTCTTGGGTGCCCAGGTAATCACCAATCCATCGGTTCGATGGATTCGTCCTCCTTCATGATGGGATCCCAGTCCGTTTGTTCCGCTTCCTCCACGCGGCTGGCGCCGGAGGTGCGGACGTTCACCGTGGGTGGGCGTTTGGCAAAGGTGATGCGGCTGGCGCCCGAGAGGCTGCCCGTGACCGCTTCCATGGCGTTCAACTGCGCGTTGCTCGCGCCGCTCGCTTCCACGTCCACGGTCCTCACCACGAACCGGGAGGCGTCCACGCCGGATGCGCCGCTCAGCATGAGCCTGAGTCCCGCGCCGGATCCCATGAGGACCGCATGCGAAGAACCGCTGAGGTCCAGGGTCAAGTTTTCCGCCGTCAGTTCCCCCTCAAAGGAGGAGGCGCCCGAGAGCTTGAACGCGGAGGTACTGCCCGTGAATCCGCGCACCGACCCCCGCGCCGCGCCGTCCAACGTCATGCTCCGGAGTTCCGGCATCGTGATGTCCAGCTTGATCCGCCGGGTGCCGCAGAAGAAGAAGCAGGAGCGGTTGAAGGGATTGTGGATTACACGCAGCGTTCCGTCCTCTGCTTTCACCTCCGTCCGTTCCACCTCTTGCGGCGTCCCTTCCAGGACAATGGCATACGCGTCACCTTGGCGCACGGAGAGCGTCGTGGCCCCTCCTGCTTCGATCCGCTGGAAATCCTGCAGGTCAAACCGCTGCTGGACCATCTGTACGCGCTCGTCCGCGATCTTCTCCGCGGCGGAGCGGATGGCGGGAGCGTGCGAGAAGCCCGTTACGGTGAAGATCACCAGGGCGCCGGTCCAGAGCGCAATGAACGTGAGGAGCCCCGTCGCCGAGAAGCCGTTCTTCCGGTCCATCAGGCTTGCGCCCGCCGTGAGGAGGAGGATGAGCGGGAGAAACGCGAGCGCGTAGCCGGAGAGGAGCAGGATGAGGAAACTCGTGCGTCCCACGACGGCTTCGAGCGGAAAATCCACGAAGGCGGTGGCAGGATTGAGGATGAGGAGAATGAGCCCCGACGTGAGGCCCGCGATGGCCAGAGCGATGCCCAGGATGATCAAGAACCCGATGGCGCTGCCGAGGAGCGGCAGGACCTTCCGCAGCGCCTCCATGAGACGGCGCAGGATGAGAATGGGAATGGCGACGATCTTCCGCGCGGCGTGGCGTGTGCCGGGATTGCGGATCTGCTCCTTCACGCGCTGCTGGATGGCGGAGAGCGTCACGCGCTTCTGTTCCATTTCCAGCTTCTCCGTCGTCGTCTTCGCTTCCGGAAGAATGACCCATAGGACGATGTAGAGGATCACGCCCAGGCCGCCGAAGAAGATGCTGGCCGCGAAAAGCAGGCGGACGATGGTGGGATCGATGCCCGCGTAGTTGGCGATGCCCGCGCAGACGCCGCCCAGGACCTGGTCGTCGACGTCGCGGTACAGCCGCCCGCGAAAGAGGGGAGACTTGTCCCGCTCCTTCCCCCCTGGCGGTTTCTCCGCTGCATCCCCCTCGAATTTCCGGAAGTCCTCCACGGTACCCATGCGCGCGATGAGCGCCTCAACGTCTGCGAGTGTTACGGCCTTCCGCTTGCCTTTGAGATGTTCGCTGAACTCCTCCGCGATGCGGTTCTCGATGTCCGTGATGATCTCTTCCGTGTCCGCGTGGGCGGCGAAGTGCTTGCGGATGGATGATAGGTAAGCGTCGAGCTCGGTGAAGGCGTCATCTTCCACGTGGAAGAGAATGCCGCCGATCGTGATGGTAACCGTCCTATGCATGGGAGAGAAGGGAATGGATGGAATCGCTGAGGGATCGCCAGGTGTGGGTGAGGCTGCGAAGGACTGTGCGCCCGTCTTTCGTGAGGGTGTAGTACTTGCGCGGGGGGCCGCTCCGGGATTCACGCCACTCATAGTCCACGAGGCGTTCCGTGCGTAACCGGCTCAGGAGGGGATAGAGGGTGCCCTCCACGACGAGCAGATCCGCCGCCCGCAGTGCCTGCAGGATGTCCGAGGCGTACACGGAGCCCCGGGAGATGATGAGCAGCGTGCAGAATTCCAGGATTCCCTTGCGCATCTGCGCCTGCGCGTTGTCGGGTGAGGCGGGAGGCATCAGCAATACTGTACTCCACAGTACCTTGCTATGCAAGGTATCTTGTGTAAAATTATTGGAGATGGCATTGTCATGAACAAATGACGAGAAGATGCCTCACATCCATCCTCTTGTATTGCCTGATGCCGCAACGCACGTTTCATGGATGCCGGCCAGTGCCGCAGTTGCCATTGCAGCGGGTACCGTAACAGTGACTGCTTCACGTGTCCCTCGCATGAGGAACTCCACGTCTTGTACGCCCGCACGCTTCAAGCCGCGCAGCAGGGCGGCGAGCGGGTGGATGCCGCTCACGTCGTTCCCGATACCGAAGAGCAGCGTTTTGTTGCGGATGATCTCGAGTTCCAAGGCCGGTCCGTACCGTTCATGCAAAAAATCACGGAACCGACTCAAGGCATTGTCATCCACGCCGCCATTCGTAAAGGTGAGGGAAATCGTCACTTCACTCGTGAAGACTTGGTCAATGGAGATGCCATGGGAGGAGAACCATTGGGTGATGCATGCCAGGAATCCCGTGGCATTCAGCATTTTCGTGGAATGAATGCGTAGTGCAAGCGGCATGGGCCGCATGGCGACGAGCTCGATGCCGCGGGGAGAAGGAAGGAAGTGATGGATGTGGGTGAGGGAACCCGGGCGAGCCTCTGCGGGGTTGAGGACGAAGGTATCCACGTCGGCATCCGCCAGCATCTGGAGGGCATCCGGATGAATGGCACCGCCGTCCGCGCCATGGACGTTGCCGAACGTTTCTTTTGCCATGGCGAAGGTCATGTGTTCTACGACGGATGTGCCGGGGAGACGGAGCACGGGGTCGGCGCTCATGACGGGGAAACGTTTCTCGATGAGGTAGGCAACTCGTTCGGTCCTCTGTCGTGCTATTTGTGCAAACAATGCTCCGGTTTTGTCGCTGTACCCGCGCTGGCCGCCGAAGATCGGAAGGTAGCCCCCGGCGATGAGGACATCGTGGGAAGGAAGGAGGGCATGCATCTGACGGTGGAGTGCATCGCGCATGCGATCCACCGCTTGCTGTGCCGATGATTCATGATTGATGAGAGTCTCCGGATCGTTTCCCAGAACATCCGTGGCCAGTCCTTCCGTCCGAATGGCGGCTGCAGCAATACCTCGTTCCGCCAATCCTTGCACCAGGAGCGCCTGTGCCAGTTCTTCTCCGAATCCCGTGAGTGACCGGATGTTGCGTGAAGAGCGGAGTACCCAATCCTTCTCCAGTTCCAGCACGTCCGTGCCCGAGGTGTGGGCAATGCGATCGCGGAGTGCATCCACATGTCGGTCGATGATTGCATGCCCGTGTTCAATGGCTTTTTCGGCATGCGGAACAGGGTGGTGTTCCATGTCCGATTGGACGATGTCTCGCGTAAAAGCGCGGATGCGCTCGAGGATGTTTGAGGCGCCTTCGCGATCCTCGTGTTGCAGATGGCGAGCCATTGCGATGAGGTGTGACGTGGCGTTGAACCCCGGTTTCACGCTGCCGTACTTGTCGTGATCCGCCGCGGCT
>CAZCWV010000039.1:0-9531 GCA_964502425.1 uncultured Candidatus Peribacteria bacterium | reverse complement strand
ATGGGTAATGCCGTGGTGACGCAAACGGGAGACGTGACCATCATCGGCGGCGGCCGGAATTTGGGCATCAACTCTGGTGCAACGTCAGTCCAGAGCTGGGTCACCAACGGCTACAACTTGACGGTGGGCGGCAACGTTGCCATCGGCGCGGGGAACGACACCGGCCTCAAGACCCTCGATGCAACCGGAACGGGTGGCAGGGTCTCCACCATCACGGTGGGCGGGAACTGGACGAACTATGGAACCGGGACGGCGCCCTCGCAGTTCATCGCCGATACCTCCACGGTGGTCTTCAACAAGGCTGCCAGTACACAGACCTTGATCAGCGGCGGAACGGGGAATGGGACGTTCTACAATCTCATCCAGAGCGGCGCTTCCACGGTCACGGTCTCGACCAACGACCTCAACGTCGTTTCCGGATTGACGCTCAAGAACACCGCTGGGACGTTCAACCTCAACGGCCGGAACCTCACGGCGGGCAGGGTGACGCTCAATGGTGGAACCTTCGCAGGCGGTGCGGGCACCGCGGACATCAACGGGAACGTGATGATCAACGCGGGTACCCTCCTTGCTCCCGCCCAACTGAACGTCGCCGGGAACTGGACCAAGCAGACTGCCGCCACCTTCACGGCAGGCAACGGCGTGGTGACCCTCGACGGCACCAACCAGACGATGACGGGCAGCACGACGTTCTCCACATTGCGCAAGAAGGCACTCTCCGCGGACACCCTCACCTTCGGCGCGGGGACCACGCAGACCGTCACGACCCGCTGGTCCATGTCCGGCGCCTCCACCACGAGCCGCCTCGCGCTGCGCTCCTCCATCACCGGAACGCAGTGGAACATCGATCCGCAGGGAACGAGGGCTATCGGCTTCCTGGACGTGAAGGACAGCAGGAACATCGCGACGGAAGCCATCGATGTTTCGGACGGCACCAACATGAACAGCGGGAACAACGTCCACTGGGCCTTCAATACACATTCCATCGCCGGCAAACTCATGGACGGCCTGGGTTCCGCGACGCTCGCGGACAGGAAGGTGACCCTGGCCCTCAACGGCGGGCCGGCGGCGGGGAGCGGCATGACGGACGCGGGCAGGATGTACGTCATCTCCAACATCCTCTCCACTTCCTTCACGGGAGGAACGATCGTCACCCTCTACGTGGACGGCGCGAACGAGAAGGCCGTGACGGTGGTCCTGGGTTCCGGCAGCTCCATGACGGGCGTGGCCCTCAACCAGAACAGCCTCATCGTGCGGAGCGAGACGGGCTTCCTCCCCGTCACCAATGCGATGCTCACCGTCGCCGCGCGCAGCGCAAACGCTGACGGAGATATTGCAGCGCTCTTCTCCGTGAACGGAAGCGACCTCGCAATGGCCACGAACAGCAAGCTCCACATCTGGAAGTACGATACCTTCGCGCCGGGAGGGAACGTGACCGCGACGCACATCGAGAACCACGGCATGTTCAACGCAGCGAACGGAAGCATCATCACCCTGTACGGCGATTGGGAGAACAATGGCTCGCTCAACGCCAATAGCAGCCAAGTGCTCCTGCAAGGCGCAAACCAGACGCTCTCGGGCCACACGTTCTTCTCCACGCTCCGAAAAGTGGCGTCTTCCCCCTACCAAACGCTCACGTTCGACGCGCGGTCCTTCATAGCTGTGGGCGGGGAATTGGAACTGCGCGGCTACTCCGCCGCCGCCCCCCTCATGATCCGCAGCAGCATCATAGGCACGCAGGCAAAACTCCGGCACTTAAATCCGACCGCGGTCCAGAACCTGCGGAACCTCAACGTGCGCGACAGTAACGGATACGGATACGACACGACCAATAGCGGCGGCGGGCGCGAACTCGTCTGTCTCGTCACCAACGGCTGCGTGAACGCGGGCAACACGGTGTTCTGGAAGTTCAGCTCGGCCATCCTCTCCATCTCGGGAACCGTCTACATGGATGCGGGCAGAACGCGTGCCTGGTCGGGGATCCCCGTGGCCTGGCGCAGGGACGGCGGCATGGTCATCGATTGGGACCACACCAACGCGCTGGGCCAGTACTCCCTCTCCGGCGCGGCCCTCAACGGCGGCGAGGTGATCTCCATCAACGTCGAGTTCCCGAGCTGGCAAGCCGCCACGATCCTCATCGCTTCGGGCTCCGCGATGGCAGACATTGATATCTACAGGAACCACCTCATCACCCGCACGGGGAAGCCGGAGATCCCGATGCGGAGCACGTACCTCTACACGGCCTCCGCAAGCGGCACCACCACCATGACGGGGTCGTACACCATGACGCAGAACGCCCTCTATCTCAAACCGGGACAGATCTTCCTCGTGTGGGACGACTTCCGTGCCGATGGCTTCACGACATCCCCGTACGTCAACGTCCGCGGGAACTATTACCTGAACTCGTACGGCATGAGCTCGAGCGGCTTCACCCTCATGAACAGCGCCAGCTACTTCAATGCTGGAAGCGGCAGCTTGCGCGTCCGTGGACCGTTCACCATGAGTGGCGGCACCTTCATCCAGCAACAGGCGCCGATGTGGATCTCCGGCAACATGCACATCATGTCGGGCTCAACATTCACCAAGGGGCAGAGCGGCGCCACGATCATCCTCAACGGTGATCTCACCCTCAGGGACGAGGCAGGCGTAAACCTGGGTGATGTGCAGGTCGGCGAGAGCCCGGATACGGTCACGCTGGAGAGCAACATCATCGTGGATAACCTCACGATCGGCGCCGATGACGTCCTCATCACGAACGGATATGACATCACGGTCAATGGCAACCTCGTGAACAACGGAACCGTCACTGCTTCGGCGGGTGGTGGCGGCACCACGGCTATCACGGTCGTAGGGGACATGACGAACAACGGGACATACACGGCGGGTAATTCCACGCTGACCGTCGCCGGAGACTGGTCCAACACGGGAACCTTCACAGCGGAAACCTCCACGGTCATCCTCAATGGTACGTCCCAGGCAGCGAACGGCTCCACGACGTTCTACAACCTCTCCAAGACTATCACGAGCGCGGATACGCTGACCTTTGCGGCCGGCACCACCCAGACCGTGACCAACCAGTGGTCCATGAACGGCTCGATCGGCGCCTTCCTTTCGCTCCGCTCCTCCGAGGACGGGACACGGTGGAACATTGACCCGCAGGGCACCAGGACCATCGGCTTCCTCGACGTGAAGGACTGCAACAACGTCAATGCCGCCGTGATCGATGCCGTAGGCGTGTCGAACATCAACAGCGGCAACAACGCCAACTGGAGCTTTGGGGCCGGAGTGGAAGGGACCGTGTGGGACGATGAGGACGGCGACGGGACGTGGGACATCGGGGAGACGGACGGCCTCACGGGCATCTCCGTGACGCTCAACGGAACCGATCTATGGAGTGAGGCGGTCAGCGAGACGGATACGACGAGCGGCACGGGTGCCTATGCCTTCCCGAGCGTGGGCGCCAGCGATAGTAACGGCTACACGGTAGCCGCCACGCGCCCGTCGGGACGCATCCGCACCTTCACCCCCGCGTCCTTCACCCTGGTCGCAGGCCAGTCCATCACGGCAAACTTCGGCTTCGTCTCGGCTTCCGCGCTCACGGGCGAGGTCTACGTGGACACCAATAGCAATGGTGTGAAGGATACCGGCGAGAACGAAGCGTTCCGGAGCGTCACCCTCACACTTGCCGGCACCACGGGGACCGGCGGGACGCTGAGCCGCACGGCGACGACGGATGGGGACGGCGTCTACAGCTTTGAGAACTTGCCCACGAGCCAGACGTCCTTCGTCATCGCCGCGCAGGAGCCCAACGGGTTCCAAACCACCTCCTCGAACAGCCGCACCGTGCAGATCGCGACCGGTGGACAGCTGAAGATCGCGAACTTCGGGTACCGGACCGGCGGAAGCAGGAGAACACCTGTAACCCAGTCCGGCGCAACGGCCACCGGAGAAACACTGCCCGGAACGGTGCCGGGCCTGGAGGAGGAGAAAGAGCCCATCACCGTCCAACCCGTAGAGCCGGACCAGGAAGAAGCGCCGACCGTGCGTGACGACGCTACCCGGCAGCAGGAGGACAGCGAAGACGGCACCCTGCAGGACCGCCTGCGCCGGCTCATCCTGCGGCAGCGCGAGACGGAGCGCCAGAAGCAGCGCGAGATCCTCGTCATGACGCGTCCGGAGCGCACGCAGGAGCTCCAGGAGCAGCTCGCGGAACAGATTCGCGGCATCGCCTTCGGCGGCACACAGTACTGGATGCCGGAGTCACTGCAGAACATTACCCCGATCCTGCGCCCCATCGTGTCCACCATTCTCCAGGATGCCTTCGCCATCCTCAGTGAACAGACGGTACAGGTTGCGCAGAACATCCGGCGCGATCTGCGTCCGACGCTCCGTGCCTTCGTTCGGAGAACGGATGCATTGGTGGCAGGGGTGAATGCCGCCTTCGATGGCCCGCGGCAGGCCGTTGCCCAGGTACGGCACGTCATGGGGGTGCTGCAGACATTCGCCGGCCTCAACGTACGCTCTGCCGTCGCGGGAACCGCTCTGGACGGGGCGAGGAACGTGGCTGTGGGGATGATCCGCGGATCACAGGACCTCGGGCTCTCCATGGGTAGGGAACTCAAGCTGGAGATGGACTTCATCGCACAGCGTACCGTTGATGAAACAGCGCGGATGGTGCAGACGGTCACGACGGATACGACAAATGCCGTGCGGAGCATCGCCGGCGTGACCGCGGAAGCCGTGGACGGGGTGCGCGGCCTGGGAACGGTTGTAACACAGGAACTCGCGCGTGAAGCGGACACCGCTGCAGGAGGCATCGCACAACTCTCCGTAGCAGCGGGTGATCGGCTGGCGGAAACGGTGGCGGGCGGGAGTAATGCGGTGCAGGACGCAGTGGGACGGGTGGTGGACTTCGTGCGTCCGTCCGAGGTGGCCGTCAACGTGCCGGAGGAGGCCGAGCAGTACCACACGTCCATCTTCCGCAAAGAAGGCAAGATCATGATCGCCTCGCTCAACCTCAGCGTCTCCGATGCCTTCGGGATTCCGTACAAGAACACGCCGGTCGTCCTCTTCTCCACGCCCAAGATCGCCATGACCAATGAGGAAGGCCTCGTCATCTTCCACGAAGTGGAGACCGGCACGCACCAACTGGAAATCCACGTCCGTGATGGCGTGGTGGAGAAGCGCAACGTCGTCATTGAGCCTCCGTCCGGCCTCACGGTGACAGGGGAGCGCCGCACGGCAGTGGTCCTGCCGGTCATCCGCGTCATGGTGGAAGACCCGACCAGGGCGCCTGTCGACGGAGGCATCCCGCTCTACGCGTGGGTGATCATCGTCGTCCTCATCACCAGCAACGCTGCGCTCGGCCTCATCCTCTGGCGTCGGAACCGCGGCGGGAAGGGTGGAAGGCGACCGCGCCCCATCCTCCCGCACGTGCATCGCGCGCATGGAGCGGATCCATCGTCAATCCATGCGAGAACACCAATACAGGATCGAAGCCACTTGCCCCCGCACGGAAGAGATGAGTAGAATGTCCCCCATGCATTCCCACTCCCGCGTCCGATACTCCGCGGCGGCCGCTCTCGCCGTTGCCGCCCTCTTTCTTTCCGCCTGTTCCGCTTCTTCCCTCTTCGGAGGTGAGCCTGACGAACCCGCGGTCCCCGTCCAGCCCAAGGTCACCGGGCTCCCCGCCACTGTTCCGGACTATGTCCTGGGTTCCGACGCCAGCGTCGTGAAGCGCGATGAGTCCGATACGAAGCTGACGGTGGAGATGGAAACGATCAATGGGATCACGAGCCCCATCGCCTACTACAAGAAGACGCTCCCGGATCAAGGATGGACCATCGAAAGCGACAACACATCCGACAAGGGCGGCTCGATCGTGACGACCAAGGACGGGAAGGAGATGCGCGTCACCTTCAAGATGGTCAAAGGGACCACCCGCATCGTGATCGAACTGGAGAAGTAAGCCTCTCCCCATCGCCTACCGCACCGCCCCTCGGCGGAAGAATTTGATGACCCCCAGGAGGACGATGGCGCCGAGAAGGGACACGATGAGCGCAGGGAAGCTGAAGTCGTTCTGGTTGATGGTTTCAATGCCCAGGAACGGCGTGATGAGCCAGCCTGCCAGGAACGCCCCCACGATGCCGACGATGACGTTCATGAGGAGGCCTTGTTGCGCGTTCGTACGCATGACCATGCTGGCAAGCCAGCCGATGACGCCGCCGAGGATGATCCAGACGATGAGATTGATCATGGAGAGAGGGGGTAACCTACATACTTCGTCGCGCAGTGGAGCGGTTTCTTACCTGTTTCCCCAAGTTCTTTCCGCGCGCTCAAAGGCACGCGCGCATTGCGCAATTTGAGCTTCGCTCCATAGAGGAATACGCTTCCCGTATCCTTTCCCCTCCCATCATGGATGCTGACCTGCGCGTAAAGGCCGAAAAGAAAATGGTTGCCCTGGAAGCCTGGATGGCCCCCCTCTTCGCCAAGTCACCGCATCTGCCGGACACAGCGCGGCAATCGCTCGTGAAAATTGCCCCATGGCTTGCGCTCATCTTCGGCGTCCTGGGGCTGTTCGCCATCCTCTCGGCGGGAGCCCTCACATCCGTGTCAGGGATGATCGCCGTTGGGTTCATCGGCGCGGGATTTGCCCCGCTGATGCTCTTCATCAGCCTCATCGTAGGCGCCCTCGCATGCATTCTTGATTTGCTTGCCTACAAGCCGCTCTTGCAGCGCAAGAAAATGGGGTGGAATTTCCTCTTCTACGGCGTGGTGCTCACGACGTGTACGAGCATCCTGGGGATTTTCCTCGGCTCCTCCGTCATCGGGAACCTCCTTGGTTCGCTGATCGGCTTCTGGCTCCTGTTCGAAGTGCGGGATCTCTACCTGCCGGCGGGCTCTCCTGCCGCGCAGGCGTAAGCGCTGCGGATTTGGGCCAACGGTTAAGAATGATGGGGAAGGCCTCTGCGTATTCTGCCGCGCAAACAGGGGGTCTTCTTGGTTTCCCCGAGTTCTTTTTTTAACGAAAAGACTCTATACTGTCCATGCTCTTTCTTCTTCCACCAGCCGCTTCCTCGTGTTCCAGACGGGCTTGCCCCGCATCGACGCGAGCGGAGCGAACGTCTGGTGTGCGCTCGCTGAGGCAAGCTCCGCCGAGCGAGAAGGGAGGTACCTCTTGTTCTTTCTGATCTTCACCGACGGCTTCCTTGCGTCAATAAGACGGGGCTTGCCCCGCACCGACGCGAGCGCAGCGAGCGTCTGGTGCGGGGCCCCATCGTCTAGCGGTTAGGACAACGGGTTTTCAATCCGTTAACCGGGGTTCGACTCCCCGTGGGGCTGCCACGAAGTACGCTTCGCTACGCTTAGCGACTTCATGGCAAGCCACATGTGCAATAGCATTCAGGACAGTGCTTCGTGTCCTGTAGTTGCACGTAGCGAAGCGGAGTGCATACTACGGGACTATGTATTACGTTTATGTCCTGCGAAGCAAGAAGGACCAACAGCTCTATGTTGGTTATACCACTGACATGCAACAGCGATTGGCTACGCATAACAAAGGAAGTGTTCCTTCAACAAAATCTCGAAGGCCATGGACACTCATTTTCATTGAAATATATGTAAATCAACAGGATGCATTGAGGCGAGAGCAGTATTTAAAGACGACTCAAGGGAAGGGTGCCCTGAAGCATATGCTGCGGGAGACTCTTCAGCTCCAAATACACGCGCTCCCGGAGACCCGTGGAAATCATCTATGACAAAAAGTACGGCACTCTTGTAGAAGCACGCAAGAGGGAAGCTCAAGTGAAAAAATGGAGCAGGGAAAAAAAGGAGCGTCTGGCGGCAGGAATACATCCAACGAAGGACGAATGAGATTCCCCCGTAAGGCTACCATCAAACACACCGCGAGGACTATCTCGCATATCATTTCTCCTCTTCCTCAAACGTGAAGAGCGTATCAACAGTGAGTTCCAGCGCCTTCGCCACGCGATGGGCGAGGAGGAGAGAGGGGTTGTACGTCCCCTTCTCCAGGAACACGATCGTCTCCCGGCGGACGCCCGCGGCGTTCGCCAGTTGCTCCTGTGTCATGCCCTTTGCGGCGCGTCGTTCGCGGATGCGGTTACGCATGGAGGGAGCGGCGACGGAGGATGGAGAAGATGGCGGAGTACAGGAGCATGAGCCCACACGTGGAATAGGCGAGCACGGAGGCAATGATGGAAAAGTTGGGATTGCGCTCCCCATAAGCGGAGAAAAGGAACAAACCGGCCACCGCGACGAAGCTGAAGATCTGGATGGTCCATCGGGCGGCGATCCCACCCAGCGCATAGTCACGCTCGTCGGCGAGGATCTCCCGCACGCGGCTGCGCAGGAAGAGCAAGACGAGGATGGCGACGGCAATGGCGACCATCGGCCAGACGTAGTTGTCGCGGATGACGGATGCCGCGACGAAGGCCGCGAGTGCCATGGCGATGCCGATCCGTATCGCGGTGTACTGCTTGAGGGTCATACAGGGAGGGGAAGGGACTGTCGGTATGTTATATATTTCTAACAGTCCCGTCAAGAAAATCCGTCCATCCCCCATCGAGACGGTCAAAACGTCCGGAAAAGACCTTCGAGGATCATGTCGAGACGGAGCAGAAACCAAGGCATCTTCCCGTCTCTTTCCTGACCGCAAGGATAGCGCCTTGTTGGCTTATCTGAGCCTAATAGTAACACTTCTGATTGATGATTTTTCATTCTTGATGTATAATAGGAGTAACAAATACCAAACTCCCCATGCTCACGAGACTCCTCCCGACCATCACCGGAATCTTCCTCGTCTTTGGGCTGAGCCTGGTTTCCGGTGGGACCACGTCATTCCTCCAAGGACAAGTAGCGGGGGTTCCGGCATACCAAGGGGAGACGTTCCAGACGGGAAAGTTCGCGACGGGGGAAACTGTGCATCCTGTTGCCATCGTCGCGGAAACACAAGCGGACCAGGCGGGGAGAATCCTCTTCGTGGGGATGCTGATGATCCTGGCCGCGTTCCTCCTGTACACGATGTACGTGGTACGCATGCAGCGGGAGGCCGCAGAGCACAGCCCTCTGTCCCGTATGCGCCACTGGTTCCAGCTGCACTTGGACAGACGCGTGCTACGCATGCATTGAATCCCCCAGATCTTCGCTATACAAAAAAGCGGCCTTGTGGCCGCTTTCGATTGCCTGAGGCAATATGCATGGAGCGCTTAGCAAGACCCGCAACCGGGGCCCGCAAAGCCACAACATGAACCTGGTCCGTACGTCATGATGATGGACAGGAAAGAAGTAAATACAGAGCCAGTATAATCGGTCTCAAGCCCCTTGTCTAGCACTCTCCATTGAAGAGTGCTAATTTTCCTCGGAAAATAACCAATCGCACAGAACTCCTCTCCCCCGAACGGCATCAAAAACGGAGCATACGAATACTATCGACCATCAACAACCATTTTCTATGGAATTTTTTTCGCTCCTATCCATTCTGCTCAACATTCACTCGGCGGAGGGGTTTCCGCC
>CAZCWV010000038.1:0-9677 GCA_964502425.1 uncultured Candidatus Peribacteria bacterium | reverse complement strand
CGTTTCATGGAAATTTCCGGCGAGGTGTTCATGGCCAAGGCCGCGCTCGCCAAGCTCAACCGGGACCTCCCGGCATCCGAGCAATTTGCGAATCCACGCAACGCCGCGGCGGGATCCGTGCGGCAGTTGGATCCCAAAGTCACCGCGGAGCGGGACCTGCGGATCTTCTGCTACGCGTTGGATACGGGGAGCGCGGACGCGCTGGGGATCGCGACGCAGGAGGATCTCATGCGGTTCCTCGCGGATCACGGCTTCCCCGTGGAAGGCAGCCGCACGCTCGTCGGTGGTCTTGCGGACGTGCAGAAATTCTTCAAGCGGGTGGAGAAGAAGCGGGAGAGCCTCCCGTTCGACATCGACGGCATCGTGGTGAAGGTCAATGACCGCCGCGCGCAGCGGGACTTGGGATCCACGGCCAAGGCCCCGCGCTGGGCGCGCGCGTACAAGTTCCCCGCGGAGCAGAAGACGGCCGTCGTCACGGACATCATCCTGCAAGTGGGACGGACTGGCGCCGTGACGCCCGTGGCCCACCTGACGCCCGTGCAGCTCGCCGGGACCACGGTGACGCGCGCCACGCTCCACAACGCGGATGAGATCGAACGCCTGGACGTACGGGTCGGCGACACGGTGGTGGTCCGCAAGGCCGGTGACATCATCCCGGAGGTGATGGAAGTGCTGCCCAACCTGCGGCCGGAGGGGAGCAAGCCGTTCAGGTTCCCCAAGCGCTGCCCCAGCTGCGGAACGGCGCTCGTCCGCGGGGAGGAGGAGGTTGCGCTTCGCTGCCCCAACCCAAACTGCGGCGCCGTGCAGTTGGAGCGGCTGGAGCACTTCGCCTCCCGCCACGCGATGAACATCGAGGGGCTCGGGAAGGAGACCGTGGAGGCGCTGGTCGGGGCGGGGCTCGTTGCGGACGCCGCGGACATCTACCACCTCACGTTCGAGGACCTTCTCCAGCTCCCGCTCTTCAAGGAGAAGAAGGCCGAGAACCTCTTGCACGGCATCGAGCGAAGCAAGCGGATCCCCCTCGAGCGGTTCCTCTTCGCCCTCGGCATCCGCCACGTGGGGCGCGAGACAGCAGAAATATTGTCACGCCGCATTCCGTGGCCGTCGCGCAAGCTGACGGTGAAGGAGCGCAAACACCTCGCCCAAACATCGCTCTTCGGCGAGGAGGAGCGCCGCATGGAAGTCCACGGCGCGAGCCCGGAAGACGTCCTCAAGACGCTGAAGGACATGACCGCGGCGGACCTGGCCTCCCTGCACGGCATCGGCGACGTGAACGCGGAAGCACTCCACGATTGGATCCGTGACAACGAGAACGCGGAACTCCTGCGGAAATTCGACGGCGCCGGCGTCGTCTGCCTGCTCCCGGACGGCGGGGGGCTCCCGCAAATTTTCGCCGACAAGACGTTTGTGATCACCGGCACGCTCCCGACGATCAGCCGCGAGCAGGCGCGCCAGATGGTGAAGGACCGCGGTGGGAACGTGAGCGCCAGCGTGAGCAAGAAGACCGATTACCTCGTCCTCGGCGAGAACCCGGGGAGCAAGTTGGACGACGCCAAGAAGTTCGGGACGGAGATCCTGGATGAGGGGAAATTCCTGAAGATGGCGAAGGAGGAGTGACCCTCCCCCTCCGCTCGCCCCTCCTCCTCCCTCTACCCTAACCCTTCCCCCGGCGGGGGAAGGGGATGTGTTTGTTTTTGTCTTCCACCAATACGTCCTTCATCTCGTCCAAGATTCTGCTCATCATTGTTAGACATGCTTGCGTATGGGATAACGCCCCTCCCCCTCCGGGGGAGGGGTAGGGGGAGAGGGCAGTAAATCTGCTTCGCAGATTTACTGCACTTTTCGCATCATCATCTTCTGCGGGGATTCCAGCAGCGACAGGGAGAGTTGCCCCAGAAACACCGTGATGTACGCGGCGGTCGTGAAGGAACACGCCTGGCGCGCCCAGTAGAGGACGAGGAGGAAGACGGAGATCCCCGCGACCGCGGCCAGAATATCCGTGAGAGTGAGGAGGAGCCACAGCACCACTCCGCTCACCACGGCCGCAGCCAACATATTGCCCACGATCTTCCAGTAGTGCCCGCGCGACCGGTGGAAGCTCTGCTCCAGGCTACCGATGATGCCCGCTTCCCGCCGCAGGTACAGCACCGGCGCCATCGCGAAGCGCGGCCCGAGGTAGCAGGGGGGGATGAGCGCGAGGAAGAAGAGAATAATCGCATACGGCGTGAACGCGATGAGGAGGAACATCACTACCGGGACCCAGATGAGAGAGGCAATGAAGGCGCACGCCCCCAGGAGGAGAACGGGGAGGAACGTCTGCGTGGTCCGCGCGACGGCTGATTGGACATTCATCTGCGGCGAGAGCGAGAGATGCAGGAAGAACGTGCGCGACCACGAGAGGAGGAGAATGAAGAGCGGGATGAAGATGATGAGGATGGGGAAGAGGTTCCCGAGGCCGTCACGGATGGCTTTGGTGACGAACTCCTGCCGCTGCTCCCTCGAGAGGTTCGTGAACTGGTCCTGGACCTCGCTCGACACCTTGCGCGAGAATTCCTGCCACTGGAGCGGGGTTGCGCCGTCCAAGCGCATCTCGGAGAGGAGCTGCTGGTACTTCCGCTCCCCCAGAAGGGTCTGCACTTGCCTCGCCGTCTCCGCGCCCACGCGCTCACCCACGACCACCTGCATGAGGACACTGAGGAACGAGATAGCCAGAATCCCCACCAAGAGGGCGGAGCGCGTCCGTCGCATCACGTTCCAACTGCGGGTGAGAAGCGTACTGAGCGTTGCGGAGGCTTCCATGGGTGGGGTGGGGTGAATCCGTATGAAGCATGCCGCATCACGGAAGGAACGGAAAGAACGCCTGCATTGACACGCGGATCAACTCCTGTCTCGTTCCGAGGCGCGCATTTTCGTCTTCCCCGCGCCAAGAACTTGACATATTGAATATTTATTGTTTTAGGACTATAATGGGAGGATCAAACACCTACCCCTTTCCCGTATGAACACATCCATCCAGGTGCGCATGACGTGGCTCGCCGCCACGTTCAGCGCTACCTCCTGTCTCCTGCTCACGCTGGTGGCAGCGGAACAATCGGGCATGCTCCCCCTCAAGGCCCCGGTATTCCAGGCATCGCTCTTCCAGGCCTCCGTCAGCGACAAGCTCCAGGGCATCAAGATCACGCCGAGCGGCCCTCTGACCATGAAGGCGGGGGACGAGCAGTCCTTCACGGTCGAAGCGGTCTACTCCACCGGCACCATCCCCATCCATGCACTCTGCGCCGGGCCGTCGGAGGTGGGCAGTTTTTCGAACGAACTGACTACATGCACATTCAAGGCCAAGAAAGCAGGACAGGCGAACATGACCGTGGATGCGATGAACCTCAAGCTCAAGGTGCAAATCACGGTTACCGCGGCGAACCCCTTCAAGGATGAGCTGCCCGATTGGGCGGAGAACCAGATCCTCAAACTCTACGGACTCGGCATCATCAAGGGATACGACAACGGCACCTTCGGCGCGGGGGATCCCGTCACGCAAGGGCAGATGGTCACCTTCCTCTACCGTCTCCTCCTCCACAAGACCCTCGTGCAGGAACCGAACCTCGCGGCATGCCAGCTTCCGTACGAGGACATCCCCGCCGACCACTACGCCCGTCCCGCGTTCTGCTCCTTCCAGGAGAAGGGCATGAAGGTGCCGGGAGAGAAGAAGCCGACGCAGTACAACGTGGACCTGGGTGCGCTGCGGTCCACGGCGGCCAAGTACGTCAACTGGTCGGTGGGCGCCACGCTCCTCGATGCGTCCAAGATCGTCGTGGATCTCTCCGCCCAGGTGTTCTCGGACGTCTTCCTCAACCACCCGAACTTCGCGGACATCGCGACGGTGAACGCCCTGGAGATCATCAAGGGATACCCGGAGGGGACGTTCGGCCCCACGGACGGCCTCAATCGCGCGCAAGCCGCCGTGATCCTCTACCGTATCATGGAGAAGTTGGACCAGTACAAGGTCACGGTGCTCGCGGGTGCGCCGCAAGTTTCCTCGGCGTCTTCCTCTTCCGTGAATGCACAAGCCTCCAGCGCTTCCTCCGCATGCAACGATGTGAATTACTACACCCTTAGCTGCAGCCAAGCGGCCGTGATCGCCGCACAGACCGTCCCCAATTCCAGCAATACGGGAACCTACTACGTCTACGGCAACATCTGCAAAGAAAAAGTGAAGAAGGACCACCTCGTCCTCTGCGCCACGGCATCACCAAAGCCGGACTATATCGACGCGAACGTCGGAAAAGTTATGCAACTCCCCGGCGGCGTCGCGTACGAGCAGTTCATCAGCGTGCAAGGGAAACCCCAGGGAAGGATCTACGTCTATTCCGAAGTGAAGCACCTCGCGAAGAGCATCGCTTCCACGGGGAATTGCCTGCTCATCAAGACGGAGGGCTCCGTCATCCACTACGCCTGCGACAATGTCGCGGCAACGTACGATGCGGCGGCGCTCCTCAAATGAGGACGTGATGACGGAAAAGCGACTGCCGAAGCGGGCTGCTTCTTTCAGTCCGCCGGGTACGGCAAGAGTTCTTCCAACCACGGATTCTCCTTCCACAGGATCCGCCCCCGCGGCGACTCCCGGTCCTGCCACCATGGAGGCAAGAGTCGGACGAGGGCGCGCGTGACGGCGGCGGCCCTCTCCCCTTCCCCCGCGCGCTGGAGGGACGCCGCGGCCGCGCGGTGCGCAAGGACGGACGTCGGCCAGAGCCGGAGGGCATCGTCCGCGTACCGCGTTACTTCGGAGACGTCCCCGCGGGCGGCGGCGAGCTGCGCCCATAGCAGGGAGGGTGTTGCGTCCTGCGGCGGGAGGATGTACGCGAGGCGGTCGGACGCCCACGCCACAGCCTGATCCAAAACCGCCTTGCCCTGATCGTCCCCCACGTATTCCGAGGCTTGGAGGGAACGTTCCGCGGCGCGGAGGAGGGCGATGCGGTCGAGGGGGAAGAGTTCCGCGGCGCGCACCGTGGCCTGGATCGCCGCCGCGGCGTCCCCTGCCGCGGAAGCCCGCTCCCCGCGTTCCAGCCTACCGCGCGCGTTGAGCCAGAGGAGCGCAACGATGGTGACGGACGCGCAGGCGGCGAGGAGAATCCCGAGCGCAGCATGCGTCCCCTTCCACGGGGAAGAAGGACCCTTCCCCGCGGTCACGCCGAGGCCGAGCCCCGCGATGAGCCAGAAGAACGCGTGCGTGGGGAGGACGTCGAAGCTAAAGAGGAGCGCGACGCCCGCGCCGGCGAGGGAGAGGAACGCCGCCGCGACGAGGGAGTCATCCCGCTTCTTCCAGAGACGGAGGAAGGCCAGAACGAGGAACCCGTAGTAGGCGATGAGGCCGAGCGGCCCGAGCGCGAGGAGGAGGTCGAGCGGCTTGCTGTGCGCCCGGTCGATCTGCGTGGTGAGGGACTCGTAGGAGAAGAGCTCCGCGGGCATGAACCCGGGGGAGACGCTGCCCATGGTATCCAACCCCCATCCCCACGGCCGCGCGGCGACCATCGTGCCCGCCGCCTGCCAGATGACGCCGCGCGCGCCCAGGCCGAGCGTCTGGGTTGGCGTTGCCAAGCGCCGGGACAGGGTGAAACCTCCCACGACGAGGATCACCGCGAAAGCGACGCATGCCAGGGCAATCCCCCGCGCGCGCCCGACGGAATGCCCCCTGCGCATGCGGGTGACCATCACAAGCGCGAAGAGCACGTCAACACCCAAGCCGAGGAACGCCGCCCTGCTCCCCGTAGCCGCAAGGACCACGAGGCCGAGGAGCAGCGTGGAGATCCAAAACACCTTCCTCCACCGCCCCTCTTCCCTCCCCGGCAGAACGACGAACGGCAATGTGAGGAGGAGGAACAGCCCCAGGAAGTTCGGATGCCCGAGGGTGGAGAAGACCCGGCCCAGGAAGAGTTCCCCCTGCCAGGCGGGCGAGAGCGGGTCGAGGCCGACGGCTTGGAGGATGCCGTAGAGGACCACAGGAACCGCGCTCCACGTGAGGACGCGGAGGAGGAGCAACCGACCCTGCTCCGTGGCGGCGAGGCAGGAGCCGGTGACGGCGAGCGCGAGGAAGAGCGCGTACGCCATGGCGCCCTCGAACCGCGACGCATCCCCCACGATGCTCAACACCGGTGATACGGACCAGAGGGGCGAGAGGAAAACGACGGCGAAGAACAGGAGGAGGAAGCGCCCCGCCCACGTGCGGAAGAGGACGGCGGTGTTGCCCGCGCCGCGCAAGCACAGGAGCAGGCCGGCTGCGGCCGCAATCCCGAGGAACGGAAGCTTCGGGAGAAGGAACGCGAAGGAAGAAAACGGCAGGAACAGAGTGGCGCCACCTACCATCCCGATGGTGAAGATCCACGGGAGCACCCGGTCGCGCGCGGACTTGTGCATGGGGAATAGTGTAGCGGTTTTCCCGCCCAAAGGTTTGCGTCGGCCGCGCGGACCGGACAAAATGGGAAGATCCTATGGCCGCAGAACCGCTCTCGCCCGAGGAGGAACGCATCATCGTCGGCAAGGGGACCGAACCGCCTTTCTCGGGCGCGTACGACGACTTCTGGCGGGAGGGCGCATACGTCTGCCGCCGCTGCGGAACGCCGCTCTACCGGTCGGAGGATAAGTTCGACGCGCGCTGCGGCTGGCCGAGCTTTGACCGGGAGATCACCGGCGCAGTGGCGCGCCTCCCTGACCCCGATGGCGTCCGCACCGAAATTCAGTGCACCGCATGCGGCGCGCACCTCGGCCACGTGTTCGAGGGCGAGCAGATGACCCCCAAGGACACGCGCCACTGCGTTAACTCCCTCTCGCTGCGCTTCATTCCCACGGAACATCTGGAGGAAATGTAAACGCCCGTTTTTCCATCATTTTTCCTTGATTTGCATGACACGGAAAACTTCTTCGATTGTCCTCGGCGGCGGGTGCTTCTGGTGCACCGAGGCGCTCTTCACGCGCATGCCCGGCGTCCTCTCCGTCGAACCCGGCTACGCGGGCGGGCACACGGACCATCCGACGTACGATGACGTGTGCCGCGGAGGGACGGGACACGCGGAAGTGGTGCGCGTGACGTTTGATCCGGACGCGGTGCCGCTCTCGGAGCTCCTCGTGCTCTTCTTTGCCCTCCACGACCCCACCACCCGCCACCGGCAGGGCGCGGATGTCGGCGAGCAGTACCGCTCCATCATCCTGTGGACGGACAATGCGCAGAAAGAAGCCATCGCCAAGGCGATTTGGAAGACGCGGGGACTCCTGCACGCGCCGATCGTCACGGAAGTGGAGCCCCTCGCGTCCTTCTACCCGGCCGAGATGGACCACCGGCAGTACTACGAGAAGGACCCCCGTGCCCCCTACTGCCAGACGGTTATCGAGCCCAAACTGAAGCTGCTGCGGAGCCTGCTTTCGGCATCCTGAAAGCCTCGCAAGAACCCTCAAGAAATCCGTTCCCTTTCCCGAAGGGATGATGATGTATGAAGGACTGTTCATTTCCGCCTTTCAGTGAAGAATATGACCTTCCAGGAGTATTGACTTTTTTATATAAGGTGCTTAAATATCTATCCCCTATGATGCAAACGCATAGAATCATCATCCTCCTGTTCGGCGCCATGCTCGCAAGCAGCTTCCATGCCGTGAACATGGGGCGCGCGGAGGCTCCCGAAGTCCCCCAGACGGAAGCGCTGGAAGGGGAACTCCTCTCCCTCAAGCAGCAATGGGAGGAGAACCACCAAGACCATCTCCAGGAACAGAATACGATCCACCTCTCAGCCGAGGAGACCCGCGCAAAACTCTGCGCGCTGGGGAAGGAAGAGCACTGTCCCCCGAAGGTGGCGACGGGAGTGGACATCAAGAAACTGGCGTACGCCGTGGCCATTGCCGAGACGGAGAACTGCACCACCGGCGTGGGACGCTCCAAGAACAACTGCCACGGCATCACCCGTTGCACCGCGACAGGATGCACGTTCCGGACGTACGCCTCGCCCGCGGAGAGCTACGCGGATTTCGAACGCATCTGGCTGCGCGCCTACGGCGACCGCTTCCCCACCCGGGAGGACGCCAAGCGCTACGTGGATAGCGAGGCGGTGGACTGGTACAGAACCGTGACGAAGATCTACTACGGGAAGGAAGGGAAATAACGTAGACTGAGGTCGTGCGACGCTTCCCTCCCCTCCTCCTCTGCGCGCTCCTCTTCGGCGGCTGCCAAGCCTCCGTATTGGACGCGGATCTCCCCGCGCAGGATCTCACCACCCTCTCCGACAACGACCTGCACCGCGAGGTGACGGAAGCGTACGGCCTGGCCGAAGCCTGGTTCCTCGGGAGCATCAATGAAAAAAATATTTTCCGCTACATCCACGAGCCGCTCTCGGCGGAGGAGCCCCGGAAGAACAACCCCATCCGCCAACTCATGGCCGCGCGGCTGCTCGGGGAACTCTGCGGCGAGCGCGCGGACCTACTCCCGCTCCACCGCAGGAACCTCGCCTTCTATCTGGAACACTGGTACCGCGAGCGCGACGGTCTTGGCTACGTGCTCTTCGACGGCTCCTCCAAATTGGGATCGAACGGGATGCTCCTGCGCGCGCTGGTGGCCAGTCCCGATTTTCCGCAGTACGAAGCCAAAGCGAAGGAGCTCGCGGACGGCATCCTCTCCTCCATGCACGAGGACGGCGCGCTCGACGCCTGGTTCATCCGTCCCGCGGAACCGCGCGATGACGATGACTACCTCCTCACCTTCTACTCCGGCGAAGCGCTCCTGGGACTGATGGAATACTGGGGGAAGACGGGCGACAGGCACATCCTCAACGCCGCGCGGAAATCCCAGGGGTACTACATTGGGCGGTACGTGACCGGGATGGACGCGCACTACTACCCCGCCTACGTCCCCTGGCACACGATGTCCCTGGAGAAGTTATGGGAAGCCACGGGGGACCGCACGTACGCGGATGCGGTCTTTGCACTCAACGACAAGCTCCTCGAGCTCATGGGGCACGCGCCGTACCCCGGCCGCTTCTTCAACCCGGCCACGCCCGAGTACGGCACGCCGCACTCCTCCTCGGACGGCGTCTACACCGAGGGCCTCGCCCACGCGTGGGCGGTGGCGCTGGATGTTGGGGACGCCGCCCGCGCGGCGCGGTACCGCGAGGCGCTCGGCTCGGCCGTGCAGAACCTCCGCCTCCTCCAGTTCTCCCCTCTCGAAGTCCAAAACTTCCCCGCCCCCGAGCGCGTCCGGGGAGCAATCCGCGCCTCCGCCACCAGCCTCCAGGTGCGCATCGATTCCACCCAGCACGCCATGGACGCCTTCCGGCAGATCGTGAAGGTGCTGGGAAATTGAACTTCGCAACGCGCGGTAGTACGATGGAATCTTCCTTCCCCCTCCACGCATGAAGTACCGCTCCTATGCCGCAGAGCTCATCGGAACGTTTCTCTTGGCATTCATGGTACGCCTCTCCGTGGGCACAACACTCCCCATTTCCACACCCGTCTTGGCGGCATTGACCCTTGGCTTGATCGTCTACACGCTCGGGCCGGTATCCGGCGCGCACGTCAATCCGGCAGTCACCATCGGCCTCTGGAGCGTGAAGAAAATCAAATCTGCGGATGCAATCGCGTACATTGTGGCCCAGTGCATCGGCGCGGCGTTGGCCATGCTCGCGGGAACGATGATCTTCTCCACC
>CAZCWV010000037.1:0-9725 GCA_964502425.1 uncultured Candidatus Peribacteria bacterium | reverse complement strand
TAGAGGACGCGGCGGAAATCCGTGTGCTCCTTCGTGACCTGGTCGAGATTGGTGATGTAGCCGTGCATGGGGACGATGGTATCTGCATACGGAAGAAGTGTCATGTAAAAGCTGCAGATAATGCTCACCGTATCCGGATGAGCTGTTTCCGTGTCCTCCATCCGATGGCCTGCATCCGTCTCCACAACAGCGCATCCTCGGCCGGTTCCGTTTTTTCATCTTCATGCGCCTCGTTTTTCGCGCGTCGGTGTATCTTTTTCCTGGCTTCCCGTCGCATTCCGTCATCTGCTCCGCTCAGCCGGTGTCCGGTCCGGTGCGGCAGCCAGAGGGAGAGCATGCGCATCGTCGGGGAGCTCTCCCGATCAACATTTGTGTACACATTCTTCGCCGCTCCTTCATCCGTTTCCGCCTGTTTTCCACGCAGGAGACGTCCGCAGGATGAGACGAGGAGAACGAGGAGTTTCCAGGCTCTCTTCAGGATGTTACGTAGGGGAGTTGGCAAGGAACGGAACAAGAAAGAAACGAAGCGGTATACGGCGTGCAGCGCGGCACGCACGCTTCTCAGCAGCGGGGTGAGGTATCGCGTGATGGCTTGGAAGAAGGGGCGGAGGATATGGATAGTGCGTGTCATCAAACGCAGGAATCCGGTAAGGATGTTGTACAACCTTCGTCCTATCCATTTGAGGAATTGCATGGCAGTTTTTCTGAGTGCATGGAACACAGCCGAGAGGGAATGGAACAGGGAACGAACAGCGGTGCGAAGGAAGGAGAGGATGGAGCGGCCGAGGGGGCGTAAGGAATTCCACAGGCCGCGGATGCTTCCCGTGAGAAGGATTCGGAAGAAGGAGTGGAAGAGATTTCTGATGCCTTTCAGGAGTGCCGCGAAGGGGCGCAGGAGGAACGTGCGCACGATGCTGGAGAGGGTGCGCAGAAATGTGCGGAGAAAAGCGTTCAGGGAACGGAACAGGATTCCCAATGTTCTTTTGAGGGAGAGGAGGGACTTCTGCAGGAACGTGCGGAGCAGCGACAAAGAATTGCGGAGGATGGTACCCGCTGCAGAGAAAGCCTCCCGCACGAGTGTCCAGAGGAGAGAGAGGAGGGGGAGAGCGAGTGTAATGGCCATCCATAGTACCTGCGTGATCCCATGGAGGAGCAGGAAAACGAAGAGGAACGGCAAGGCGAGCAGGGTGAATATTCCGCTTGTCCCTCCTTTCTTCTGTTGGTCTTGGGACGTCGTCTGGCCTGGCATAAAATCATCGATCAGAATCCAGCACACGAATAGGCCGGCGATGGAGAGGATGATGAACTGCGCCATGGTGTAAGGATAATATACAACATATTATAATATATGCAACTCTTACGTATACGTCTTATACTATCAAAATTCTTCATTTAATGAGAATAAGAAGCCGAGATAATTGCCACTATCTGATGTTCGCGGGAGGAGAGGGGAGGACAAGTCATGGGGAACGGGCGGATAGGCAGTTGGACCTCCGGCTGCTACGCTCTCCGTCACCTCTTCCTTCCATTCCTATGCTCAAAGAATTCCGCGACTTCGCCATGAAGGGCAATGTGATGGACCTTGCCGTTGCCGTCATCATCGGAGGTGCGTTCGGCAAGATCGTCACGTCCCTGGTCAGTGAACTGATCATGCCGGTCTTCGGCCTCCTGCTGGGAAAACTGAATTTCTCCACGCTCTCCCTCACGATAGGGGAGTCCAGTATCAAGTACGGTTTGTTCATCCAGTCGGTCGTCGACTTCGTCATCATCGCCTTCAGCATTTTTCTCGTGATCAAGCAGCTCCAGCGCTTCAAGAAGAAGGCGCCGCCCGTTGCCACCGTCGCCCCTGCAGAGGTCCAGCTCCTCACGGAGATACGGGATCTGTTGAAGGAGGGGCGCCTAGCTGCTTCCGGAGGTGCGGAGGGTCTCAAGGCGTGAGGGATCGCTCGTCCTTTCCTCCTTGGGGCATCCTCTTTATACTCTTCTCAAGATTGTTCGCGGGTATAGTACAATGGTAGTACGCCAGCCTTCCAAGCTGGACATACGGGTTCGATCCCCGTTACCCGCTCCATCCGGCTCATGCGGAGTTGCTCTGTTGACGTATTTACATTTCAAGCAATAATATAATCATGGTTATGATGGAATCCTCAAGCAGGCACGATCCGTTTGTTGCAACGAACGTACCACACGGCTTCCATGCTCATCTGAATATGGGTCTTACAAGGAACAATGACGTTGAACATTTCCTGTCTTCTTTCGGATCGGGCATCGTTCGCCCCTTGAGACAGAGATTTTTGGAACTCTTTTCTGCGACGCAAGTGGGTCTGCAATACCCGGGAGGCACTCCTGTTTCCGGGGATTATCGCTTACTTGTTTCGCGTGAGATGACCTTTGAGGAACTGCAAGCAGCAGTGGCGTCATTCGTACCTAAAATTCATCAGCAAGCTACATGCAATAAATCAATCGCCACAACGTGCGAGGCTTGTTATGACACGGTCATGCCCTTGCTGCAGCAGATGCTGGAGAGAGGTAAGGTAGCGGATGCCGTGAGATTGTTTGAAGAAAGCCGCTCTCTGACGCCAGACGATGGATTGCTTTCCGTACTCTCACCGGCGTATTACGCCGTCAAAGCATTGGAATGTGGCGACATTCGATATCTTATGAATGCGCCCGCAGAAATGATAAGAGCAGCAAAAGAATTGTTGCGCCGATGGGTACCTGATTGGATGAGAAAGCAAGAATCTGTCATGCACCCATCTCGCAAGCAGTGGCGGCATCTAAAATGATCCTCGCCCCTCATCCACAATGTTCGCAGGCGGCAACTTTCGCACGTCGAGCCGATCCTTGCGCCAGCGCCGCGCGATCGTATACTGAAGCCTCTATGAAGTTGTTGCACAGACGGGCACCGCTCGCGGCTTGGAAGGTCGGTTTCCTGCAGACGGCTATTGTCGTCACATACATCCTTACGGGCGCATTGTTCGTGACTTCTCCGTTTGCGCAGGCCTTGAAAGACAGCATCTTCCAGTGGTTTCCGCCGGTTGGCATCCTGGCGTTCCTCACGACTTTCGTCTTCTCCGCGCTCTTGTGCGCGACTGCAATGCTGGGCTACCCCGTTCTTCTCTGCTTCG
Source organism: uncultured Candidatus Peribacteria bacterium (assembly GCA_964502425.1). Lineage (GTDB taxonomy): Bacteria > Patescibacteriota > Gracilibacteria > Peribacterales > Peribacteraceae > CAIKAD01. The sequence goes on along the minus strand of CAZCWV010000037.1, from coordinate 6,597 downwards.
AAAAGAAGTACCGACGCTGCACGCAGGTCATTCTCTGGAGTATCGCGTGGCTTGCGCTCTTCCTGCTCGGGATTGCGCTTATTGCCGTTGTACAACTGGGCTTGCAGGCTTAGAGGCACTCATCGAGGTTGCACGAATTTCCACCCCAAGCATGTTATTGGGAGTTGAGCGTCTTCTCCGCCAACTCCCGCATCTTCGCGTCGCTCGGCTTCTTCCATGGATGGCATGTGAGGAGACGGCGGGCGGAGAGGAGGGAGCCGACGACGAATCCGCGTTCCCGCAGCGCGTCCATCGCGTACATCGAGCACGTGGGGGAGTGGCTGCGGGGCCTGCGGCTCTCCGTGGACGTGGACGGCGTGCCGGAGGGGACCGTGGTCGGGCGAGAGCGTCACCTGGTAGAGCCGGAGGCCAGCAATGGCCGTCCTTCGTGGCAGTGTCCAGAGGAGACGTGCCCATGGTAGCCTGTTCCCGATGCGATCAAGATGGAGGGGCGAAGGCGTAAAGATGTTCCGTACCATGAATCCCGGGGGCGTGAATTGCATCGAGTGTACAGCGTCGGTACGATGGTATGTAATACTTCCTCTCCGATATGACCCCGCTCACGTCCGCAGACATCCTCATCTTCTTGTACATCCTCGTCGGCATCATGCTGGTGGTGGTGCTCTACCACGCGCTCTTCCTCTTCGTGGATGTGCGGAAGATCGTCAAGCGCGCGGATCGCGTGACGGCGGAGGTGGAGAAGGTCATCCTCAAGCCGCTGGCTATTGCGGACGAGGTGCTCACGAACATCATGCAGCTCTTCGAGGGGCGCGGGAAGAAGCACAAGGGATTCGACCATCGGAAAGTACGGTAAAGGAAGGGGCATGCAGCCGTCATCATAGGTATGGCAGAACAGGAGGAAGGACAGTTTCGGCAGTCGTTGGAGCGCTTGGAAGACACGTTGCGCCACATGGATGCATTCCATCCCTGGCGGAGCTTCTGGCGTGCGTTCCTCCATGGTTTGGCGCGGGGTTTGGGGTTGGTGGTCGCGGTGGCGATCATCGTGCCGTTCATTATCTGGCTCTTTGGCGGCGTGGACTGGATCCCGCTCCTCGGCGATTGGCTGGTTCAGGGGGTGGAGAGGTTGGAAGAAGCCAGGGCACGGTGAACAATGCCCATACTTCTCCGGATTCCCTCTCGAGCGCTCAGAGGATCGGCTGCCTGTCGATGAACACCCGAATGTACAGCCTCCGCAGCACGTCGAGTGCCGCGCTGAAGATTTCCGCCAGCAGCGCGTTGAGGCGGCGGATGCGGGCGTAGATTTCGTTGAGGCGAAAGGCGTCGCCGGGACGGCCGGAATGAGCAGTCTTGCGTGCCAGTTTGCGGAGCGTGCCCACCTCCTGCTCGATGTGCTTCGCCAGTTGCTTCTGGAGGACTTGCTGCGCGGTGGGAATTGCTGCGATGGCCTGGTCGCGCGGGGAGACGGCCGTGTTGTCCTTGCGTGTGCCGGCTGCGGCACCAGCGGTCCCCGGATCCTGCGATCTATCCTCGCCCGTGCGCTCGCTCACGCGCGACGTAAAGACCTCAATCGTCTTGAGGTCCTCAAGGAGATGTTCTAGTTTCTTCGGCTGGCTCACAACCAACTTGGACATCTCCACGCCTGTGGAGAGGCTGGAGCCTTTCTCTTGAGAATTCAACATGGTCATCTGTAGCTATTGTCTCATTTTTTCGGGTGTTTTGTCAATTCTCCTGTACGGACGAGGGGGGAGGGATACGCACGCGGAACAGTTTGGATGGTATTCCACCATACCTTCGTCATGATGCAACATGTTACGTTCCTTGACGTTCCACGGAAGACACGCTGATTTCCAAATATCAGTGCCTCCTGTGGAGCATTGGTGTTGTACAAAATATGAACAGGGATGACTGACTATACAAGAGGCTCTTGCATCTTCTCTTGAGGATTCGTATAAGAGGGCATCACTTTCCTTCTTCCTATGAACACTCCCAATACAGCTCGCCGCCTCCCTGACGAATTGAACCTTCCCTACCTTGAGGGACCGGAACGGCAACGGGAGATATCCACGTTTCTCACTGTGTTAGGGAATGGGGAATACGGGAAGTATCGTACGGATCTTGCTACGCTCAATTATCCCGAATTCGAACGTATTCTCGGGGCAGAACGTCGCCTGCTGTTTTCTGCAGATGGCTCACTTCCCCCGGAAGCGCCGCTGACAGCGGAGCAACAAAAGGATGTGCGTGAGTTGTACCATCTCTACTGCATTGGAAAATCCCCAAAGCAATCTCCAAAACTATCCATACTCTCCCGTATTGGCGCAGAATTGCAGAGAGACCTTGCAGCCTTTCGCAATACTCTTTCGCCTTCTGTAGTACAATCATCCCATGCAAGCAGAGCGAACAATCTTCCATAAGATCATCGACAAGGAAATTCCCGCCTCCATCGTCTACGAGGACGAGGACGTGCTGGCGTTCAAGGACATCCACCCCAAGGCGCCAACGCATCTGCTCTTCATTCCCAAGCACTTCGTAGCCTCCATCGCGGACGTAACGCCGGAGACGGCGCACCTTCCGGGGATGCTCATCCTCAAGGCGCAGCGTTTCGCAAAGGAGAAGGGGATCGCGGGCTACAAGCTCACGTTCCACGTGGGGAAGGAGGGGGGGCAGGAGGTGATGTACCTCCATTTGCACCTGTTGAGCGATCAGTCGTTGAAGGAGTAGTGGAGGGATGCCGACGTTGCCGACGATTCCGAGGAACCACCATATCAAACCAAGTTCATTCAAAACGACAGATCTTCGGCATCATCGGCATCTTCGGAATCCTCTGCATCCTCCCCTCAGGCGCTATAGCCCGCGGCCTCGGCCTCGGTTGCAGTCTTGAAGACGATCCGGTTCTCCGCCTTGATCTTCTTCCCTGCTGCAGAGTCAACGGCGTAGTACTTCTTGCCGGTCTTTGATGCGACGAAGCCTGAGGCAGCGGATTCCGCGGCTTTTGCGGGCGTTTTCTCGGGGGTTTCGGTTTCCTCCGCATCATCCGCCGGCGTCGCATCAGCGGAGCGTTGTTCCTTCGCCTTCTGTTCCTCCTCCTCGCGCTCGCGCTTGATGCGTTCCATGGTCTCCTTGTCGATGGGCTTGAGGGCCTTGAGGGAGAGGCCGATGCGGCGCTCGTCCACGTCGATGTTGATGACCTGCGTTTCCACCTTCTGGCCGATGGTGAGGACCTCCGCGGGGTCGGTAACCTTATGGTGAGCCAACTCGGAGAGGTGCACGAGGCCGTTGATGTCCTTCTCCAGGCGGAGGAAGGCGCCGTAATCCGCGAAGCGAACCACCGGCCCCGATACCTTCTTCCCAACCGGGTAGCGCTCTGCGATCTCTTCCCATGGGTCCTTGGTGAGCTGCTTGATGGAGAGCGAGAGCTTCTCGCCGTCCACGCCGATCACCTTCACCTGTACCTTGTCGCCAACCTGGGCGTACTCGGCGGGGTTCTTCACATGCCCCCAGGCGATCTCGGAAATGTGTACCAAACCTTCCAGGCCGTCGAAAGCCACGAAGAGGCCGAACTTTACGATGCCACTCACGCTGCCGTCGCGCACGTCGCCCGGCTTGAGTTGCTCCAGGGCTTTGGCGCGTTCCTCGGCCATCGCCTCGCGCTCGGACACCACGATCTTCCCCGCCTCTTCGTCCATGGAGATGATCTTGACCGTGAACGTGTGCCCCACGTACCTCTGCAAGCGGGAGATGATCTCGCTGGCGTCAGCGTTGTTGACGCGCGGGTAGTGCGAGGGGGCCAGCTGGCTCACGGGGAGGAACGTGCGGATGCCGTCGATGTTGGCGAGCAGCCCGCCCTTGTTGGCTTCCTGCGTCGTGAATTTCATCGTGGTATCGGACTCCACGAGTTTGTGGAACCGCTCCCACGCCTTCATCTGGCTGGCCATGCGGAGGCTCAGCACGACCATGCCCTCGTCGTTCTCCTCCTCCAGCACCAGTGCTGCCACGCCGTCGCCCACTTTGAGTTCCCTGAACGTGTTGAAGGAATCGCGCAGTTCCCGTCCGCTCACGATGCCCGTCGCAACGCCCTGGAGGTCAAGGAGGAGCTTGTTCTTGCCCCGGAACACCACGATACCCTCCACTAATTCCCCAGGCTGCACGCGCAGAATGGGCGGGGAATCCTTGAGGAGTTCATCCATGATGGACACTGTCGATGCGGCGGTTGTATCGGCCATAAGCGAAGAAGGGGTGCAAGTGGGAGGAAGTAGAGAGAGTGGGGGTAAAGGCAGTGCCCTTGCACGAGCGGCGTCTGACTTCGGGGACACTGTATCTGATATTCACTATTTGTCAAAAGAGTATCGGGAGGGACGGAGGAAGCCGAAGAATCCGAAGAAACCAAGGAAACCGAGGAATCCGAAGCCGTTCGAAGGCCCTGAGGGGCCTCTCAGGCCCGAATGGGAATCCGAGGAGTGGCTATAGAGAAGTGTACGGAACTCGTGGAAACTCTTTCCTCGGAATCCTCGGCATCGTTGGCATCCTCGGCATCCTCACAGCATGGTCTTATCCACCTTCAACTGCCCCTCCCCCGGCAGTTTCTGCTCTTGGCTCGTCTTGGGGTTGTAGATTTCGTAGAAGAGTTCGATGAGTTCGCGGGTGGAGTGCCGCCGCGACTGGAGTCCGATGTTCTGCAGCCCGGTCTGGATCAGGTTTACCCGGTCCTTGAGCATGGTGTGCGCCGGTCCGAATTCCCGGTGGCGCTGCGCGATGTGCGCGGTTGTGTCGTCCGGGCTCATCCAGTTGAAGAATTGTTCGATCATGGTCTTCTTGCGGATGTTTGTGTCCACGGGGACCACCACGAAGAATTTTTTCTGCATGATATCGGCGATGTCCACCAGCTTCTCCACGAAATCCGCGTACGAGAGGGTCTGCTTCTGCAGGAGATCGTTCTTCTGCACGCGTGCTTGGGCGCGGAGCCGTTCCAGGTAGGGGTCGATGTTCATCTTGGATGACCGCACCACGATCTGGAGAGGGAAAGTGACGCTGTTCACGAAGGATTGGTACCCCGCGATGATGCCTTGCTGTTCCGTTTCGCTCTTGAGGTTGAAGTTCAGCGCTTCCACCTGGAGCACCGCCCGCAAGCCGCCGTTCTTGAGCACCACCGTGTCGTGGTGGATTTCCGCGATGGCCAGGAAGCGTTGCGTGGAACTGAGCGTGGAGAGCTTGCGCTTCCGCACCGTCGTATTCTGGCCGTTTTTGGCATCCGAGGGCGCCATGGAGGTCACGGGTGGGGGGAGATATCGCGGAACACGTTCCGGAAAGCGGAGAGATCGTCGTGTGACTCGGTGTCCGTTTGAATGCTGCTCCGATCTACGGGAGGGGGCTGGGAGGGAGGTTCCCCATCCGGTGCGGGGGCGTCCGGATCCACGAGTGGCCGGTCCAAGACGGAACTGAGTTCCTGGATGTGGTGTTGTGTTTTCTGCATCGTCGCGATGTGTTTCTGTTCTTCCTGCTTCACCTGCTCGGCCTTCTGCACTTCCTCCTTTCCGCCAGTGCGGATGTGGATCGTGAGGCCCTGGCGCGGTGCCCACGTGCGGAGCGGCGGTTTGTTCATCTTCTCAACGGTGAGGAGAAGGATCCGGAAGAGGGTCAGATCGTTGATCTTCACGATGGCGAAGACAACCGAGATGGCGCAGGGAATCCACACGAGGACCGTGGGGACGATGGAGAGGCTGCCGCCGTTGGCCTGGGCGAGCGTGCTGTAGAGCGTGTAGCTGAACCCGCCACCCAGCGCGACCATGAGGATTTGCTTGAGCGTCAGCGGCCCCACGATGCGGTCCTCAATGTACACGTTCTGCGGGATTTTGACGGGGTCGATCGGCATGGAAGGGGATTCAGGGAAATCTACATATTGTAGCAGAAAACTGCCTATTGAACAATTGTTGAGTATTGAGGGGAGAGTATTGGGTATTGGGGAAAGAGCCCGGTATCGCACATGCTTGTCTTCCCCTCAATACCCAATACGGAATACTCAATACACTATGTCAAGAGGCAGTGACTTTCTCCTCCTCCGCCTCTTGTACGACGGCGTCCTTGGCCTCACCGTGAAGGAACTCCAGCGTCGTGTCGTTCTTGCGCACCACGCGGATCACGTCGCCCTTGCGGAAGACGCCCTTGAGCATATGTTCGGCGATCTCGCTCTCGATCCGCTCCTGCACCGTGCGCCGGACGGGCCGCGCGCCGTACTCGGGGTCGAACCCTTCCTCCGCCAGGAGGTTCAGGGCTTTGGCGTCCACGCTGAGCGTATAGCCTTGCTCCTTGAGGCGGTCCGTGAGTTTCTGCAGGTGCATGCGGACGATCTTGCGGATGTGCAGCTGGTTGAGGGCATTGAAGACGATGATGTGGTCCACGCGGTTGAGGAACTCCGGCCGCAGGTGCTCCTTGAGTTCCTGGAGCACCTCCTTGGTCTTCTCCTCGTACTCCTGCTCCTCCCCGCGCGCCTCGTTTGCCAGGTGGAAGCCGATCTTGGCCGCCTGCTTCGTGAGCTTCTCGGCGCCGACGTTGGAAGTCATCACGATGATGGTGTTCGTGAAGTCCACCTGCTTGCCCTGGCCG